>JAFAHO010000259.1 GCA_019237205.1 Hyphomicrobiales bacterium
CGAGCCGGGGACCGGGGTGGATAGACGTCGAAGCAGGCGAGCGACGACGAGCGCGATCAGCGCGGCGCCGAGCCCCCGGGCGGCCACCGCAAGGTTGAGCGAGGCGATCGCATCGGCGGCGGGCTCCATCAGCCGCTCCACGCCCCACACCGCCGCGACCGTCATGCCGGCGCGGAAGATTAGCCTGGCGGAACGGTCGCTGACCGCCACAACCCGCCAACCCTTGTCGTCGGGCGCGAGCATCGCACGGCCGAGCGCGTTGAACACGATCAAAAGGCGCGCCGCATCGAATACCGCGTCGAGAACGCCCTGGATTCTGGGCTCCGAGATATCGAAAAGGTCGAGCGCGTACGAGAAGACGCCGAGCCACAGCAGCGGCAGGACCGCGAACACCAGAATGATCCAGGCCGCTGCGATGGCCCGACGCAGCCGGCTTAGATGGTCGTCGTCGACGGGGTGATAAATGAAACGGCCGGCAAACCAGCGCAGCGGGATAGCGATCAGCGCCAGCAGAACCGCAAGGCCCGCCAGGCCAAGAAGATGGAGGACGGTTGCGCGTCCGGCGAGGCTTGCGAGCCATCCGCCGACGAGCGCCGTCATCACCTGCGCGTCGAGCGGAATTTCGCTCCACACACTCAGCCAGAGCTGCGGATTGAGAATGCTGGAGGATCTGGCGAAGGTTTCGCGGGCGAACAATTCGCGCCGTTTCTGGCCGATCCGGGTCGCGTAGTCGTCGGCCTGGAGCAGCATGGCGCGCGCGGCGCGGAGCCTCGCGTCGAGCGCGTCGTGCTTGGCCTTCTCGCTTTCGAGCTCCGCGGTCGCGGCGTCGGTCGCAGGCGCGGCTTCCTTCGATTTGGGGGTGAGCTCGGCGAGCCGTTTGACCGAAGCCGCGAGCTTCGGCGTCATGTCGGCGATCGCCGCTTGCAGAGCGACGCCGAGGGGGTCGTTCTCGCCGCGCAGACGCTGCAAGTCCGCATCGGTAAGATTTGAATCCTTGAGCGCGGCGTCGATCGTGTTCAGCGCGGCCTGCGTCGTGTCGAGGTTGAGCGGGGTCGGCTCCTGCGCCGCGGCGCCGCCCATGAGCGCGAGCGCGAGCACAAGCCAGCACAGGACCTGCACTACGGAACGGGACGTCATCTCCTGCCGCTGGACCGATAATTCGAGGGGGCCGAACGCGCCCAATCCCATCCGACCACGGCCGAGCCGTGGCGGCAACAAAAAGCCTCGGCGAAGGCCGCATTCACCTTTGAAAGTGAAAAGGGCTGCGCGGCTCCCGGGCGTTTGTTAAAGGAATGCGCCAGTTTGAGGACGATCCGGTGAATGCGATCCTAGATTCCCACGTGCAGGCCGCTCCGAGCGCCGGGGAGCGCGCGCTCGAGCATTTCCTCATTGCCGGCTTCGTGCGGATCGAGCCGCCTGTTCTCCATCCGGCGGCGATCTTTCTCGACATGTCCGGGGAGGAGATTCGCGGGCGCCTCTTTCTGACCAACGGCGCCTCGGGCGAGGAACTTTGCCTCCGGCCGGAATATACGATCCCCGTCTGCCGGACCTATCTCGCCTCCCCGGAGGCCGGCAGGGTGGCGGAATATTCGTATCTCGGCCCCGTTTTCCGCGCTGAGGCCAAACAGGGGGAGCGCGCCCAGACCGGGCTTGAAAGCTTCGGCCGCAAGGATGCGGAAGCGGCCGACGCTGAGATTTTCGCCCTCGCCATGGAAGCGGCGGCCCTGGCCGGCGGCCCGCTCGACGCGCGGCTCGGCGACGTTCACCTGTTCGACGCCGTGCTGGCCTCGCTCGCCCTGCCTGACGTGTGGCGCCGGCGCCTGAGGCGCGGCGTCGTCCATGGACGCAGTCTTTCGGCCATCCTCGACGGACCCGGCCAAAGCGCGCTCGCGCAGCCCGGCGTGCTGGCCGCGATGGAAAGCGCCGACCACGCGGGGGCCAAGGCTTTGGTCGAGGATCTCCTGGCGATCGCGGGCATCGACGCCGTCGGCGGGCGCACCGCAGGCGAGATCGCCGATCGCTTCCTCGAGCAGGCTGCGCTCCGCTCCGGGGAACCGATCGAAGCCGAGAAGCGCAAGGCGCTGGAAGACTTTCTGGCGATTTCGGGCGATCCCGACGAGGCCGCGGAGAAACTGCGGGCGCTCGCCGACGACGCCCGGCTCGACCTCGGCAAGGCGCTCGACGCGTTCGAACGGCGCAACGGCTTTATCGCCGCCCGAGGCGTTGCGATCGGCCAGACCCGTTTCAGCGCCGCGTTCGTCCGCGACTTCGACTACTACACCGGCTTCGTCTTCGAGGCGCGCGATCCCGCGCGGCCCGACGCCAGGCCGGCGCTCGGCGGGGGGCGGTACGACGGGCTCGCGCGGCGCCTCGGCGCGGCGCACGACATTCCCGCCGTCGGCGCTGCGATTGCGATCGACCGGCTGCCCGCGAGGAGAGGGCTCTGATGGCCTTCGACGCCGCGGCCTCCGCCGAGCCGCCGTTCGTGCTGGCCGTCCCTTCCAAGGGCCGGCTGCAGGAGGCGGCCGCCGCGTTCTTCGCCGGCGCGGGCCTCGAACTCGCGCAGGGGCGCGGCGCACGCGACTACCGCGGGGCGGTGGTCGGCTTTGCCGGTGTCGAGGTCGCCTATATCTCGAGCGCCGAGATCGTCGGCCAGCTCGCGGCCGGCGCGGCGCATTTCGGCGTCGCCGGCGAGGACCTCGTGCGCGAGAAGGTCCCGAACGTCGACGCCAAGCTCGAGCTCCTGAGCCCGCTTGGGTTCGGCCACGCCAATGTGGTGGTCGCCGCGCCGAAGGCGTGGATCGACGTGCGCTCGATGGCCGACCTCGAGGATGTCGCCTCGGCCTATCGCGCGAGCCGCGGCGAGCGGATGCGGGTCGCGACCAAATACGTGAACCTCACGCGCCGCTTCTTCGCCGAGCACGGCGTCGCCGACTATCGCATCGTCGAAAGTCTCGGCGCGACCGAGGGCGCCCCGGCCGCGGGCGCAGCCGAACTCATCGTCGACATCACAACGACCGGCGCGACGCTGGCCGCCAATGCGCTGAAACCCCTCGACGACGGCATTATCCTCAAATCGCAGGCGACGCTCGTCGCCTCGCTCGCCGCGCCCTGGGGGCCGCACGCAAGGCAGTCAGCGCGCGCCATCCTCGACCGCATCGCCGCCACCGAAGAAGCCCGGGCGTCGCGGGAAGTGCGCGCGAGGCTGCCGGCGCGTGCGCATCTCATTGTCGAAAAAGCCGCCGAGCAGTTCGGGGCCGTCGCCGCCGCCGGCGAACACGTCGACCCGCACGGCTTCGTCGCCCTCCACTGCGCGCGCGCCAAGGCCGCGAACCTCGCCGGCTTTCTGCTCGAGCAGGGCGCGGAACGGGTCAGCGTCGCCGCGCTTGAGCAAGTGTTCGACGCGGTGAACCCGCTTTATGAGGCGCTGGAGAAGCGGATCGGGGCGGCTGGCCGCTGAGGCCCGGAGTGAGGTCGGCCGGATGCAGTCCACGGAGTTGATCCAGTGATTGTCCCGGCTATCCACACAGACATGCCTTATGGACTCAGGAGGAAATGGCGCGCCGCGTTTCGAAGGAATGCGCAGGCCGCAGAACAACGGGAGCGGGATCGCGTCCGCCCGGACGCATGCTGCCCTAAGGAGTCAAACCCCCAAAATGAGCGCGACCGGCTTCGACCCGTTGCTGTCCTTCCGGATCAGCTTGGTACGGGGGAAGAGCGCCAGAAAGCGGCCGTAGCCGGAACGCAACAGGCGCGCCAAGAGGTCGTTCCTTGTCTCTCCTCAGTCAGTTTGCGTGTTCAACCGCTAAGATGCGTGAGCACGCCGCTGATTTCGCCTAACCTGACAACAATTCCGTCGAGAACATGCCGTCTGGCGCCGGGCCGAACTAGCGGGACCATCCATTTTGCGCGTTTGACACGAGGAGTGGACGCAGCAGAAGTCCCCGTCCAGCTCACTATGGGAAACAGCGCACGCAACTAGGCTCAGCGGGGTTAAAATGGCGGCAATTCTCTGATGGTCTCGGTCTGGCAGACGGAATGCATGGAAGGCGCTAGTTTTGCGCCCAGATCGCGCCCTAGCTCTCGAGAACAGCTGCCTTGCCGGAGTGAGCGAGGGCCACTAAGTTCGATCTATACCCGGGCGCCGCGGAGCCGACCACTTGTACTCGATAGCGCGGAAAGCGACGTCGCCGCGTGCGTGTCGAATTGGCCGGCGCGCCGTGCTCAAAGCCGGCTTGGTATGGACCGCGAGCACGATCGGGGCGCCGTTTCCAATCCGGGCTCGCGAAGACGCGCCGGTAAAAATCGGAATGGTCGAGCCGCTCACCGGGGTCTTTGCGCAGCTTGCCGAAGCGGAAGTCGCAGGCGCTCGGCTCGCCATCGAGGAAATCAATCACAGCGGTGGCATTCTTGGTCGTGAGGCGCAGCTGGTCGTTGCCGATTCTGCTAACGACATCGAGACCGGCGTCGAACAAACCCGGCGGCTGATCGACAACGGTCAGGTCGAGTTCATCGCCGGCAACGTCAACTCGGCGGTGGCGCTGGCCATGACGCGCGTGACGGCTGAGAAACGCAAGCTGCATATCGTGACCGGCGGACATACCGACGAAATCACCGGCAGCCAGTGCAACTGGAATGTCTTTCGCGTGTGCAAATCAACCACGATGGAAGCGAACGCGATTGCCGAAGTCCTGATCGAAAAATTCGGCGCGAGATGGTATTTTCTGACGCCCGATTACGTATACGGCCATGCGCTGCAGGCGGCGTTCGAACTCAAGCTTCGCCAGAATGGCGGCGGCTGGGCCGCCGCCATTCTGCCGGTCGGCACCGAAGATTATTCCGACGCTCTAACCAATGCGGCGGCATTTCGCCCAAATGTGCTGATCGATCTCATGGGCGGCGAAGATCAGGTCAACAGCCTGAAGCAGATCACGAACTTCAAGCTCACTGATGAGATGGCCGTCGGCGGCGCTCTGTTCGAGCTGGAGAGCATTCTGTCCGTGCCCGACGCGGCCAGGGTCGGCTGGTGGACCATGGAATGGTGGTGGAATCAACCTGAGGTTCCTGGGGTTAAAGCGTTCGACGCCGCCGTCCGCAGCCGCACCGGCAAGGCCGCCAGCGCGCGCAGTTGGTTCGGCTACGCCGGGATCCGCACGATCGCCCAGATCGCCAATCAGGAGAAGTCGCTCGATGCAGTCCAGCTTGCCCGCGCGTTGCAGGGATACACGTTGCCGGCGGATATCGCGCTCGACCGCAATCGCGCATCTTTCAAGGCCGACGACCACGAGCTGATGAGCACGATTCTGGTGGGTGAAGTGCATCCGCAGGGTGCTGACCCGTTCGATGTGTTCACCCCGCGGGTGTGGGTTGAAGGCGAGAAGGCTGCGGGTCCTTACGCGAGCGGGTGCAGGCTCGCGTTCCCCAGCTAGCCGTCCGGGCTCACGACATCTGCCCGGGCGGCGCCTGCCGGATCTTCACCTTGTGGCCCTCGGTCAAGTCAACCGGAGGATTGAGGATGACCTGGTCGGTGTCTTTTACGCCCGCGCTGACCTCGACGGTGGTGCCAAAGTCGCGCGCGACGGTCACGTGGCGTACGCGGGCGACGCCATCCTCAACCACCCAGACGTTGAGACCATCGCTATTGAACACGATCGCTCCCGCCGGAACGATCAGCGACGGCGTTTCACGCGGGATTTTCAGCTCGACGGTGCAATAGACCCCGGGCGGCAGCGCGTCGTCGGGATTGGGAATGTCGATCTCGGTCAAGAGGGTGCGCGTGCCGCTTTGCAGTGCGTCTGCGATCCGGGTCACCTTGCCGGGAAACCCGCGAGTCGGAATTTCAGGTACGCGCACGATGGCTTCAACGCCTGGCGCCACGCCGAAAGCCTCATCCTGCGGCACGTAGACAAAGACGCGGATCACGTCTCTCTGCATGACCTCGAACATGAAGGTGCCGGTGTTGGCGTTGCCCTGCACCAGACTGCCGACATCGACGTTGCGCTGCGTGACGACGCCGTTGAACGGCGCCCTCACCAATGCATAGTCGCGGTTCTGACGCAGCGTCGCGAGCTGTTTCTCCTGAGCCTCCACGTTGGCCCGCGCGACGCTGACCGCGGCATCATCCGCCTTCAGGGTCTGGACGTCGACTGTACCCTGCTGCTGGGTCGCCCAGCCTTCACCGACCAGAGGCCGATCCCGGTCCCAGGTCACCTGCGCGAGCTTCAGGTTAGCCTGCGCCTGCTCCAGCGCCGCTCGGAGCTGATTGAGCGTCGCTTCGTTTTGGGAAATCTGGTCATCCAGCTCGGGCACCGCGAGCTCCGCCAGCAGATCAGCTTGTTTGACCCGGTCGCCGATGTCGACGTTACGCTTATCGATATAGCCGGTCGCGCGGGCGTAGATCTCGGCCGCCGCGAAAGCCTGAGTTGAGGCCGGCCAAATGACCGACCTTGTCAGCGCGCTCGCACGCACAGGCGCCGTCAGAACTGACGGCACGGAATCGCGGGCTTGTTCCGCCGTCGCGATGACTTCGGTATGCAGCTGATAGTGGCGCCAACCGCCGTAGCCCACCGCGCCGAGCAAAATGATCAATGCGCCGAGCCCCAGCATGCGGCGACCGGCGCGGCCCGCGCCAGCAGGCGGCGATTCCGGCTCGGTTTTACGTTCGGGCTCGCGAACAGGCTCGGGTTCATTTGGCCGGAGAAGCTCGACCGGTCGAATCTCGTTCCGCGTCGCCATCATTCCAATCCTTCAGCAAATACGCCATGCGCCGTCTTGCCGTCGGCTCCTTTGCGGAGCATCGCAAACAAAAAAGGCACGAGTAACAGCGTGGTCGGCGTGGCGAAAAGCAGGCCGCCGACAACCGCGCGCGCCAAAGCGGCATTTTGTTCTCCGCCGGGCTCGCCGATGGCCATCGGGATCATACCCACGATCATCGCCGTCGCGGTCATCAGCACGGGCCGAATTCGTGTATGGGCGGCCACTATCGCGGCCTCGCGCGCCGGTTTTCCGGCGGGCTGCTGCTCGCGCGCATAGGTGACGAGCAGAATCGAATTCGCCGAAGCGACGCCGACGGCCATGATCGCGCCCATGAGCGACGGAACACTGAGCGTTGTGCCAGTGACAAACAGCATCGTCACAATGCCGCAAAGCGTCATAGGCAGCGCCAAGATCACGACGAAGGGATCTGCCCAGGTCTGGTAATTGACCACCATCAGCAGATAAACGAATACGGCCGCGAATATAAGGCCGAGGCCCAGATTGCGGAAGGCCCCGTTCATGCTTTCGATCTGGCCCACCACCTCGATGTGATTGCCCGGCGCGAGCTGCTTTTGCTCCTCCGCGACGATTTGGTCTATGTCGGTGGACACAGAGCCGAGATCGCGGCCTTGGGTATTGGCGAAGATCTCGTAGACCGGTTGGATATTGGCTTGGTTCAGGTTTGTTGGCGTGGCGCCGCGTTTGAAAGTCGCGACATTGCTCAACAAGGCAGGCACCGTGCCGTTTGTAGGCGCCGAGAGGGCGCCGATCGGCGTGTTCTTGAGCTCATTCAAAGAGCTCTCGAGATGCTCCGGCGTTTGCACCGCGAGATAGTAGGGGATGCCATTGGTGGGATCGGTCCAGAAATTGGGTGTGACCTGCTCCGAAGAGCTTAGAGAGATATTAATATCGTTGGCGATCGTGGTCGCCGTGATCCCAAATTCGGTCGCACGCGCCCGGTCGATATTGGCGAAAAAATCCGGCCCGTCCAACTCCTGCTGGAGATGGACGTCCAGCAGACCGGGAATCGCCGCCATCCGTCGGCGAAGATCCTTGGCGACGACGAGATTCTTCGCCCGATCATATCCAACCGTCCGCGCGTCGATTTGCGCGGAGATGCCGAAATTGAGGATTTGGGTGGCGATATCGGCTGGCTGGAAATAGAAAATGTTCTCCGGGAAGGCTGCGGGAAGCGCCTGGCGCAATTTCTTGACATAGTCGGCCGTCGGCGCGTGCCCCTCTTTGAGCGCTACCAGGATCACGCCATCGTTAACGCCGATTGCCGTGCCATCCATGAACGCGTAGTTATAAGTGCGCGCCGGCAGGCCGATATTGTCGACGATCAGGTCGCGGTCGCGATCCGGGATGATTTCGCGAATGTCGTTCTCGATCGCCTGGAAGATTTGCGTCGTTTTCTCGATGCGCGTTCCAGGGGGAGCGCGCACGTGGAGCTGGATCTGGCCCGCGTCGATCGGGGGAAAGAAGTCGCGCCCTACGAAGTTGAACAACACGCCGCCGAGAATCAGAACGCATCCCGCCACCGCCGGCACGAGAAATCGGCGCCTCTCCAAGCCAGCTAGAAGGTCGGCGTAGCTCGCGCGAAGGCGTTCGAAGCCCCGGTTAAACCCTGCATTGAGGCGCGCAAACCAGCCGCGCTCTGCGCCCGCTTCGCCGTGATGCTCGCTCTTGAGCAGATAGCCGATCAAGATTGGCGTCAGCGTCCGGGACAGTGCGTAGGAAGCAAGCATCGCGAAAACCACCGCAAGGCCCAGCGGCGTGAAAAGGAACTTCGCCGGCCCTTCGAGGAACACGACCGAGGTGAACACGCAACTGATCGCCAAGGTGGAGACCAGAGTAGGGACCGCTATGCCGGCCGAGCCATTCAGCGTCGCTGCGGGCAGCGCCATTCTTTCCTCCGAAAGGAGGCGATGGGTGTTTTCGATCGTCACCGTCGAGTCGTCGACAAGGATGCCGATCGCCAGCGCCAAGCCGCCGAGCGTCATTGTATTGATCGTCTCGCCGAGAAAATAGAGGACGACGAGCGATGTTAGGATCGACAGGGGAATTGAGACCATGACCACGAGGGTCGAGCGCCACGAGCCCAAGAATAATAGGATCATGAGCGCCGTCAGACCCGCGGCGATCGCGCCTTCTCTCAGCAATCCGACGATCGAGTCTTTAACGAAGACGGACTGATCGAACAGCTCCTGGATTTGCATGCCGCTCGGCGCGGAAGCGCGGGCGATAGGCAATGCCTTCTTGACTGCGTTGACGACCGCCAGCGTCGACGCGTTGCCGTTCTTGATGATGCTGAGCAGAACCGATTGCTTGCCTTCCGCGCGAACGACATTCTGCTGGACTAGCCAGCCGTCGTGAACCTGCCCGACGTCCTTGATGAACACAGTCGCGCCGTTCACGAATTTGACAGGAGTATTGTTGAGGTCGTCGATCGTCGCCGGCAGTGCGTTGGTTCTCACCGTGTATTGGAGATCTCCCATCTTCGACGTTCCTGAAGGGACAGTGAGGTTCTGCGCATTGACGGCGTTGACTACGTCGTTGGGCGTCAAGCCTTTCGCCTGCAGCTTCAGAGGGTCGATGTCGACCATGATTTGCCGATATTTCCCGCCGGCGGGCGTCGGCAGCGTAATGCCGTGAATCGGCGCGAGCTGCTGGCGCATCCGATAGATGCCGTAGTCGTAGAGCTGCGAGCCACTGAGCGTGTCCGAGCTCAAGGAGATCTGAAGGACCGGCACGCTGGAAGCGTTGTAGCGGACGATGGTCGGGGGCTGGATGCCGTTCGGCATCAGGGCGCGGATAGAATTGGTGGCCGAAACGATCTGGGCGATCGCCAGATCGATATCGACGTCGGGTTGGAAGTATATCTTTTGGATCGAGACGCCGCTGAGAGTCTGCGCCTCCATATCTCTGATGCCGTTGACGTTCGACGAGATCGAATACTGGCTGTAGGTTGTGACACGCTGCTCCATCTCGGGCGTGGAGAGGCCCGTATACTGCCAAATGACAGTCACCACCGGGATGTCGATCTCGGGAAAAATGTCAGTCGGCATGGAAACAATGGCCGATACGCCGAGAACCAGGATGAACGCCGCCAACACGAAAAACGTGTGCGGAAACTTCAGCGCAAAGCGGACAATTCCCATCTCGCGTCCCTTGGTCTGCCGGCCCCGGAACCGGCGTTAGCTCAAAGAGAACCACGTCGTGTTTTGATTATGTCGCTCGCCACGCTGGTGCGTTGCTTTCAGGCGGCCCATCCTGGTTACGACGCGGCGTTGTACCGCATCCTCGATATCCCCGCGGGGTACGCCGAGATCGCTCAGTTCACTCTCAAAGACGCCAAGACAATTCGTGCGCTGCCGCCTCGCGAGATCGGCGCCAAAAGTTCAGCGTCTTCGAAATCGTCTTGAGCGGGATCATGTTCCTGCTCCTGGCGCCTATCGAGCCGTCCAGCCGCTGTGCCCCAACATGATAACTCTTCTCAGAAGCGGTAGTTCGAGATTTGGGAATGAGACATGCATTTTTCGCATTGCACATTTCCGGGCCACGCGGCGGTCGGAAGTTGGCGACACCGAGACTTCCGCTTCGGACGCCGGCCCCTGAACCCGCACGACCGCCGCCGCAGGCGGCCGGCGTCCGAAACCCTTCACCAAGGCGGTCGCCTCCGGACACGCCGATTGAGTTTTGACCCAGAAGGGGGCGGCCGCGTTGAGCCTAAGCGCGCAGTTGGCGCTTCTACGCGGGGTTGGGGTTCGCGCCCTAAGTTTTCCAGCGATTGGATTGCGGAACATCCCGTCGAGCAACATTCTCTTGCCAAGCCTGCAAATATGTTCTATCTTTGTTCCCAGACCGTCAAGCGAATTTCCAGTGTTCGGTTCCGTCGAAGCAGTTCCTCCCGTCGCCAACCTCCGCCACCGGTCGAACGGGCGGCGGCATGGGGCGAACGCCGGTCGAGCGGAGCCGACCGTCGCTCTCGACTGTAGGGCGGGGTCGGTGACCCCGCCTTGGCGCGGTCGGCGACCGCGCCCTACAGGCAAGCCGAGTCGCCCGCAAACGGCGCCGCAAAGGTTTGAAAACATTGAATCCACGCCCGGGAACGATAGGACCACGGACGCCCCGAACCTACAAGATCTGGTATCCTGGCTTGGTAGAGCATCCCGTCCGAACCGCCGCGGCGCGAGCGCGCGAAAGTTGCAATTTTTGGCGCCTAAATCCTTGAAGAGGCCCGCGAGCGATCTGTTTCTTGCGGGCTGCCGGACTAGCCCCTTCGGCCCGTCAGCGCCTGGGCAAGGAAGAGCCCGGCGTGTTGCAGGCCGCCTGCGTCGATGCCGTGCCCGATTCCGAGCGATAGATGCCATTGGGTCGGAACTTGCGCCCCCGCGAGCGCCTCAGCCGCCACGAACATGGCTTCGAGCGGGATCAGCGGGTCCTGGTCGCCGTGGATGAGGAGGACGGGCGGCGGCGCGCCGCGCGCGTCGCGCGCCGTCGCCTCCTTCAGCCGGTCCTCGCCGACCAGCATGCCCGAAAACCCGACGATCGCAGCCGGGGCGCGGCTGCGCCGCAATCCGACATGCAGCGCCATCATCGTGCCCTGGCTGAAGCCGACCAGCGCCAGCTTCGAATCGTCGAGCCCGAGGCGCTGAAGTTCGGCGTCGAGAAAGGCGTCAACGGCGCCGCGCGCCTTGACGACCCCGTTCCAGCGGTCTTCGGCGCCGGCCGGATCGTCCGGCGGCCGGTTCGAGAGCGCGAACCATTGGCGGCCCATCGGCGCGCCCAGGCAGCGTTCCGGCGCATGAGGCGAGACGAAGGCGGCCTGAGGCAGGAGCGCCCGCCACTGGCGACCGAGTTCGATGAGGTCGTTTCCGTCCGCGCCATAGCCATGCAGAAAAACGACGAGCCCATTCGCGCGGCCTCCGCTCGCAGGGAGGCGGGGTCCGTCCAGGGCAGCGCTCATCGAGGGGCTCCGGGCCGTAAATCACGCGACCTGCCTGAACCCGAAGCCTCCGCAAGGACCATCCCCGATCGTTCTTTCAGCCCGCGGTAATAGGCCCACAACATGCGCGCCGCGACGCCGCGCCACGGGCGCCAGCGCTCGGCGATCCGCTCGAGCCGCGCCGCGTCCGGCCGGGTCTTGAGCTTAAGCGCCAGCTTCGCCGCCTCCTGCAGGGCGAGATCGCCTGCGGGAAAGGCGTCGGGATGTCCGAGGCAGAACAAGAGGAAGATGTCTGCAGTCCAGGGGCCCACGCCCTTCACCGCCACGAGCGCCGCATGCGCGTTCTCGGCGTCGAGCGCGGCCAAACCCGCAAGATCGAGGCCGCCTTCGGCGACGGCCTCGGAGAGCGCGCGCAAGGCGCGTATTTTCGGCGTCGAGAGGCCGCAGGCGCGCAAATCGTCCTCGGTCGCAATGGCGAACCGGGCGGCTTCGAGCGGGACGATGCGGGCTTCGAGGCGGCCGAAAATGGCCTTGGCGCTCGCGACCGACACCTGTTGCGAAACGATGATGGCGGCAAGGCCGGCAAAGCCCGGTTCGCGGCGACGCAAGGGCGGCGGTCCTCCGATCGCCATCAGCCTATCGATGAGCTCCGGGTCCCTTTCGCGCAAGGCCTCGGCCGCCTGTCGCAGGCTCGCCTCGTCCGCGATCGGAGGCCCTGGATGATAGACCCTGGTCGGGACGACGACGCGTTTCGCGCCCCTTGCGCGGGCCGGCCTCCTATGCATCGGTTTCTTGCCCATGCGCTCCAACGTCCTCGCGGCTTCGCCGGTCCTGCGCTTCGCCCCGTCGCCGAACGGACCCCTACATCTCGGCCACGCCTATTCGGCGCTTTGCAACGAGCGCGTCGCCGCGGACCTGAACGGCCGCCTCTTGTTGCGCATTGAAGACTTGGATCGCACGCGTTGCAAGCCGCGATACGAAGCGGCGATCGAAGACGACCTCGCCTGGCTCGGCCTTCGCTTCGAAACGCCGCCGCGCCGGCAAAGCGACCACGCGGCCGACTATATCGCCGCGCTTGACGGCCTCGCGGCCCGCGGACTGCTCTACCCCTGTTTCTGCAGCCGCGCCGAAGTCGCGCGCACTGCGAAAGGCCGCGATCCCGATGGAGCGCCGCTCTATTCCGGGGCCTGCCGTACGGTCTCTGCAAGCGAGGCCGCCGCGCGGATCGCCGGTGGCGAGAAACGGGCGTCGCGGCTCGACATGGCTCGCGCGATCGAACGCGCGCCGTCGCGCCTCGTCTGGTCCGAGTTTGGCGAAGGGTCTACGTCCGTCGAACAGGCTGCGGAGCCTGAGCGCTGGGGCGACGTCATCCTCAGCGGGCGCGACCTCGTGGCGAGCTACCATCTCGCGGTGACGGTGGATGATGCGCTGCAGGGCGTCACCGACGTCGTGCGCGGCCGCGATCTTCTTGCCGCGACCTCCGTCCATCGGCAGCTGCAGGCGCTGCTCGGCCTGCCCTCGCCGCGCTATCGCCACCATCGGCTCGTGCTCGGCCCGGACGGGGCGAAACTGTCGAAGCGCCGTCAGTCGCCTTCGCTCACAAAGCTGCGCGCCTGCGGCGTCTCCCCGGCGGCGATTCGCGCCGCCCTCGGATTTGGCTGCGACGACAGCGGAGGTCTCGCGGTTGCGCTCAGTTGAGTTTGGCGGTCGTTCCAGCCGGCGCCGGAACCGGCTTCTCGGCAGCCATCGCCGCGGCCGAGGGCGCTTGCGCCATCAGCCCGTCGATCCGGTCGCGCTCGCGCTTGAAAAGAGCGAGCATCTTGCCGTCGAACTCGCGCGTGCGCGCGAGCTTGATCGCCAGGGGGTCGACGAAGTTGCCGTTGATGATCACTTCGTAATGCAGGTGCGGCCCGGTGGCCAATCCCGATTGGCCGAGATAGCCGACCACCTGGCCCTGTGTGACGTGGACGCCCTCGGTGATGCCGCGACCGAAGCTGGACAGGTGATTGTAGGTGGTCACATAGCCGTTGGCGTGCTGGATTTCGACTCGCCGCCCGTAGCCGGCGTCCCACTGGGCCTTGATGACGACTCCATTGCCGGCCGAATAGATCGGCGTGCCGATCGGCGCGGCCCAGTCGACTCCGGTATGCATCCGCGTGAAATGCAATATCGGGTGATAACGCATGCCGAACGGAGAGGTCATCTCGCCTTCGGCAATCGGTTTGCGCAGCAGGAATTTCCGGGTCGAGCGGCCATTCTCGTCATAGAAATCGACCATGTTGTCGTCCGGCGTCTGAAACCGGTAATACTTGTATGACTGATCACGGACCGTCATGATCGCGTAGAGCAGTTCCGGGCGCGGGTCGATCTCGCCGGGCTCGGAAAAGAACGCCTCGA
This sequence comes from Hyphomicrobiales bacterium, assembly GCA_019237205.1. Taxonomy (GTDB): domain Bacteria; phylum Pseudomonadota; class Alphaproteobacteria; order Rhizobiales; family Beijerinckiaceae; genus Roseiarcus. Next base: position 14,102 of record JAFAHO010000259.1, read on the forward strand.
TCGAATCGCCGGGGACGGTGGCGCGCTGATAATCCACATCGTTGGCGAAGACGCGCACGAGAACGTCGATCAGAGCTTTGGGCAATCCCTGCTTGAGCGCCGTTTCATAGAGGCTCTGATAGAGGCTCATGCCGCCCGAATCATTGTCCTCCGAGGATCTGGACTTGCGGATCGCCTGAGCGGCGCGCGACGAGACCGCGGCATATTCGCCGCTATCGTTGATCGCGACCATCGCCTTCATTTGATCGTCCGCGTAGACCGAAACGCGGGCGATCCGCGGCCTCGCCCCCCGCATGGCGGGCTCCTCTGGAAGAATAATGATCTTCTGCCCCTCCGAGACCGGCGATTCGCCGTGCTTGAGCCCAAAAGCCGCCAGGATGGCCGTCGCCTCATTCGGCGTCGCGCCGTTTGCCTTCAGCAGATCCTCGAAACTCTCGCCGTGACGCAACTGGACAAGCTTCTCGCTTGGGGACGCGTCATCGAGCGCCGACAATTTCGCCACGTTGGTCACGTTCTCGGGGATCATGCGCACCTCGATCGAAGCGAACGGGGCGCTGGGGCTCACACTGCCGACCGTCGCATAGGAAGAGATCCCGCCTGGCGAATCGGAGGCGGCCTGGGTCGTGCGAGTGAGCAGGAGCTGCGCGGGCAGCGATTGGGTCGGAGTCTTGGGCACGCCAGTCGGCGCCTTCATGGTCTCGACAACCTGGGCCTGGGCTTCCGCCTGCGACAACTCGCCTGTCGCCTGTTCCGCTTCGGCTGGCGTGAGGTCCTGGGTGCGGAACGTCACTTCCGCATCGTCCTGCATCGGGCCAGGGTCTGGAGGAGCGTCCGGGACGTCGGCCCGGTTGACGAGCTTGAGCGGATTGAAGACCGGCACCGCGTCGGAAAAGCCGGTCGACGTCGTCGTAAGCGTGGTTTCGAGACGGGTGAAGGCCCGCTCCTTCACCACCTCTTTGTCTCCGATCTTGATTGTCGTGGGAACCTTGTAGGTCTGCTTGTCGGAGACGATGTCCACCGGACGCAAGAGGCGGTCGCCCTTGCCGGGATTGACTCCCTCCTCCTCTGCGTCGGCCGGCTGACCGGCGGTCGCGAATTCCGGCGCCTCGGCGAAATCATACTGACTGTCGAGATCGAAATAGAGCGCGGCGCCGATGAGGGTCACGCCGCAAAGCCCGGTCAACGCGGCGCCGGCAAGCCATCGCAATGACGCGCGGCGACGTTCGTTGCGATCGAGGCGATCGTCGCCCAGCCGAATGGGCGGCTCGACGCCGAGCTCGAGGCCAAGCAAAGAGCGGTCGCTTCGGGGCCCGAGGCGGGGGAAAGCGGCGGCCACTGTAGTCAAGGCGTCTCGCCAAACTCGCTTCTTGTCCCGCAGCCGAAGCGGAGCGGGTCCGGGGTTGTTAGCGCGGGCGCGGCGGCGCCGCAAGCCGAGGGCGCCAACACCTTCGTTCGGCCGTGGCGAAAGCGCGGCAAAGCCCGGGCCCGCTACGGTTCCATCGTTCATCTGAACGTGACAAATTATTCAAAAAAATGTTTGACAGTGAAACCGATCTTGCCTATATCGCCCCCCACCGGTTGCGCTGTCGCGTTTCGCGGCGGAAGCGCTGTCTGGCAATCAGATGCGAACGGTCGAACCTCCCACCCGCTGAGGGGCGGGATTGCGGGTTTTTGGTCGTTTTATGCCGGCGAGATTCGGGGCGGAAATGCTGCCGGGGGAGTTGACGCTCCTCGGAAGCGGAATCGTCCTTCAAAAGGTCGAGTTTCATGGCCGCAAGGCTTGGGGCCCGCCCTGCTGTTTGACAATTGCATCGGAAGGAAGAGAGACGTGGGCGGCGGGGTCCTTGCGGGGCTTTGGCGTTTGGGTTTGGTCTTTGGCGTGAGCTTGGGGGCCAGGTTTTGCGCTGGGGTCCGAGAGAGACAACTGACGGTCACGTTTCAAGGATTCATCGCGCCTTTGAGGGGCTTGCGCTGGAACGCCGTGAGGCGGGCTGGGGCGGGTTTGTCTTTGAGGCGGATGTGTTTGGAACTCGTC
>JAFAHO010000294.1 GCA_019237205.1 Hyphomicrobiales bacterium
CACGTGACCGGTTTCCTCCGCGCGCGCCAACGCCTCCTCGCTCAGCGACCGCGCCCGTTCGACATCGCCCATAGCCCAGCTTGCCAGCGCGAGGAAGCTTGTTGCGCCGGCGGCGGTATCCATGGCGAACCGGAACTTGGCGTCGCGGTCGCGCTGGGGATCGTATGTCCTCACCGCCTCGACGAGGTTGGCCTCTGCGCCGATGAGATCGCCCTGGAAGAGGCGCGCAACGCCCAGACAGCGGCGGGCGGCGGACGCCTCGGTCATCCGCCCCTCTTTTTCGGCGTCTCGCAGGAAGCTCTCCGCGGTCTCCCGCGCCAGGCTGAGCTCGCCACGCACTATGCTGCCGACGAACAGCCCGAAATAGGCGTCGAATCGCTCGATCGCGTCGCCGACTCCCGCGGTGAGCGTCCGGGCGCGGGCAAACGCGGTCTTCGACTCGTCGGAGCCGTAGCCGTGTGAATACATCATCGCCCTAGCGTAGCGTGTCTGCAGCTGGAGCCGGCGCTGGCGGGATGCGGCGGCGTTTTTCACCTCCTCGGTTTCCGCGAGCGCCGCGAGCAGCGCCTGCGCCTCGGCGATCTCCGGCATTTCGGCTGTGAGCGCGTCTCCCCTCTCCCTCCCGGGAGAGGGGTCGGGGGCGAGGGTTCGCGGACCTTCATCGTCTGGCCGGTAACCCTCATCCCCAACCCTTCTCCCAGAGGGAGAAGGGAGAGTCGCGAACCCTTCCAGCGCCTGCGCCAGCACGTCGTAGGCTTCCACGGGGCGGCTGGTCGATTGGTAGAGCTTGGCGAGCGAGAGGGCGGCGCGGAGCTCGAAGCTGCGCGTCGCTTGACGCTGAGCGACCACGATGGCGGTCTGGAGCGCTTCCTCCGCCGTCGCAGTCTCGGCGGGGTCGCGCTTCAGCAGCAGGTCTCCACGGACACGATGCAGCTCCGCCTCGAAGGCGCGATAGCCGAGGCGATCCACCGTAGCCAGCGATTCATCCACGATCGCGAGGGCGCGGTCGGAATCGCCAGCCCGCGCCTCGGCTTCGGCCAGCGCGATCTTCAAAAGCCCATCGAATAAGAGAACGTTCTGCTCGCGCAGCTCGTCGATGGCGCGGCGCATCTCTGCGTGCCCCCCGCTGTGTTCGCCGCTCGCAACATCCGCCCAACCTTCGAGAAATGTCCCAAACGAGCCATACATGGTCAGCTGGTGCTCGCGCGCGATGCGCGCGAGTTCGAGCGCCTTCACCCCGGCGCGCGCGTGATCTCCGCGCATCAGATCAAACATGGCAGAATACATTCTTGCAAACGCGAGCAGGCCGCCATGCGTGAAGTCCGCGAGTCGAGCCTCCATCCGGTCAACAAGCGATATGGCGCGATTGACTTCGCCGAGAGCCCACGAAGCGTTCGCCAGATTGACCAGTGCGGCGACCCCTGGGTCCAGTCCGAAGCGAAAAGTCAGTTCGTCGTCACGGCCGGGTTGAAACAAAGCAAGCGCGCGTTCCAAGTGATCCCGAGCCTCGCGATACTCGCCGGCGAACCAGCAAGTGATTCCTGCCGCGCGGTGCGCGATACCAGCCTCGGGCGAATCGGGCCTTGTCTCGACGTCGCTGAGGAACGCCGCAGCGTGCTCGCGCATCGCTGGCACATCGCCTCGCATGCTGCTGCTCGCCCATAAGCCCCAGTCTGCCGCCGTCCTCCCGGGCGCGTCCTGTTCGCTGAGGGCTGACTGTCTGGCTCGCGCGAAGGCTTCCGTCGTTTCGGGCGCGCCAAAGCCCCTCGCCGCGAAGAGCGCATTGCCATAGGTCACCTGCATTTGCGTCAGTCGCCGGACTTGACCGGCGGAGCCGCCTGGCGCCGACTCCGCCGCCGCGTTTGAGCCAGCCTTGTCGGCCATGGCGATCGCCTTGCCGAGATGGGCGATCGCCTCCTGGAAGGCAGAGCGGCGTAAGGCCTGGTCGCCGGCTTTGCCCCACCATTCGATCGCGAGGTCGTCGAGGCTGGCTTCGGTGAAATGATGGGCGATGACTTCCGGCTCTGCCGCGGCGCGCTCGGACTCGTCGCGCAGGACTTCGGCGGCGCGGCGGTGCAGCGCCTGGCGGCGGCTCTTGAGCAGGCTATCGTAGGCTGCGTCCTGAATCAGCGCGTGCTTGAAGCGATAGTTCGCCTGCGGGCCGGCGCCGTCGACGATGAGGAGGTCCGCGCCGGCGAGCCTATCGAGCGCAGAATGGAGACCGAGGTCGTCGATCTCGCCTACGGCGCTGAGCAGCGCGTAGGTGAAATCGCGTCCCAGCACGGCGCCGATCTGCGCGACTTCGCGCGCTTCGCCGAGCCGGTCGAGCCGCGCCGCAAGCGACTGCTGAAGCGTGGGCGGGATCGCCTGCAGGCCGCCGGCCTCGCCGCGCTCGATGAGAAGGCGCGTGACCTCCTCGACGAACAGCGGCACCCCGCCGGTGCGCTCGCTCACCCCCTCGACCACCTCTCGGCTCAACGCATGGCGAGCGGCGAGCTCGCCCACCATGAGCGCGACGTCGGCGCGATCGAGGGGGCTGAGCGAGATCACGCTGTGGTGAGAGCGCAGGCTCCACGGCGAGCGGAATTCCGGCCGCGCAGTCGCGAGGATGAAGAGTGGCGCCTG
>JAFAHO010000344.1 GCA_019237205.1 Hyphomicrobiales bacterium
GGGCTCAATATGCATCTCAACGGAGAGCCGGTCAGCCTGCTAAATCTGACAGGCCCGAGCGCTGCCCGGCGGCGCTGAGCCCGTTCAGGACCCATATGCTCGCAGACGACGCCTTAGAGCGCATCCCTTTTAGCCGGAACCATATCCGGCATTCTTGAGGTAGTTGAAGCATTCGTCTGGCGGGAAGTCGTTGAGGGCGATCCCGATCGCGTCCCAAAGGGCGTCGACGGTTCGGCGCGCCATTTTGCGCAATGCGTTTTTGAGTTTGGCGAAGACCTGTTCGATGGGATCGAGGTCGGGGCTGTAGGCGGGCAGGAACCGTTGGCTGGCTCCCGCAGCTTCTATGGCTTGTCGAACTCCGGCGATCTTGTGAGAGCTCAGATTGTCCATGATGACGATGTCGCCGGGAGACAGGGTCGGCGTCAGAACTTGCTCGACATAGGCGAGGAACTTTTGGCCGTTGATGGGGCCGTCGAAGACACAGGGCGCGGTGAGGCCGTCGCAGCGCAATCCGCCAAGGAAAGTCGTGGTCTTCCAATGTCCGAAGGGCGCGTGAGCGATCAGCCTCTTGCCCTTTTCGCATCGGCCATAGCGGGGCGTCATGTTGGTCGAAGCCCAGGTCTCGTCGACAAAGACGAGCCGTCGAAGATCGAGGCCTGGTTGCATTTCGCGCCAATTGGCGCGAGCGGCCTCGACATCAGCCCTGCACTGCTCGGCGGCGCGAAGAGTTTTTTTTGAAGGTCAGCTGCAGGCGTTGCAAGAAGCGCCCGAACGCCGAGCGTCCCACCTTGATGCCGAGCGCCGTCAGCTTTCGCCAGAGCTCCGTGACGGTCACATCGGGCTGTTCGGCCACCAACCCCCGCACCTTGGCTTCGAAACCGATCAACGCGCACCGCTTGTGTCCGCCGAACTTGCCCGGCGCATAATCGCCGGTCGCTTCGTAACGGTGCATGAGCTTGATCACGCAACTCGCGCTGACCTCAAAGATCCGAGCCACTTCATGCGATAGTGGGTACTAGTGCCCCAGTTGAGAAAGTCGGGCTAGAGCGAGCCGTCGCTGTCGTCACGCCAGGACAGAACGCGGAAGGGCTCGTCCCCGTCTCGCAAGATGAGAATCACGATCTCCGCCCGGGCGGTGCGACCATTGTGGAGACGGATTCGCATCTCGATGCGGGCGGTTGGATTTGGAGTGTCGCTGGCCAGAGCGCGCGCGGGTCCGAGCAGCCTTAAAAACCCCTCTCCGTCGCCAGGGCTCTGCACGCGTGCTGCGAGGACCCTTTGCAGCTGATCCGGCGTGACGTTCGGCAGAGCGGCCAGAACCTCCGCCGGCGCGACGCGGATATCGATTTCGGCGTGTCCGCTGTAGACAGTCACGAGCGGGAGAATGCGTTCGACGATATAGGGGGGGAGACCGAGCACCAATGGCAGTTCGAGAACGTTCTGAAACGGGGCCTGCCGCGGCGCGTAGTCAAAGCCGGCTTCCTTGTAGGCCTCGACTTCGCCGTTTTGACCGGCTGGGTCCGCCTTCTTGCGCCAACCAATGACGCGGTCCGCAAAGCTTGCCGCCTGCGAGCGGTCTACGCCGACGGCGGCGAAGAGGCCCTCCAGCATGCTCTTGGGGGCCGCATTGAGATCGACGCGCGCGCTTTCGGAAATGAAGGTCACGTCAATCGTCGCCCGCGCCAGCCGAATCGTGAAGGCGCCTTGTGGCGGGCGGGCGTTGTCTGGCGCGGCGAGAAGCTGGTAGGCCGTTAGCTCGATTCCACTCGATACGGCGTTTCGGATCCGCAACCGATCGTCGTTGACCTGCGCGGCGAACGCCGCGTTGCCGACATAAACCGAATAGGTCGACGCGAGCGCGGCAAGCGCCGCCAGGATCCACAGCACGACGACAAGAATGAAACCGCTCTCACTCCTGGTCTTCTGGTTGGCGCGTCCCGGCTTCATGGCGCGCTGCCATTGACGAGACTTGGTTTCGCCGATTGCGCGGGCTGCGGCGCGGACCCTTGCCGTCGTATTCCGTCGATGCATTGCTGGACGGATTTTTGCGTGACGCATTCCGCGGGAAGATCCACGTGCAACAGCGTCGCAGTCGAGAAAGCGAGGACCTTGTCGGTCGCGGCGTCGCGCACCTGGATGCGCGCCGCAGACGGCAAAAGGGCGGGGTCCTGCCACGAACCCCGCCAAAGCCGGTCGGCGCCGGCGAAGGCAAAAGAAACCCGAAAGGGAGCCCGTATGAGCACCACCGGGTCTGCGAAATAGAGTTGCGCGTCGATCGGCCGATTGGGATCGAGCGTCTTGAACGGCGCATGCGAACGCACGAGCGCGAAGCCGCGTTCGTCTACGGTCTCCGCCAGTCTGACAAATTCGAGATGTGGGGTCGTTCCCGGAGCAATTCCGACCCGAACAAACGTCACCGTCTTTTCGTCGCCCTGGAAAATCGGTCCCTTGGACGCGCCATTCGGCGTGACGAATTCGGCCGCCTCGAGATCGGCCGCCAGGCGTTGAAGTCCGACGTCGAGCGTCTCCAGGCGTTGCACGCGGCCAAAACCGCGGTGCCAGTTAGGCAGCCATTGGCCGGCGACGGCGCCGAGCGCTGCGACGATTGCGCTCATCACAGCGACCGACACGAGCGCCTCAAACAGGGTGAAGCCGGCCGTCCCGCGATTTCTGGGGGCCTCGCGCCGCCTTCCCGTTCTCATTTGGCGCCGGCCCTTACCAGCCGGACCATGTCGAAGCTCAACGGAACGCCTCCCGGGCCTTCCACCGTCAGGACGATCGTTTCGGGCGTCCAAGGGGTCCGGGTGCGCGGGTCGACGAAATCGACGCTGAGCGGCGCAGTGTCGAGTCGCCACCGGTAGCCGACCATCTCGCCGGACAGCGTTCGGTTCGCGAGTTCGCTGCGCGCGGGCAGCCCGGCAAGGATTTGCTGTATGTTTTCGATATCCGCCACATGACGTTCGACGTATCGACCGGCGCGAAGCGACGAGGCGCTCAGTCCGCCGATCGCCGACAGCAAGATCATCATGATGGTCAGAGCGACGAGCGATTCGACGAGCGTAAACCCGCGCGAATGGCTATTTGGTCGCAGCGTCGAGCGAAACAACCTCAGCCCCTCCCGTGAGCCAATTCACGCGAACCTGATAGCCGACGTCTCCGCGCCGCAGCTGGATGGTCCCCCCGCAAGACATGCCACTGGGGAAAAAGTCGATCGTCGCGCCAGCATTCCGGCCATTGCATGTCTGGGCGAGCAAGGCGTCAAAGGCGACGTCGCGCGGCAACTGAATGCGGTCGGCGCCGGCGCCCGAGCGTATGGCGCGTGCTTGCGCATCGAGCGCGGTTGCGACCTCGATGCGACGCCGAATGGCCGCATTGCGATCGGCGGTCAGCAGCGCCGCGACTTCGAGCGCATAAGCTTCAAGTCGCGCGCGGGAGGTCGCGCGCGGGACGGCGGGCAGGACCAGAGCGGCGAGCAGCGCGATGATCGCGAGAACGCAAACGACTTCGATTAGCGTAAATCCCGCGGCGGGTCTCACGGGGCGGCTACTGCGACGTGCTCTTGATTTCGGCGGCGCCGCCCGCTGCAGCCTCGACGGTCGGGCCGGACGAAGTGATTTCATAAGGCGCATGGTCCCCCGGCGACCGATACTTGTAGGGTCGGCCCCAGGGATCGGTCGGCACCGATCCCGTCTTGAGATAAGGCCCGTTCCAAGCCAGGGAATTCGCCGGCCGCTGCACGAGCGCCGGAAGACCCTCTGAGGAGGTCGGATAGCGCCCGTTGTCGAGATAGAACAGATCGAGCGCCGAAGAGAAGCTTTCGATTTGAATTCGCGCCGCCTTGACCTTCGACTCGCTCAGGTAGTTCAAGACGCGCGGTCCCACCAACGCCATGATCAGGCCGATGATCGTGATGACCACCAGCATTTCGACAAGCGTGAATCCGCGTTCTCCCTCGTGGCGGAGCGAGCGGCTACGGAAGAATCGACGAACGGCGTTCATATTCAGACTCCCGCTATGAAAGATTCTATCCGACGACTTGATTGACCGAGAGGAGGGCGGTCATCACCGAGACGATAAGACCGCCGACTATCATGCTTATGACGATGATCGAGGCTGGGCCGACGATCCCGACCAGCCGATCAAGACTGCGTTGCAGCTTGGCGTCGTAGAAGTCCGCGACGCGCCCGGCCAGCATCGACAATTGTCCGGCATCCTCTCCCAGGCGCAAGGTACGCACCGCCATCGGGGGGAGCGCACGCGTCTGCGCCAGCGCATCAGACAGCTTGCCGCCCTGTCGCACCTTGTCGACGACCTGGGTCCAAATCGACACGTCGTTCGACGTCGCCATCATTTCGGCGAGAACGCGCAGGCTCGTCGGCAAGGTCACCCCGCTCGCCAGGAGCAGGCCGAGATTGCGACAAAACAAGGCCGTCCGGCGATATCCCAGGATCGAGCGGACGAGCGGGAGGCGAGCGATCGCGCCGATCACCCCGGCGCGCACCGCCGGGCGACGAGAAAGCAGAAAGCCGACAGACAGCAAGCAGGCGAGAGCGACGAGGATTGAATCCATGTCGTTGCGCAGGAAATCGGAAATGCCGAGGAAGGTTACCAGAACCGGATCCAGCTTCGCGTTGAAGTCTTTGAAGACATTTGCGAATTGCGGCAGGACGACAAGGAGAAAGAACAGCAGCACGCCGCACGCCGCCGATAACAGGAATGCCGGGTATCGCAGGGTGTCGGACAAGCGCCGACGCAACGCCTCGGCGCGTTGGCGCTCCACGCTGATCGCCTCGAGGATAGGCGCCAAATTGCCAGACGCCTCGCCCACTCGGACGAGCGCGACGTAAATCGGGGGAAAGACGCTCGGGTGGTGCGCGATGGCGTCGGAGAAGCTCTCTCCCGCAAGAATCGCCGAGGTCATTTTCGTCGCCGTCGATCGCATGCGGCCAATATCCGAATCGGCGGCCAGCAGCTCCAGCGCCTCGTTGATTCTGGCCCCGGTGCGCAGCAGCAAGGCGAGATCGCCCGTGAAGATGGTGACGTCGTCGGGGCGCGGCCGCGAAAAAAGGACGAAGGCGTCCCCGCGCTTGATCAACGCATCGTTGTCCTCGGTGACCGAGTCGATCGGGATCAATCCCAGATACTCGATGCGCCGTCCGACTTCCGCCGCGGTCGGCGCGGCGATCGACCCGCTGACGATCTCGCCGACTTGGCTCAGAGCGCGGTAGCGGAATGTCGGCATTTCTTCACCGCACGGTCGTGACGCGCAGCGCTTCGGCGACGGAGGTCGCGCCGCTGCGACACTTGCCGACGGCGTCGTCAATCATAGTGGTCATGCCGGCCCTCATGGCTGCGGCGTCAAGCGCTCCGGAGGCCGCATTCGACCCGATCAGTTCGCGCACTTCGCCAGTGACGTCGAGAACCTCGAACACGCCGACGCGACCACGATAGCCGATCCCGCCGCAACGCTCGCACCCCTTCGGGCTGAAAAGCGTCTCGCCGATTTTGAACCCCAGCGCCGTCAACCGTGGATCGGCGTCGAAATCCGCGCTGGCCAGGCTCCGTTGCGTCTTGCAGCGGTCGCAGAGCACCCTCACCAGCCGTTGCGCGATGACCGCTCGCAAGGTCGATTTCAGGAGAAAAGCTTCAACCCCCAAGTCGATGAGCCTGGGAACAGCCGCCGTCGATGTCTCAGTGTGCAGCGTCGTTAGGACGAGATGACCGGTAAGCGCCGCGTGAACTGCGATGCTCGCGGTTTCCGCGTCACGCACTTCGCCAACCATGATGACGTCTGGATCCTGTCGAACGAAAGCGCGCATCGCAGCCGCGAAGGTCAGCCCGATTGCGGGCTTGACCTGTGACTGATTGATGCCCGGTATTTGGTATTCGACGGGATCCTCGATCGTGAGAATCTTGCGTGATGGCAAATTAAGCGCCGAAAGCATGGTCGCGAGCGTGGTCGTCTTGCCGCTGCCCGTGGGGCCGGTGACCGCGATCATCCCGTGCGGCAGATCGAGTAGGCGCCGCACCTTTTTTTCGTCGGCTGGCGCCAGCCCCAATCTTGGAACATCGAGCAGTCCGCGATCGCGCGGCAACAGGCGGATGACCGCGGATTCGCCGTGCTGGGTCGGCATGGTGGCGACTCGGACATCGATATCGGCCCGCGCCGCCTGCAGTCGCGCCGCACCGTCCTGGGGAAGACGCCGCTCCGCGATGTTGAGTCCGGCGAGAATCTTGACGCGGGAAACGAGTGCCTGCGGCAACACGTGCGCCGGCGCTGGCACGGCTCGCAACAGACCGTCCACCCGCATGCGCACATTGAGCCCGTCGCGGAACGGCTCGATGTGGATGTCGCTCGCGCGCAATTCGACCGCCTTTTCGATGAGATCGTTGACCGCGCGCACGACGGGTGCGCCGCTCGCCAGGTCGCGCAGATTGTCCACGTTCTCATCGGCGTTGCCCGCCTCGCGGGCCCGACCGCCGGCCGTGGCGTCGGCGTCAAGCTTGTCGCCCAGGACGGTCGCGATGTCTTCGAACGAGGCCGTTACGATTTCAAACGGCCCTCCAAAAACGATTTCAGCCGCCTGGAGCGGCTCCACGTGGGCGGGATCGCCAGCGGCCAACGCGAACCTTCCATCGGCTGTCTCGAACGGGAATATCGAGGCCTCCCGGAGGAACCGGGGCGCGAAACGATCGGCCAACGAACGGCGCTCCCCCAGCTCCGACAGCGTCAACTTGGGCAGACTGAAAAACGCGGCAATTTCGTTGGCGAATTCATGGGAAGAGAGATCGGTCAACTTCCACAATCTTTGCAACGGAGAATTCGTGTTAGATGAATCCGTCGATGTAAATATGTCAAGTTTTACTTGATCAATGAGCCCATGCGCTAACAAATGATCAGAGAAATCAGCGATACTCTCAGCTTTCCTGAATAAGGAGGGGCCGTGCGTACTTTGGATGTTCATGTGCGCTCCCGCTTAAACGAGCACCACTACATGACCGCGTCACAGTCACACGTTCTGTCACGCAATTTTGATATCATCTTCCATTGACGCTGTTAACGCAATAAGACTTGTCCGTTCGACCGAACGGTGCAAACCGGGGGCGCAAGTTGAAGGGCCAAAGCTTCGCTTCCCACAAGGTTTTGGCGCTTCTCGCCTCGATGGCGCTGGCGACCCTGTCGCTTAGCGGCTGCCTGCAAACCGCAATTGAAACGCCGCCAAGCAAGGACCCCCCGAACGCGTACGACGCCATTCGCTCGGCCGATCTGCAGCCTCATTTTCCGGAAGCGACACGAAATTCAAGCACCGGCGTGGCAGAGCCCAAGTCGGCAAGCTACTACGGAGCACCGGTCGAAGCGCTCGTCAGCGCAGCCCCCGAGCACGACGGCGCTGGCGGTTTCGCCTTGAATTTTGAGAATACGCCGGTCGCGACGGTCGCCAAGGTCGTCCTGGGCGATATCCTGAATGTTGGCTATGCCATAGACCCCCGCGCACAAGGGACGATCAGTCTCTCGTCCGGCCGTCCGATCGCAAAAGGCGACATGCTTTACGTGCTCGAAAACGCGTTGCGGGTCAACAACTTGTTGCTGGTTAAGGACGTCGTCGGCTATCGCATTCTGCCGGCGACGGAAGGAGCGATCGGATCGGTCGACCGCCCCGGCTCTGACGGCGCGACCGAGCCGGGATACGGCTTGACGGTCATTCCGGTCCAATATGTCTCCGGCGAGACGCTGGTCAAATTGCTGGAGGGCTTCGAATCCAAGCCGGGCACGATCCGGACGGATCCGAGCGGCAAGATCTTGCTCGTGCTGGGCACCGGTTCAGAGCGCCAGGCTGCGGTCGACACCGTTCGCAATTTCGACGTCGACTGGCTGCGAGGCCAGTCCGTTGGCATCTACCCGGTCTACAACGGCGCGCCGGCGACGCTGGTCACGGAGTTGGAAAAAATTATGGATTCGGGCGAAACCGGGCTCAGCCATAATCTGGTGAAATTCCAGGCGATCGAGCGGCAAAATTCGATCTTGGTGGTCGCCTCGAAACCCGAATTGCTTCGGATGGCGGCCACATGGGTTTCGAGACTCGACAAGTCTTCGGTGGCGAGCACCGGGGTCAAGGTCTATCGCGTGAAATATGGGGACGCCAAGCAGATGGCGACCCTCTTGGCCAATATGTTCACGGGCGGCGGGTCCACGGGGCTTGAGTCGCCCGCCAACGAGATCGCGCCAAACGCTGGGACGACGACCTTGAGCACGGTTGAGCGGCTAACTGGCGGTCCAAGACAGGAAACGCCGAGCGCAAATGCACCACCGGCGGCGGGTCGGGGCGCCGAAGCCGCAGCAGCAATCTCAACGGCCGGGACGCTCGGACCCTTGGGCGCTGGCGGCGCTGGAGGCGCGCCCTTGCCAAACGTTCGCATTACGGCCGACGTCGCCAACAATTCGATTCTTATTTACGCCAACGAGGAAGACTACCGGATCATTGAGCGTGCCCTGACGCAGCTCGATCGTCCAAAACTGCAAGTCGCGATTGACGTCACGATCGCCGAAGTCACGCTCAACGACCAACTGGACTACGGCGTGCAGTTCTTCCTCGACAAGGGAGCGTTAATCAACACCGCCCAGAACACATTGCCAATCGCGCCGACCCTGCCGGGATTCAACGTCGTGTTGGGAAATTTGCTCTCGCCGCGGGTGGTCATCAACGCCTTGCACCAGTACACCGACGTCAAGATTCTGTCGAACCCGTCTCTTGTGGTCGTTGACAACGAACCCGCGACCCTGGAAGTGGGCGATCAAGTCCCGGTAACGACAGGCAGCGCAACAGTGTTGAGCGCCAACAACGCTGTCGTAAACACGGTTGACTATAAGAACACCGGTATCATCCTAAAGGTTCAGCCGCGCGTGAATTCCAACGGCACCGTCCTTCTCGACATCGAGCAGGAAATCAGCGCCGTGGTCAACAGCCTCACCCCACCCGGTGGTGGCGGCTCCACCTCCTCTGGCTCCTCCACCAGCTCCTCCTCCATCAGCAATCTGACGCCGACGATTTCAGAGCGCAGGGTGAAAAGCGAACTGTCCGTTGCGAATGGGCAGACTGTGCTGCTAGCCGGGTTGATCCAAGAAACGCAGAACGTCGATCATACCGGCATTCCAATCCTCGACCGAATTCCCGTTGTTGGGGACGCTTTCGGGTCGAAGCAAAACTCTATCGCCCGCACCGAACTGATCCTCTTCATTCGGCCTCAGATCATCCACGACGGCGCCGATGCGTCCGTCGTCGCCGAAGAACTGCGGTCGAAAATGCGCGGCGGCAAACTGGGTTCGCTTGGGATGCCGCTGGGGCTGCCCCCCAACATCCTGCCGGAGCCGAACAGGACGCTCCAGTGACAGCTCTCGAACCTGACTTTGCTTCCGACAGGTCGGAATCCGACATTTCGTTTGAACGCGCTGACCGCTCCGGGACGGGCGC
>JAFAHO010000083.1 GCA_019237205.1 Hyphomicrobiales bacterium
CTATGGCTCGCCAGAGTTCTTCGCAGAGTATCAGGTCGCTGTCGCCGCTATCACCACCGCGCAGCCTAAGGGCAACGTCAGGGCGGGGACTCTGGAATGGCTCATCCGGCGATACCGCGAAAGCTCGGCATGGGAAGCGCTGGCGCCAGCGACCCGCGACCAGCGCGAGAACATTTTCCGCCATGTCGAGAGGCAGGCCGGCGACATTTCGTTCAAGGCGATCACGCGAGCCAAGATTGTTGAGGGGCGCGAGAAGCGGAAGGCGACGCCAAATCAGGCGAACAACTTCATTAAGTCGATGCGCGGACTATTCAAGTGGGCCGCCGATATGGAACACGTCGTCGTCGACCCAACCCGCGACGTGAAGCTCTTGACCGTCAAGACGGACGGCTTCCACGTTTGGACCGACGACGAAGTGTTGCGCTTCGAGGCGCGCTGGCCAATCGGGACACGCGAGCGCCTTGCCTTCGACCTGTTGCTCTACACTGGCCTTCGCCGCGGCGACGCCGTTCGACTTGGACGCCAGCACGTCAAGGATGGCGTGTTCCGAATCAAGACCGAAAAGAACGGCGTCATTGTGGAAGCGCCTATCCTGGAGCCGCTTAGGCGCTCAATCGATGCCGCGCCGACGGGCGACCTTGCGTTCATCGTGGGCGAGCGTGGCAAGCCGATGACAAAGGAGTCGTTCGGCAATTGGTTTCGTGAGACGTGCCAAGCGGCGGGCGCCCCCGGCTCCGCTCATGGACTGCGCAAGGCTGGCGCGACCAGGGCGGCGGAAAATGGCGCGACCACTACGGAACTCAAGGCGATGTTTGGCTGGTCCGATGACAACATGCCCGCCCTGTACACTAAGACGGCGGATCGGGCGCGGTCGGCGGCGAGCAGCATGTCGAAGATCGAACGGAAGCCCAAAACCTGAACAGAGTTTCCCCTCACCCTCTCCCCTCACCCTAATTTGTCCCGAGCAATCTCTAAGGAAAGAATGGATTGATGGCTCCCCGAGCAGGACTCGAACCTGCGACCATTCGATTAACAGTCTAGAAAAAAGACGTTTCAGGGCGAGACATATCAAGACGCTCGCTTATCGAGTAGCCCCCGAGTCGCTTGCATTTGCCCAGTTGTCCGCTATTGTCCAGGACACGGGGTAACGGGCTAAGACGGCCATTTTTGGTTACCCGTGGAAGACAGGGGTAACAACGGACTCGGCAGGTTAGGGCAAACACATGCTTACGGACCTTGGGATCAAGAAACTGCCACTTCCGGAAAAGCGCCGAGAGGTGCCGGACGGCAAGGTCGCCTGTTTATATTTGATTGTTCAATCATCGGGCGCGAAGAGCTGGGCGGTTCGCTACCGATCGCACGGCAAGCCAGTGAAGCTCACACTCGGATCATATCCCGCGATCGACCTCGCGGCGGCACGTAGGCGGGCGCAGGAGGCGCTTGGCGAGGTCGCAGGAGGTCGAAACCCCGCCGCGGCCAAGAAGGCCGCCCGGGAGGCTCGCAGGGTCGGAGGCGACGCGAAAGATCGCCTGGCCGATATTGCCAGCGCCTTCGTCGAGAAACATGCGAAGCGAAAGGCCGGGGCTCTTTGGGCGGCCGAGATGCAGCGGCTCCTGCGAGTCGAAATTCTTCCAAAGCTCGGCGCCAAGCGACTCGATGAAATCACGAAGGCCCAGGTCCATGATTTGCTCGACGACATCGTTGACCGTGGCTCGCCGACGACCGCGAATAGGTCGCTGGCGGTTCTCAGGAAGCTTGGGAATTGGAGCGTGGAGCGCGGCGTCGTTGCCATGTCGCCCTTCCTCGGAATCAAACCGCCGGCGCTGGAACGCACCCGCGATCGGGTCCTTAGCGATGACGAGCTTCGCGTCGCATGGCGCGCCTTTGATCGTCTCAGCTGGCCGTTTGGCCGCATCGCTCAGCTATTGACGTTGACCGGCGCTCGCCGCGACGAGATCGCCGAGGCGCGATGGAACGACATCAATCTGGACGCGAAAGTCTGGACCGTCGCGGCCATGCGCTCGAAGAATGGCGTGGCCCACGAGATCCCGCTAAGCGACGCGGCGGTCCGCATCATTGCAGCCCTACCGCGCATCGGCGATCAAAAGGACGGGTATGTTTTCACTGTGACTCGCCGGACGCCAGTCTCGGGATGGAGTCGCGCAAAAGAGCAGGTCGGCAGAATCATTCTCGAACTCTTGCGCGAGGAAGCCGCTGCGCGGGGCGATGATCCTGCCAACGTCGAGACGCTAGCGGACTGGGTATTCCATGATCTTCGCCGTACGGCCGCCAGCGGCATGGCGGGAATAGGTATCGCGCCGCATGTCGTCGAGGCCGTTCTCAATCACAAGAGCGGAACTATCAAAGGCGTCGCTGCGGTCTATAACCGCTACAGCTACGCGGCTGAGAAACGTGACGCGCTGGACAAGTGGGCGGCGCGTGTCGCTGTGATCGTTGGGGAGGCAAGCTAATGGCGGAGAAGCCGCCGGACGAGGCGATTCAGCAGGACACCCTGCCTGAACTCCTCCGCGTGGGAAAGGCGTCCGGGCGGGGTGTGTCGCTGGAACACCTGGCGGCGATCAACCGCGTGCTCGCCGAGCCGTATGACTATAGAGCCGTAGGTCGGAAACGACTCGATCGCGCGTTCAACCGAATGCGCGATAGCATGAAGCACATGATGTGGTCGGCCGACGTTTACGAGATGATGGGGGAACTCGATCAACTCGTGCGGGGCGACGACAGCGCGATACCTGACGACCGCGAGGCGAGAAGCATGTTTTACGGCATCGCAACCGCGCTTGAGCTCGCGTTTGACCTCGGCCAGGCCGCGATAGCCGGCAGAGTCGACCCGTCTGCGCTGGCGAGGTTCCGCAGCGGGGTGGAGGCGCGGCGTCAAGGCGCGAAGGTAAGCGCAGCCGCGCGCCGGGCAAGCGCCGCAGATTGGCGCGCGGCGTTAGAGCCACATTTGCGGAAACACCGTATCTCGGTCCGCAGAGGTGACCCGAACTGGAAATCTCGACGCGACGTGGCCGAGATCGCCAAGAAGGACGTCGCAGAAGCTGCCGGCAGGGAGATCGCGGTCGAAACCATCACTGACGCGATAAAAGAGATTGAGAGGGAGTCCAGTACACGGATTGAGCGGGAACCTGCCCAGGTTACGAAAAGCCTAGGGGCGGCCCTGCGGATTGAGGAGCTTCGCGTCAAGCTTTTGAAAAAGCAAGCGTGAAGGCGGCCCTGCAAGATGCCGGAGGAACGCATTGGCAAGCCGAGGAAGGAGGGGAGAAGGTCGTCCGACCACGACCGGAACAACCGCGCGCGCAAGCTACTTTGGGTGTGAGCTAGCTAATACCCAAAGTGCGCGCTGGTCGCGCCCATTTGTCTCGCCTATGTCCCTAGCCACGCCAAGCAATGGCGCGAAAATGGAGCATAGATGTGGACCAGGATTTTCCCATTCCTACGACCGTGGGCGGGCGACTATTTTTCGATCGGCACGCGGCGACGGTCGACCAGTGGGACGCCGATCCGTGGCTGCTGAATACGCCCGACGGCGTGGTCGACCTGAAGACGGGCGACCTTCGCCCTCATCGTGTCGAAGACTACATGACCAAGATCACGGCGGTAGGGCCGGGCGGCAATTGTCCTCTGTTCCTTGCGTTCCTCAATACTGTCATGAAGGGGAACGTCGATCTTATCAGCTACCTTCAGCGCATGTTCGGCTACGGCCTGACTGGCGAAATAATCGAACACGCACTGTTTTTCTGGTACGGGACTGGCGCGAACGGCAAGAGTGTCCTGCTTTCGACGGTATCGGGACTGCTTGGCGACTATCACACGGCGGCGCCAATTGAGACTTTCACGGTCAGCAACAGCGACCGTCACCCTACCGATCTTGCCGGACTTCGCGGCGCCAGGCTGGTCTCGGCCTCCGAGACTGAAGAGGGCCGCCGCTGGGCGGAGGCGAAGATCAAGCAGCTAACGGGCGGAGACCGGATTGCCGCACGGTTCATGCGGCAAGACTTTTTCACGTATCAACCAGCCTTCAAGCTCATCATCGCCGGCAATCACAAGCCAAGCCTTCGCAGCGTTGACGAGGCGATCCGCAGGCGGTTCCACCTAGTCCCGTTCGCGGTCACGATTCCCGAGCATGAACGCGATCTCGAACTGACGAAAAAGCTCAAGGCGGAATGGCCGGGGATTCTCGCCTGGATCATTCAGGGTTGCCTTGAATGGCAAAAGATCGGCTTGCGGCCACCAGCGGCAGTTCGTGAGGCGACCGACGCCTATCTCGAATCCGAAGACGCGATCGCGTCATGGCTTGAAGAGAGGTGCGAGCGCGACCCGAACGCTTGGGAGTCGTCGGCGGCCATCTTCGCCTCATGGTCCGCGTGGGCCGCTGCGGCGGGCGAATTCGTTGGCTCGCAAAAGCAGCTCACGCAGAAACTCGAAAAGCGCGGTGGTTTCGTGAAAAAACGCACCAACAAATCGCAAGGCATGTCTGGCTTCCGTATTTTGCAGGAGGAAACGCCTCGCCCACGATACTACGATCATGAGATGTATAGTGACACATGTGACAGGTAATCCGGAGACATCTCTCACACGCGCGTTACGCCTGCGCGCGCGTGAGGCCGTCAATGCGTTTCTCCTGTCACATCTGTCACTAATTCAGAAAAGCCACAAAGACCCCCAGCGGCCCGCCGCCAAGTTTTTGGAAGACAGAAATCCTGAGGGCGACAGATGATTGAGAGCCTGGAACGGACTGAAGCCGAGCATCGCGACCTAACCCAACTTGCGCAGATTCGGGGGTGTGGCATAGGCAGATCAATGCCTTAGACGAAAAGTCGTCACTACATTTCGGCGGAGGGGTGGGGTCAGGCGCTGAGTGCGAGGATCGGAGGCTCGTCTTTTGGGAGGCGCATGCGCTTGGGGAAGACCACGCCGAGGCGGTCGAGAAGCGCCGCCTGGGCGCGGTCGGGCTGGGCGACGCAACGCAATCGGATCTCGCCGTTCGCTGCGGTCGGCAAGACGACGTCGTGGGATTGGATGCGCGCCAGTTCTTCGAGGATGGTCCGCGGCGAGTTCCCGAGGCCTGCGCGCTGTTGCCACATCTCAAGGCTCTTCCAGAGCACGAAGGCGAGGAAGCAAACGAGGATGTGAGCCTGGACCCGATCCTCGCGCTGATGCCAGATCGGACGCAGGTTCAGCTGATCTTTGTGAATGCGAAAGGCTGCCTCGGCCTGAGTGAGTTGGATGTAGGCCTTCCAAAGCTGTCGGTCGCTCCAATCGCTGATGTTCGAGCGCAAGAGATAGGCGCCCTCCGAGAGGGCGGCCCAATCGTCGAACGAGGGGTCGTGATCGACGCGGAGGCGAAAGCCTGCCGGGCCGGCGTCGGGCTTGAGGGTGATGGCGAAGCGGGCTGCGGCGCGCTGGTTTTGCTGGAGGATGCGGCCGATCTGCCGGTTAACCGCCGCTGGATCGAGCGGTTTCTTTGAGCGCGCGATGCGGGCGGAGAGGCGTTCGAGCGCCTGCTCGATCCGCCGGCTGAACTTGTTGTGCATCG
Source organism: Hyphomicrobiales bacterium (assembly GCA_019237205.1). GTDB lineage: Bacteria > Pseudomonadota > Alphaproteobacteria > Rhizobiales > Beijerinckiaceae > Roseiarcus. The sequence continues at coordinate 5,558 of JAFAHO010000083.1, forward strand.
CCTGCTCTTTGCTGCGTCGGTCGTCGGAGCGGCAAAGGATCACGGTCTCGTCGGTGTCGGGATGGCGCGCAAGCTTGACCTCGACGCCTTCTTGCGCCGTGCGCCAGCCGTCTCGACGCGCAAGTTCGGAGCCGAACTTCTTCAGCTCCGACTTCGGCGCGCCAATGACGTAGCGCCTCCCTGTTTGGCGCAGCCACGCCAGATTCTCGGCGCTGGCCATGCCGCGGTCGGCGATCCAGACGCGCCCCAGCGCGCCATGGCGGGCCTCCATCGCGGCCACGATCGTCTGCACGGTCTGGGAGTCGTGGGTGTTGCCGGCGAACACCTCGTAGCCCAGCGGAAAGCCGTCGAACGTCACGACAAGGGCGACCAGGACCTGTTTGCAGTCGGGGCGATGATCGCGGGAGTAGCCGCGTTGCGCCTGCGGGTTCGCTTCCGCCTGGCCCTCGAAATAGGTGCTGGTGACGTCGTACAGCAGCACCTCGTTCTCGACCGCAAACAGCTCTCCGCATCGCGCAGACAAATGCGCCTCAAGGGCCGCCTTGTGCGCGAGCAGGCGATCGAGCCCGCGATAGAGCCGATCCTTGTTGACCTCCTCGTCGCCAAGCTGCAGCAGGTCGCAAAGCGCCGTGCGGCGATACCAGTCCTCGGCAATGTGCAACTCGCTCGACGGCTCGCATAAACGCGCCGTCACCAACACCGCCGCCATCTTCGCCCAGGCGACGCGTTCCTGGCCCACCGGAAGCAGCCGCCGGCACAACTCTTCGAGTCCCACTCCACGCCATAAGGAGAGCGCCAATTACACATCGCCAAACTGGCGCGAGCGCTCAATGCGGACGCCCTTCAGTCGAACCGGCGCCGTCAAATGGTCACTGCCGTCGTTGAACAGCGACGCTTCTTCAGGGGCGCCGATCAGCCGGCGCGCCAGAGCGCGCGCCTCGATCCGTCCGCGCTCGTCGAGCTCGCCAAGCTGCGCGACCGTCTGTTGGATTACCCGCCGCCCAACCCGAATGCTGCGCACCAAGGTCCAATAGCGATGAACCTTGCCGTCCTTCTTGCGAATCGTATGGCGCAAGTACATGCGCCATTTGAACCGACAGAGGGCCGCCAGAAAATACCCAAGGTCGTCACTACACGCTCAAAACCGCCTCGCCGGCCGTCTAACTACTTGATCCGACTCGCGCCAACT
>JAFAHO010000429.1 GCA_019237205.1 Hyphomicrobiales bacterium
GCCGGTGCGGACCGTGAGGCCGACGACGCGGCCCGGATGCGTCGCGCGCACGGTCGTGTCCTCCAGCGCTCGCCTGGCGATCGCCAGCGCCGCCCTCCGCGCCTCCACGGTCGCTTCCGCAGCGTCGACCGTGTCGATCGCCCGAACGGCAGCCGCCTCTTGCACGCGCGCCTGCTCGAGCGAGGTCTTGGCGTCGCGCTCCGCCGTCTGCGCGTTATCGAGCTGTTGCTGCGGCACGAACCCCTTGGCGGCCAGGGGGGTAAGCCTTTCTACCGTGCGTTTGGCGAGATCGAGATTGTCGGTCGCGCGCTGGACCTGGTCCGCCGCCACCTGGGCCGCGGAGCGCTGTGTCGAGACCAGGCGCTGCTGCGTCCCGAGGGCGGCTTCCGCCAGCGCGAGATCGGCCTCGGCCTGCTCGACGGCGTCCCGATAGGGGACCGGATCTATCTGGAAGAGGAGGTCGCCCTTGGCGACCCGACCGTTCTCCTCGACTGGAATGTCGATGATGCGACCGCCGACGGCGGCGGCGACATGCACGACGTCGGCGTCGATCGACGCGTTGTCCGTCGACGGGGTGAGCGCGAGCCGCTCCCAAGTGTAGTCCGCGAACGCGACCGCGCCCACGATGATCGCCAGCGAGATCAAAGCGGCCCATACTCTCGGGCGGCGTCTTTCTGCGGGCTTCATGTTTTCAGGGCTCGAACCATAGGAAGCCGGCGGCGAGGCTCGCGCACACGCCGATCGAGGCGCATACGAAGAGCTGGTACGGCAGAACGTGAGCAAGCCCGGAGGCCTCGAAAGACGCGCGTGCGACAATGGCGGCGACGAGGCCGATGGCGGCGCAGAACATCCAAGCCGGAAAGTACGCGCCGAACAGCGTGTACGATGGCGCGCCCTGCACGGCGCAACCGCTCAGGGCGAGCGCGGTCGCCAAGAGGGCCACAAGAGGCGCGACAGGTCTCGTTCGATTGCCCGCGCTGACCGGTTGCCGTTCAGCCGGTTTCTCAGAAACTTTGCGATGCGTCGCCTGCCGCTTGGGGATGGACAGCTTAGTCGCTTTTGTCACGTCGACCTTGCCCGTGGAGCTGGAGCGTCAACTTCAATAAGGCGCGGGCGGGCCGCCCGCGCCTTATTGACGTATATCGAAGCAGATCGGATGTCCGTCGTCCTCTGGTATGGTCTGCTATGACTTAGGTGCGAGTTTCGCTCGCAAGCGGGGACCGAGGTCACGAGGCACCCGTCTCGCTCCTGCTTCCGAGAACTGATACAGAAATTATAGGTAAACTATCCTCGCGTATAGCTGATGCACATGGAAGATTGTAAATTAGATTTTCGCCTTGACCAGCGTGACAACGGAGCGCGTTCTGCCAGCCTTGCTTGTCTCGCTGGGAACCTGTTGCAGGGTAAAATCTCGTGGAATCTCGGCGCGGACTTCCGTTCGGCGGAGCGAGCGTTGCGGCGGCCGCAGGTTTGAGCATCGGGGCCGCGGCACAAGAGGGCTCAGGAACTAAAAATCCTAGGATTGCTTTCCTTTCTACACCACCGGCTCGGCGGAAGGTCGGGTCGAACTCATCATTTTTTCGACCTTGAGCCAACCGCGGAGAAGATCATCCCGAAGCCCTATTTCGCCTATATTTCCAGCGGCTTGGCGACGAAATGGACTCAGCGCGAAAACACTCGCGCCTTCTACGACCGACGGATCCTGCCTCAGTGCCTCGCGGGGGTCGATGAACCCGATACGAGGACGCAAGTTCTCGGAACGCCGGTCGACGTCCCCATTTTCGTCGCGCCGACGGCCGCGCTTCGCCTTGCACATGTCAGTGCAGAGAAGGGAACCGCGGAGGGGCGCGGCGGATGCCGGCGTCTTGTCTGCGTGCCGACTCTCCCGAACTTCCCGCTTGAAGAAATCCGTGCGGCAAGCCCGACTGGGCCCTAAATGGTTCCAGCTCCATTTCATGAAAGACATGGGCGCGAACCGCGCGTTGCTCCACAAGGCGAAGGCGTTTGGTGCCAAAGCGGTCGTGTTTTGGGTCGTCTCGAGTGGGCGGGCAGCCGGGACGTCGACAAACGCAGCGGCTTCGTTTTTCCCCCGGATTTGCACTTCCCGAATGTCCTGGCGGCGGTAGGCGCGACGCCGGCTGAGCTCTTCGCGATCTTTCACCGGCATCACCTTCGACCCCATCAAGTTCGGCCTGTAGCTCCGGTGTGGCGGGTGGTTGGATCTCGCGGCCGTCGGAGGTGGGAATGTGGACGTCATCTGCGCGACATAGCGCACGGCGGGCTCGGCGCCAGCTCTCTCCTCCGTGCTGGAGAAGAAATCGTCAGTCATTCGGCGATGGTAGCGCGCTCCGTCGCAACGGGGATGGCGAACTCAAAAGTGCAGCCACGCTCGCCATTCGGGCGCGCCCAGATTCGCCCCTGGTGCGACTCGAGGATGGAGCGGCAGATCGACAAGCCCATCCCCATTCCGCCCGGCTTGGTCGAGTAGAAAGGCTGGAAGAGGCGGTCGGCCTGCGTTGGGTCGAGGCCCGCGCCCGTGTCGCTGACCGAGACGAGAACGTTTCCGCGGTCGTCCTTGCCGGTTTCGATCGAAAGCTCGCGCGGCTCGCACTCGCCCATCGCCTCGATCGCGTTGAGGATCAGATTGAGGATGACCTGCTGAAGCTGCACCCGGTCTCCCAGGATCAGAGGCGCCGGATCGGCGACCCTCGTCGTAAGCCCCACGCGGTTTCTCACGATCTCGCCATGCATCAGCGCGAGTGTTTCGCGGATCGCCTCGTTGATGTCGACCCTGTCCTTCAGGATCGGATCCTTCTTCGCGAGGGCGCGAATCCGCCCGATGACGTCGCTCGCCCGCCGGCCGTCGCTGGCGATGGACGCAAGCGCCCGGCGCGCTTCCTCGAGATTGGGCGGCTCCGCGTTGAGCCAGCGCCCCGCCGTGCCCGCGTTCATGATGACGGCGGCGAGCGGCTGATTGACCTCATGGGCGATCGACGCGGTCATCTCCCCGAGGCTCGTTATGCGGGCGAAGTGGGCGAGCCCCATGCGCGCGTCCTGCAACTCCCGCTCGGCCGCATCGGCGCGAACTCTGTCGCTCACGTCCGTGCCGACGCCGCGGTACCCAACGAAGCGCCCTTGCTGGTCGAAGACGGGCTTGCCGCTGACGGAGATCCACACCGCCGATCCATCTGGCCGCACCGTGTTGTATGTGAAGTCGCGAAAAGGCTCACGCGCCTCGAGGATGGCGCGATGAGCCCGCCACTTGTCTGGTTCTTCCTCGAAGTCGGCGGCGAGGTCCCACCGGGTCGCGCCGATCTGGGCGGCGCTATGCGGCGCCTGGTGTGAGAAACTCGTGAAGCGATGATCGGGCCCGCTCTCCCAGAACCAGTCGGACGCCGTCTCGGCATAGTCACGGAAGCGCTGCTCGCTGTCGCGCAGCCCCTCCTCGGCCCGCTTGCGCGAGTCGATGTCGCGAAGGTTCACCACGAAGGCGCGCACACTCGGCTCGGCGAGCAGATTCGTGACACTGTTCTCCGTCCAGAGCCACGTTCCATTCCGGTGACGAAAGAGATTTGCGCTTGTGCAGCTGGCGCCATGGCGGTCCTCCATGGCGGCAATCCGGCGCATGACGTCTTCGCGCTCATCGGGATGGACAAGATCGAAAACGTTGCTGCCGACAAGCTCTCTCGACGCGTATCCCAAAACCCGTTCGACCGACGGGGTGGCGTAGAGGAGTGCGCCATTCCGGCCGACTAAAAACACCGTGTCGTAGGCGTGCTCAATGAGAGCGCGAAAACGCCGCGCGCCTTCCCGAACCGCCTCTTCGGCGCGCCGGCGTTCGGTGACGTCCTCACAGGCGATGAGCACAACGACGTCGCCGCTCGAGCGTCGGAGCGCCCGGGCGGTTTCGCGAACCCAAAGCATCGAGCCGTCATTGCGGACCTGCTGGGCTTCCCATGCGTTCGACTGACCGAGGTTCTCCAGGCAAAAGCGCAAATTTTCCCAGACACGACCGCGATCCGAGTCGGGGAAGACCCGGAGCACGGATTGTCCAACGAGCTCGTCCGCAGGATAGCCCAGCGCGGCGGCGGCCGCGGCGTTCACCGACAGGACCACCCCGACGGCGTCCACCATGAAGTACATAATCGGACTGTTTTCGAAGACCGCCCGCCATTCGGCCTCGCTTCGACGCGCCGCGTCTTCAGCCGACTGAGCCTTGACCACGAGAAATGTCCCAATCCCGATCGCGCTGATCCTGATGGCCGCGTTGATCCAATTCTCCGAGCCGAAATAAGACGCCAGCAGCAGCAAACATGCGCAGCAGATGGCCGTGAGCGCAACGCCTCGCGTCGAGCAGAATCGACCGGCGACCAGTATGGCCGCCAGGTACAGCGTCCCCACCGCGACCCGCGGCGAAACCGCTATCTCAAGAGCGAAGACGAGGAAGGCGATCGCCGCGCCCGCCCAGGGAAGGTGCCGTGGGGTCATCGGCAGGAACGCAAGTTCGACATCATCCTCCCGCCCCGAGCCCCTTAAAGCAGGCATTTGTGCCCGCCAGCTGTCATTTTTGCTGTCGGGATCGCCGCAGTCAGCGCCGAGGCGCCGGTCCAGTCGTAAAGCTCATGTAGTGTGTGTTCATTTCGCCGCCCAGCCGGCCATTGCATGTGCGGGCGCCGCATCGCATGCTCGCCCGACGCCTGGAGGGATCCGCCTGATGAGGCAAGCCAGAGTCTTCCTCGATCGGAACTTCACCATCGGCCGCATCGACCCGCGCCTGTTCGGCGCCTTCATCGAGCATCTGGGCCGCGGTGTCTACAGTGGGATCTACGAGCCCGGCCACCCGACCGCCGATGAGAAAGGCTTTCGGCGCGACGTGCTCGACCTCGTCCGGGAGCTCGGGGTCACCATCGTCAAATACCCCGGCGGGAACTTTGTCTCGACCTACAATTGGGAGGACGGCGTCGGGCCCGTGGAGGAGCGGCCGAGGAGGCTGAGCTATGTCTGGGCCTCGCTCGAACCCAACACGTTTGGCACGAATGAGTTCATCGCCTGGTGCCGGTTGGCCGGTGTCGAACCGATGCTCGTCGTCAACCTCGCCACGCGCGGCCCGCAGGACGCCGCCAATCTCGTCGAATACTGCAACGTTCCAGGCGGCACGACGCTGTCCGATTTGCGTCGGGCGCATGGATTCGACAAGCCGCATGGCGTGAAGTTCTGGTGCCTCGGCGGAGAGATGGACGGAGTCTGGCACGCGGGCGCCACGACAGCGGATGAGTATGGCCGCATCGCTGCCCAGGCAGGCAAGATCATGCGTTGGGTCGACGATTCGATCGAGCTGGCGGTCAGCGGATCCTCGGGGCCCTACATTCCGACGTTAGGCTCCTGGGATGAGACCGTTCTGCACCATGCGTTGGATCACGTCGAATGGATCGCGCTGCACACCTACCTGAACAACTGGAAGGACGACCCGCCGGCCTTGCTCGCCGCCGCCGACCTTATCGACGCCTTCATCGAGGGGGTGATCGCCGTCGCCGACGCCGTCGCCGCCAAGCGCCGCTCCTCGAAGCGGATCATGGTGAGCTTCAACGAATGGAACGTCTGGTATCGCACGCGCCGCCCTTACGAGCACCTGCGGATGCCCGGATGGCCGGTCGCGCCACCGCTTCTGGAGGAGGTCTACTCGGTGGAGGACGCGCTGATGGTCGGCGGCGTGCTGATCTCGTTTCTGAATCATGCCGATCGCGTGCGCAGCGCCTGCCTTGCCGAGCTCGTTAACGTGATCGCCCCGATTTCAACCGAGACAGGCGGTCCGGCGTGGCGGCAGACGATTTTTTACCCCTTTGCGCAAGTGAGCCGACTCGCGCGCGGCGACGTGTTGCGCGTGCGGGTCGAGTGCGAGAGCTACGCGGCGGCGTGCTACAACCCATACCGGAGAGAGACTTTCGATCAGCTGCCGAGCGTAGCATATCTCAAGGCCTCTGCCGTCGCGAACGAAGGCGGCGGTCTGACGCTGCTTGCTCTCAATCGCGACCTGGATCAAGAGATGACCGTGCTCGTCAGCGCACGCGGCTTCGGCCGCCTTGCTGTGGCCGAAGCGACGGTGCTGACGGACAGCGATCTGAAAGCCGCCAACACCAAGGCGGCGCTCATGCGCGTGAAGCCGGCGAGGCTCAGCGGCGTCGCCGTAGGCGCTGGGACGGTCAGGATGGAACTGCCGCCAGCGTCCTGGAGCGTGGTCCACCTTAGGGTCGCGGCGTAATCCGCGCGCATCGGCCGCCCCAGCATTTTCCTGGTGAACAGACGTCCCGCGGAAGGACGCACGGACTATGATAGGTTCACGCATCGATGGCCGCTTCGCCCGATGCATCCCGGGCGAAGCGTCGCGCCTTCCTTGGACGCATGCGGAACCCGCCCGATGAGGCAAGCCAAAGTGCTGCTGGACCGGAACTTCACCATTGGGCGCGTGGATCCGCGTCTTTTCGGCGCCTTCGTGGAGCATCTAGGCCGCGGCGTCTACGGCGGGATCTACGAGCCTGGCCATCCGACCGCCGACGAGAAAGGCTTTCGCCGCGACGTGCTCGACCTCGTCAACGAGCTCGGCGTCACGATCGTCCGCTACCCCGGCGGGAACTTCGTCTCGACCTACGATTGGGAGGACGGCGTCGGCCCGGTCGAAAAGCGGCCGAAGCGGCTGAACTATGCGTGGCGGACGACCGAGCCCAACACGTTCGGCACGAACGAGTTCATCGACTTTTGCCGGCTCGCCGGCGTCCAGCCCATGCTTGTGGTCAACCTCGGAACGCGAGGCCCCGGCGACGCCGCCAATCTGGTCGAGTATTGCAACCACCCCGGAGGCACGAGGACCTCGGAGCTGCGCAGGGAACATGGCTGGAGCGAGCCCCACGGCGTCAAGTTCTGGCGCTTGGGCAACGAGATGGACAGCGATTGGCAGACGGCGGCCAACAGCGCCGAGGAATATGGCCGGCTCGCGCTCCGCGCCGCCAAGATCATGCGTTGGACCGACGATACGATCGAACTCGGGGTTTCCGGATCCTCGGGTCTGAACAGATCGACCTACGGCTACTGGGACGCGACTGTCCTCGATCACGCCTTCGACTACGTCGACTCGATTTCGCTGCACGCCTACTTGAACAACTGGAAGGACGACACGCCGGCTTTTCTCGCCAGCGCCGACCTCGTCGACGCCTTCCTCGAAGGAGTGATCGCCGTCGCCGACGCGGCGGCCGCCAAGCGTCGTTCCTCGAAACGGATCATGCTGAGCCTCGACGAATGGTCCGTCTGGTATCGCACCCGTCGTCCCTTTGAGTATCGGGTGGCGCGCGGCTGGTCCGCGGCGCCGTCGATCCTAGAGGAAGTCTACTCGGTCGAGGACGCGCTGGCGGTCGGAGGCCTCCTCATCTCGCTTCTCAATCACGCCGACCGCGTGCGGTGCGCGTGCCTCGCCCAACTCGTCAATGTGATCGCTCCGATCATGACCGAGACCGGCGGCCCGGCATGGCGGCAGACGACCTTTTATCCCATTGCGCAGACGAGTCGATTTGGGCGCGGCGATGCTTTGCACGCCAAGGTCGACTGCGGGATCTACGCAGCGTCCTATTACGATCCGTACAGTGCGGAGGACGCCTTCTATCCCCTGCCGCATACGCCGTATCTGAAGCTCTCGGCGGTCGCGAACGAGGCCGGCGGCTTATCTCTGTTCGCCCTCAATCGCGATATGGAGCAGGAGATGACGGTGTCGGTCAACGCGCGCGGTTTCGGCCGGCTGGCGCTGGCGGAGGCGACCGTGCTTACCGACGGCGATCTGAAAGCCGCCAACACCAAGACGGCGCCGTTTCGCGTCAAGCCCGCGAGACTGAGCGGCGTCGCCGCCGGCCCAGAGACGGTCAGGATGGAGCTGCCGCCGGCATCCTGGAGTGTGCTCAGTCTCAAGACTGTGCCGTAAAAGTCGCAGCGGAGATTTGATGCGGCGAAGGGGGGACAGCGGCCGGAGCGATCCCTTCCGAGCGTGCAGATCCAGCGGCGGGCTATTCGTTGGGGGTTTAATCGATCGGCGATAACGCGCCTTGCGAACCAACGCCACTCGCTGGCAATTGTACAAGTCGCCGACGCTTCCTAATACGCTTCGGCGTCGATGGCTGCAAGGTTGGTTTAGAATCCTCCGCACAAAGGCGAACCCGGCGACACTAAGGAACGATTGTTGGAAATTGCGATTGTTGTACTCCTGACGCCGCAAGCGACAGACATGGGAGCAGGCTTTCGTGAGTTTGCGGACCTTGGCCGACGGGTCGGCCGCGCACAGCGCCGGCGGCGGCCGCAAAGGGAGGACGATGCCCGCTTCCAGACGAGAGTTTATGACCCGCGGCGCGCTTCTTGCCGCAGGCGTAACACTCGCAACTCCGGCGCTTGCCAACGCGTCGCCCGATGTTCGCTGGACTCTTGCGTCCGCGTTTCATCCGTCGCTCGATGCGATCTATGGCGGGGCGCAAACCTGCGCTGCGGCCGTGGCGGACATGACAGACCAGCATTTCGTCATCGTGGTTGCGCCTGCCGGCGCAATCGCCTCCGCAGCTGACGCTCTCGACGCCGTCGCGGCGGGAAAGGCGGACTGCGCTCACACAATGCTCTCTTTCTCCTGGACCCGGGAGCCCGCGTTTTTCTTTGGTTCGGGCGCGCCCTTCGGGATGAACGCCCGCCAGCATGCCGCGTGGTTGCGCATCGGCGGCGGCAGCGAGCTGATCGACGCGCTCCTGGCAGAACGCGGCCTCATGGCGGTGCCGTTGGGAAGCACCGGCGGGCAGATGGCCGGCTGGTTCCGCAAGGAAATGCGCAGCGCCGCCGACCTCGGTGGCTTGAAGGTCCGTATTGGCGGTTTTGCAGGCAAAGTCCTCGAGACCCGCGGGGCGACCGCGGTCAGCCTGCCGAAGGAGAAGATCCTCGACGCGCTCGCCAACGGATCGCTCGACGCGTTCGAGTGGATCGCTCCATATGACGACGAAAAATTCGGAGGGTCAGACGCTGGCGTCGGCGCGCCCATCTCGACCGTGGCCCCTTTCTACTATTACCCCGGATGGTGGAAGGGAGAGACCCAACTGCACCTCGTCGTGTCAAAAGAGAAGTTCCTCGCCCTTCCGAAAGCCTATCAGGCGGCGCTGCGAGCGGCGGCGGCGCTCGCCGACGATGGCGTCCGGGCGCATTATGACGCGGCGAACCCAGCTGCGCTGAAGAGGCTCGTGGTGGGCGGGGCGCAATTGCGCCTCTTCCCGCAGGAAGTTCTTGAAGTCTGCTACCAAACGACAACCGATCTCTACGCACAGCTCAGCCGGCAGAACCAGAAGTTCAAAGCGATGGCCGATTCCTACCTGTCGTTCCGCTCTGACGAGTACCTGTGGTGGCAGGTGGCAGAATATTCGTTCGACAATTTCATGATTCGGGAGCGGCGCGCCAAGCGCTGACTCCCACCGCAGAACCAGCGGCACCTCACCCGCGCCAAGGCTCTGGAGAAGGCGGGCCCGCGGTTTCTCCCCGCGAAAAGGCCTGGCGAGATAGCCTAACGAAATGACCCGCACTGCAAGGCGCCCGCCCCACGGCAGCCTCCGTTCGCTTCGGTCGCACATGCGCTGGGAAGCGGCGCTCGCCTGCACCCAGAGCGCAGGCGCCAAACGAAAGTATATGGCGCCTCATTCCATTCGACACTCAGACATTCCCATCAGTCAATACTCGCCGCGGCGGCGTGGTGGTAATTCCCTGTCCTGCCAACGCTGAGCGGCCCTACATGCGCCGACCAGAACAACCAAGTCGCGGAGGCCATGATGCTAAAAGTGTTCTTTCTCCTTGTGAGCCTGACTTTTTTCTGTGGCGCGGCGGCGAGTATCACCATCGCATACGCGCCAGGCCAGGTCGATGAAAGCATCGGCTATGGCGCGCCGTCGTGATGTCTTTCGTAACGGAAAAGCACGCGCTCGCCGCTCGAAGTCGAGAGTTTCAGCATAGAAGGATCAGACACGGTGGATGCTTTTGTCAGCGCTTCTGTCGCCGCCACAGCCGGCATCTCGAAGTCGACGCGGCTGCACTGGAGCAGTTTGTCCTCTCCCGCCTCCTATCCTGTCGGGGAGAGTCCTTTCAAGCGCAAGTCCCCAAGGGGCGCACAGGAGGATCGGGAGACGACGGGCGATCTCGCGGAGGCGCTGATCGAGCTCGGCTATTCCGTCGAATATGCCGGCGAAGGCGACGCAAAGCTGCGGACGCTTTTGGCCAACCGGCCTAACGTCATCCTCTGCGTCTGCTCGACTGCGCGCATGAGCGACCTGCCGCTCCTCGAACGATTCTCAGAAGCAAACTCGCAACGCCGCATGTTGCCGCTCGTCCTTCTCATTGGACAACGGAATGGCGAATGCGCCGGCGACAGGATCGGCTCGGGCGACAGCTCAGGCGGAAGGGCGCCCCTGACCGTTCGCGAGAGGGATGTGCTGACCTGGGTCGCCCGCGGCAAGACCTCGGCGGAGATCGCGATCATCCTCGGCCTGAGCGAGCGAACGATAAACTTTCACTGCGACAGTGCGATGAAGCGCCTCGACGTCATCAACCGAACGCAGGCTGTCGCGACGGCGATCGTCGAAGGATTGATCGGGATCTAGCGGAATGACCCAACCGAGCCGTAATCGAACAATGACGTCCGCACCGCTCCCTGCGCTTTCGAACGAAGCCGGATTGTCCAGTTATCTCGGGCGAATCCGCAACTATCCGATGCTCGAGGTCGGCGAGGAGCGCCTCCTCGCCAGGCGCTGGCGGGAGAAGGGCGATCCGGCCGCGGCGCATAAACTGATCACGTCGCATCTGCGGCTGGTCGCAAAGACCGCAATGCGCTACCGCGGTTACGGCCTGCCGATCGGTGAAATCGTGTCCGAGGGTAACGTCGGCCTCGTGCAGGCGGTCAAGCGCTTCGAGCCGGATCGGGGCTTTCGGCTCGCCACCTACGCCATGTGGTGGATCAAGGCCTCGATCCAGGAATATGTCGTGCGCTCCTGGTCACTGGTTCGAATCGGGACGACGGCGAATCAAAAGAAGCTGTTTTTCAACTTGCGCAGGGCAAAGGCGCGCATCCTTGCGATCGGAGACGAAGACCTTCGCTCCGATCAGGTTCAGGAGCTCTCCGCACAGCTCGGAGTCCCGGAGCAGGACGTCGTCGAGATGAATCCCCGCATGCGCGGCGATGTGTCGCTCAACGTCCCGCTGCGCGAGGACGGCCAGGGAGAATTGCAGGACTGGCTCGTCGACGATCGCGCGAGTCAGGAATCGATCCTTGTCTCCGAGGAGGAGCAGCAGAACCGGCTGCTCACACTACGCGACGCTCTCATAACGCTCGCCCCGCGCGAGCGGCGAATCTTCGAGGCGCGCCGACTTGTCGAGCGCCCGATCAAGCTCGAGGAGCTCGCGATCGAATTCCGCGTAACCCGCGAGCGTGTGCGACAGATCGAAGTTCGCGCTTTCGAGAAAGTGCGCAAGGCGGTGAGGACGAACCTCGCCAAGCCTGAAGCGTCGAAGCATGGCCAAGACGCAACCGCGGCTTCGCCCGAGCGGCGCAGCCGTCCCTTCCCTCAAGGATCCAGGATGCCGCAGTTCGAGCAGCAACACGCCTGAATCGAAGCTCTTTCTCAGAACGGGTCTCTTGGCGGCGTCGTTGGCAATCGCTGCGACCGAAGGCTACGGGCATGCTTGTCTTTCTCTAGTTCTAGCTGTCCCGGACACGCGAATCGATCGCGGACCGGATGCACGAAAGCAATTCCTCGTCGCGAAATGGCTTAGCCAAATAGGACAGGACCCCGTTCTGCAGAGCCCGCGCGCGTACAGCTTGGTCAGGATACGCAGTGATCAGGATGGTCGGAATCGGGCTGCCGGACGCAACGAGTCGCAATTGAAGATCCGGGCCCGTCATGCCGGGCATCTGCACGTCGGCGATCAAGCAAGCGGTGCTATGACGATCGCTGGACTTCAAGAAGTCCTCGGCGCGCTCGAACGCGACAGCGCGATAGCCGAACGACTTCAGGAGGCCCGTGACGGCCTCGCGCACCGATTGGTCGTCGTCGACGACCGCGATCATTGAGCTCTGCAGCAACGTAGGGAGTTCCTAAGCTTGACTCATAAAGCATAACCGCCAGCACCGCTCGCGGCTATTGCGCCAAGGTGCATGGAGTCACAACCAGCGGATCATCGAACGACACCGGTGGCGATTATACATACGTATCGGTCAGCTGATACGAAATTGTGTGGTGCGGTTTCCAGTCAACCCTGCTCGGCAAGCTTAAGCTTATCGGCCATGCGGGCGAGATCGGGGAGCGACGAGGCTTTCATCTTCCGCATCACTTGACCGCGGTGGACCTTGACCGTGATCTCGCTGATCCCCAAATCGCCGGCGATCTGCTTGTTGAGCCGGCCCGTGACGACCCTGACCATCACCTCCCGCTCGCGCGCCGTCAGAGTTTCGAGCCGCGCGCGCAGCGCCGACATCGATTTCTCGTCGCCGAGACGCACCTGGTCGCGCGCGAGGCCGGCCTGGATGGCGTCCAAGAGATCCTGGTCCCGGAACGGCTTGGTCAAGAACTCGATCGCCCCGCCCTTCATCGCCTGCACCGACATCGGGATGTCGCCGTGCCCGGTGATGAAGACGATCGGCAGATGGATATGGCTGGCGGCGAGCTCCCGTTGCAGCTCGAGCCCGCTTTGTCCGGGCAGTCGAACGTCGAGGACGAGGCAGGCGGCCCCTTGCGGCCGGCCGGATTTGCGGAACTCATCCACGGAACCCAGCGTTCTGGCCTGAAAGCCGATCGAGCGAATGAGGCTTGAAATCGACTCCCTCATCCCGGGATCATCATCGATGATGATGACGGTCGGTTGGTTTTGGGGCGGTGGCGGTGGCGGCATGGTCTTCGGGCTGTCTGCCGGAGAGCTTTTGGTTAGTATGGCCGACAACACCGCACGCGACAAGGCTTGAGCCTTGGCCGCCCCTGGCCGCCATCCCGGGCGGGCAATCAACCGATCCATCACCCGTGGAGGCGCCGCGGCAGATCGTCGCGCGACTGAGACCGCGGTCGTCTATCGACCCAGATAGGGACGACCGCCTCTTTCTGCGCCTGGGGGGCCACGGTCGCGGAAAGCAACCATAATGCGAGGGTGAGGGCGAGCGGCCCGAAGATCAGGGAAAGAACGAAAGCCTGGATCATGGCGGTTCTCCATCGGCTGTACCTTGGGCCGAACTACAACGGCTCGCCTCGCTTGCCCGTCTCGCCGCGGCCGACCTCGTCGATCAGGCGCTCAAGCCAATCGGTGGCTTCGAACACCGCGCAGACCTGGCCGCCATCGTCATAGAGGCCGAGGACGGCGACGCCCTCCGGTCCCTTGGCGAGGAACGCCTTGTCGCCCGGCGGCAATTCATGGCTGACCGGCGGGACGGCCATGTAGAAGGCCCGCACGAACTGGAATTGGTCCGGCGTCAGCTGAACGGTCGCCCCGACAGCGCGCAGGTCGTCCATTTTGACGCATGCGCCGCGAGAGAGCGGCGCCAATAGTTCCTGCAAGGTCCTCGGCTCGTCTTGAGCCAAAGCCGGGACGGCGAGAGAGGTCGCCGCAAGCGCGGCAAAGAGGAAGCGTCGCATCATGAGAGCTCCTGTTTAGCAGTCGGCGCCGCTTGACCAGGGTCAAACCAGGCCGCCGTAGTCGGAAAACTGATTTGACTGAACCTGGGATCCCAATACTCGATTGAGAGCGAAGCCGGCTATTGCGCTGACGGAAGGATTGGATGGCAAAAGAGTCACAGCCCCCTATACTCAGGTCTTATTTCCACTGGACGAAACAGCCACGAGCTGGCGCAAGAGGCCGTCTTTGGTCTCAAAACCGAGACGTTCAAGGTCGACGCCTTTCAGCAAGAGTGACGTCCTGGCATCTCGCCCTCATTCGACGCCTCCTCTTCCGCGGGCCGATCAGGATCGTGGCGAGGGTGTTGGGTCGCCGGAGGGTGCAAGCGGCGGCCCACGAGGAGGCGGTCAGGCGTCGGTATCTGCGCACAGTTGCACAGCCCGTCTTGGCCCGACGCCGGGGCGGTCTATTTTGCCCTCAGGTTACCCATGCGATGCGATGTCCGGATTGGATGGCAACGTAAATTGAAGGACCGCGCCACGGGGCGAATTGGCGCTTGCCCACAATCGTCCCCCGTGCGATTCCACGATCGAGCGGCAGATTGAAAGGCCCAGGCCCAAACCGTCCGGCTTGGTCGTATGGAAGGCCTTGAAGGGATTCGCCTGCATCGCCGGCGAAAGCCCCGGACCAGAATCGCGCACCGAGACGAGGACTTCGCCCGCCTCGGTCTTGCCTGCTGTGATCAGCAATTCGCGGGGCCCTTCGCGCACGGTGCTCATCGCCTCCACGGCGTTGAGGATCAGGTTGAGGAGAACTTGTTGCACCTCGACCCGACCGCACTTGACGAATGGAAGGTTCTCGACAAGCCGCGTGCACACCGAGACGCTGTTCTTCACCGCCTCGCTGCGGGTGATCTCAATCACCTCGGCAAGGGCTGCGTTGATTTCCACACGGTCCTCTCGCGGCGGCGTCTTTTTGACGAGGTTGCGAATCCCGTGGACGACAGCCCCCGCACGGGCGCCGTCCCTGACAATGCGGTCGAGCGCTTGCCCGACCTCTTTTAGGTCCGGCGGGTCACGGCGAAGCCATCGCAGTGCGGCTTGGGCGTTCGTGACCATCGCGGCGATGGGCTGGTTCACTTCATGAGCGACCGACGCCGTGAGCTGTCCCATCGTCTCTAGGCGATTGGCATGCGCGAGTTGCGCCTCCATCTCGCGGAAAGCCTCCGCGGCGCGGGTGTTCTCTAGCGCGATCGCCGCGTGCGAGGCGAGCAGCTTCAAGACAGCGATCCGGGCCGGCGCAAACACCCGCCGGGCCAGATTGTTCTCAAGGTAAAGAACTCCGCTCAGCTTGGCATGGTTGAGCAACGGCAAGCAGAGGATCGAACGGGCTTGCCGTTGGCGGATGTACGCATCATCCCCGAATTGAGACTGAGCCGCCGCATCGTCGAGTATGACGCTCTCTCGGGTGCGCTGAACATAGTTGATCACGAACTCTGGCAGCACGTCTTGGTCTATAGTCTGGCCGCGAAAACGAACGGTCACGGCCTCGCCGTCGATCGTGGCTTCCGCGGCGATCTCGAGGTCGGCTCCGCTCGCTAGAATCAGCAGGCCGCGCTCGGCTCCCGCCTGCTCGATCGCCGTGCGCATGAGCGCGTCGATCAGTTTTTCGACGACAATCTCGCTCGACACGGCATGCAACACCTTGATGACCGTCGCAAGATCGAGCTGCTCGATTGCGGCTCCGATTGTGCTCGTGTCGGAGCGTATCCGCTCTTCCTCCCTAAGGTGTGGGTACATCCCGTCGAGCTGTCGCACTTTCCCGTCGGCTCCCCACCGCGCGTAGCAATAACGAGCATTGAGCAGATAGGAGCGCGCGATCGTCGCGAAGCCGCGCGCTTCATAAAACCGCGCGGCCTGCTCATTGGCGAGCGCTTCGTCGTGGATTAGGCTGTTGCTGCTGGCCGAGCGGATGGCTTGTTCATAGAGACGCTCGGCGTCGAGCTCGCGGCCCTCCAGGCGCGCCGCCTCCGCGCCGACGAGCGCGGTCCGGCTCGCAAAGTTCTCCGGGCAGTGCGCGGCCCACGCCTGGAGCTGACGGCAGTGGGCGGCGACGGCCGCTCGGCGTTGGCCTCGCTCGGCGTCGGACGCGGTCTCGCACAGCGCCGCCTGCGCCAGTGCGGCGTAGGAATGGTAGTCGGCGCGCTCGAAGATCGCGGGCGTCATCCAGAGAAGCCGCTCCGCCTTCGCCGCCGCCGCGATCGCCGCGGCAGGGTCGCCGGCGAGGAAGCGCGCCTGCAACTTGCGGGTCCAGTACATGCAGACCGCGCTTCCGAAATTCACCCCACCCTCGAGCTGCCGCTCGAACTGCTGCTCATCGAAACCGTCATCGCTGAAGCAGCCGAAGGCCGGCGTCAGTCCTCGGAGCGTCCGAATTAACCCGAGCTGTGCGGTAATAAAAACCACGACGACGCCAAAACGGGCACGACGCGCGAAGTCAAGCCCGTCCTCGGCGTCTTTCTGCGCCGCTGCGAGCGCAGCACCTCTCGCGAGGAGCTGGGTTAAGAGATTGTTGCAGCTGAAACCCGCATAGGTGAGGTCGCCGACCTGCAGCGCAGTCTCGAAGGCGCGCCGCGCGACCGGAGGTCCGGTCCAGGAATGCCGCGGCGAAGGCTTCGCCAGATTCCCGAAGGCCAGATAAACGCGGGCTCGCACGCGGTCCATTCCCGGCCGCTCGACGAGGTCGAGCCCGAGCTGCGCGAAGCGGAACCCGGCCTCGTAATCCCCGAAGCTGAGGCCCAGCACGTTGCCCACTGCGGTAAAGGCGTACGACGAGGCATCGCTGGCGCCGTGCTCCAGACTCAGGTTCCCCATTCGTCCGATTAGGAGGCAGCGCAGATTCTCGTCAGTGTACAGGGCCGGCGTCACCAGCGAGGTGAGAACGTCGATCGCCGCGCACGCGGCCGGATCCGTCATTGGGGGAAGGTCGATCAGACTTTCGATGGGGCGGTCGCCCAACCGTCGCCAAAGCCGGTCGTACTCCTCCTTGACCTCGACCTCGGTCGGATGAGCGGACCAGGCGATGCCGAGCCGGCAAAGGCACTGGAGGCCGACCGAGACTGCGAGGTCGCTGCGCCCGAGGGTCATGAAGAGGTCCACTTGAACGCGGGTGAGAGTCGCGAGTTCCGAAGGGCTCGCGGCGCGATCCGCGAGCGCCGCAAGGCGCGCTTCCGCTTCCTCGAGAGCGCCTGTGAGGAACTCGCATTCGGCCCAATTCAGTTCGAGCGCGAAGGCGAGATCATGACGGCGGTCCCAAGCTTCTTTCGGCAGCAGGGCCGCGCCGGCCGCGAGATAGGTCAGCGCCGAGACGTAAGCGGTCGAGGACTTGGCGCGGCGGCCCGCAATCAAGTTGAGCTCCGCGAGCCGCTCGCGCTCCTTGCGCGTGCGGATGAGCGCCGACCCGCGATTGAGTTGGCCCACGATCTCGAAGACTTTTTCCTCGACCTCGCTCGGCGGCATGTGCGCGGCGAGCCGGCGGCCAATGGCGAGATGCGCCGCCGCCCGCTTGGCCTCAGGGATTAGCGCATAGGCGGCCTCCCGCACGCGGTCGTGCAGGAACCGGTATGCTCCCTCCTGCCGCAACAGAAGCCTCTCCCGAACCGCGCCCCAAAGGGCCGCGTGCAAGACGTCCTGGCTTTTGTCCTGGGCGAGAGAGAGGGTGGCAGTCGGCGCGCTGGCGTCGAGACAGGCAAGTCCCTTCAGCGCGGCGCGGGTCGTCGCGGGCAGGCGGCGCAGCTTGCCCAACATGAGATCCACGACATTGTCGGTATAGCCTTTGGCGCGTATCCCCTTGAGGTCCCAAGTCCAGCCCGCCCCGTTACGGTCGAAAGCGAGGAGCCCCTCCTCCGCCAGCTCGGTCAGGAACTGGATGGCGAAGAACGGATTGCCCGCCGTCTTCTCGTGCACCAGCCGCGCCAGGGGCCGGGCCCGGTGGGAGAGCAGGGCGTCGCCGACGATGCGGCTCACATCCTCGAGCCCGAGTGGCTTCAAGACGATCTCCCGCACCCGCCCGCCACCCTGACGGATTGCGGTCAGCCGCCGCATCAAGGGATGCGCGGGCGTAACTTCGTCATCGCGATACGCGCCCACGAGAAGCAGGTGATTGAGATTTGGTTGTGTCAGCAGATCCTCGAGGAGATCGAGTGTCGCCGCGTCCAGCCATTGCAGGTCGTCGAGGAACAGCGCCAGCGGATGCTCTGGCCGGGCGAAGACAGCGAGCATGCGCCGCAACACAAGATGGAACCGGCGCTGCGCGTCTCGCGGCGCCAGCTCCGGCGCCGGCGGCTGCGGACCGATGAGGAGTTCGAGGTCCGGGACCAGCGTCGCCATGAGCGCAGCGTTCGGGCCCAGCGCCGCGGAGAGGGCCGCGCGCCAGGGCGCGAGATCGGCTTCGCTCTTCCCCAAAAGAGGCCGGATCAGGTCCATCAGGGCCTGCGCCAGGCTGGCGTAGGGAATGTCGCGCTTCAGCTGGTCGAATTTACCTGACGCGAAAAGGCCGCGCCGCGTCGCCAGCGCGCGGTGCAGCTCGTGCGTCACCGCGGACTTGCCCACTCCGGCCTGGCCCGCGACCAGCACCAGTTCCGGTGACGCGCCCGCGACAGTACGATCGAAGGCGGCCAGCAACGCTTCGACCTCGCGCTCTCGCCCGTATAATTTCTCGGAGATCATCAGGTGGTCGGGCCGGTCGCGCTCCCCCAGCGGGTGCGGATCGATGCGGTCGACCGCCTCCCATTGGGCGCGGCAGCGCCTCAGGTCATGTTCGACTCCGACGGCTGTCTGGTATCGCTCCTCTGGTGTCTTGGCGAGCAGCTTCATGACGATATCGGAGAGAACGCCGGGGACAGTCTTCAGCCTCTCCGCCGGCGGCGTCGGCTTTCTCGCGATGTGACAGTGAACCCATTCCGCCGGATTGGCGGCGCTGAACGGCAGCGAGCCGGTCAACATCTGATAGAATGTGACGCCGAGGCCGTAGAGGTCGCTGCGGGAATCGATCAAGCGGTTCATCCGCCCCGTCTGCTCTGGGGACATATAGGCGAGCGTACCGGCAATGAACTGGAGCGGCTCCGGCGCCTGATGCTTCCGCGGCAGCCGCGAGGCGATGCCAAAGCCGGTGAGCCGCGCCCCACCGTCGGCGCAATTCACCAGGATGTTCCCCGGCTTGACGTCCTTGTGGATGATGCCGCGCTCGTGCGCCTTTCCGACGACGACGACAATCCGGATCGCGAGGCGCAGGAAGACCCCGGTGTCCATCGGCGCGCCCAACAGCCCCTCGAGTGGTTCGCCTCCCGGGTCTTCGAGCAGGAGCATGACACGGCCGCCATCCCGCCGAAGCTCCAGCGGGCGCGCCGCCCAAGTCGGCTCGAGTTGGTCCTTCAGCCCGCGTTCGTGGGTAAGGCGATCGAGAACTTCCGGAGAAGGATACTCCGACGCTGGCGCAGCGATCAGGACCGCATTGCCCACGCGCTGATTAGCCCCGCGCCATCCTCGGCAGAGGACGCGTTCCCCGTCCTTCAACAGTAGTTGGAGATCCATCTGCGCATTGATGCCGGACTGGAAGGAATGGTCCAAATCAGCCGAACTCCGCTACGCCGCATCGGCTGCAATATTGCATTCGCGGCGTCCCGACTGTGCAGTGGAACCGTGCTCGGCGCAAACCGTTTCGGCAGCTCTTGACCTCCAGACGCCCCTCCGCCTGGAACCGCGCAGGGCCCCGCCTCTGCCCGCAGGGAGGTTTAGTTAAGACGCACACTTGACGGCGGCGCCCGACGCTTACTTCGTCATGCTGACGTAAGCGATCGTTTTCGGCGGCGCGTCTGCCCAAAAATTCTCGCCCTCTCCGGTATCGCAACAGTGTTCTCGCCGTCGCGTTCTGCGAGGGTCCTCCAAAGCGGAGGTCGAAAGGTTAGCGGCGGCTTCAATTACGACTGCGCCTTGACCGTCGTTCCGATCCAAACGCCAAGGTCATAAGCGACTTTGCCGAAGGCCTCGTCGAGGGCGGCAAAAACCGCCGCCGGGTCAGCGCCTTCGGCCGGGGTCGAGCCGTCGAAGTCTTTGCCGCCCATGATTTTTCCATCGGCGCCCAACAGCTTGGCCGCGACGTTCACATGCGCCGACGGCCGAGGATCGAGCGTGACCTCAAAACTACGAATGTCTATGAGCAGCTGCACGTCCGGGGAGAGCCCGTCCTGGGCGCCCGCCACCCGCGTAAAGCCAGCGTTCTCGAGCGTCTGCACGATCTTGGCCCTGACCAGGACCGGCAGATTGTCGCTCCACTGACCGCTTTCGAGAGGCCGGCGCTCGCCGGGTCTTGGGGAAACCAGCGCCCGCTGAGTCTGGAACACGACTGGAGCGGTTGTCTCAGCAACAGCGATCTGTGCGGTCAGCGGCTTTGGTGCGGGAGGGAAAGCCGGAGCGTTCAGATCGTAGAAGATCGGCGCAGGAGGCTGGGGGCCGCCGCCGGTCATCTTCTCAAGGCCCGCCATGATGTTGTCGATCCGCCCCGAGTTTCGTCCGAGCGCGTCGGAGAAGGAACCGAAACTGACGATCGCATTGTGGAGCGGAGAGGCGTTATCGCCGAGTATTGCGTTGAGTTGATTCACGGCCTGCTGAGCCGCCTGGCCCAAGCTTTGGCTCGCGCCAGGGTCAGCGACGAGAATCGGCGGTCGCCCGTCCGGGGCTGGCTGTAGCACCGCGTCGGACGAACCGCCGGTCAGCGACACGTTGATCGAGCCCATGAGGCCCGAGCTGTCCACGCCGACGTGAGTATCCGCGCGAATCGGCGTCGCCGGGTCGACCGCAAGCGATGCCAGCACCGATTTCGGATTGCCGGGGTCGAGCGTCGCGCTCCTGACCTCGCCGACGCGCAAGCCGTTGAACAGCACCGAAACGCCCGGCCGCAAACCCATGACCGGCGTGTCGAAACGCACGCGGTAGATTGCCTGATTTGCCGTGAAGCCGCCGGTCGTGTGCAGCCAATAAACGAAGACGAATCCGGCTGCCGCGACGATCGTCGCGAAGAGCCCGACAATGACATAGCGCGCGTTGGTTTCCATGGCGTACCCTCACTATATCGCATGAACCGGACTAAGCAGCGAACGCCCGCGTTCGCCGGCGAAGTACGCCCGCACCCAAGGGTGCTGCGAGGCGAGCATCGTCTGAAGCGTGCCGACAGCCGCGATCTTGCCGTCCGCGAGCGCCGCGATCTCATCGCAAAGCGTTCGCAGGCTCTCGAGATCGTGGGTGATCATGAAGACCGTGAAGCCGAGCGTCTGATGAAGCGTGCGGATCAGCGCGTCGAACTCCTGGGCCGCGATCGGATCGAGCCCCGACGTCGGCTCGTCCAGGAAGACGATGTGAGGGTCGAGCGCGAGCGCACGAGCGAGCGCCGCCCTTTTGGTCATGCCGCCCGACAGGGCGGCGGGAAACTTGTCGCCGTCCTCCGGGGCGAGCCCGACCATCTCCAATTTCGTCATGGCGATCTCGCGCATCGTCGAGGGCGATAGATCGAGGTATTCACGCATCGGAAATTCAATGTTTTGAAGCACGGTGAGCGACGAGAAGAGCGCGCCCTGCTGATAGAGCACGCCCCAGTGGCGCTCGAGCTCCCGAAGTTCCTCAGCGCTCGCGGCGACGCGGTCGAGGCCGAAGATTTCGATCCGCCCCTCGCGCCTCGGAATCAAACCCAAAATTGCGCGCAGGAGCACTGACTTGCCCGCTCCCGACGCGCCGACCAGTCCGAAGAGCTTTCCGGCGGGGACGTCGAGATCGAGATGGTCGAGGACGATCTGGTCGTCGAAGGAGACGACGAGATCATGCAGTTGGACCGCCAGCATCGAGTCGAGATCGAGCATGTCTCACATCCCGATTGACGAAAAGAAAATCGCAAACACGCCGTCCATCACGATGACGCTGAAGATGGATTTGACCACCGAGGCGGTCGTTTGCGCCCCGAGCGACTCGGCGCTGCCCTTCACCTTCAACCCCTCCGCGCAGGCGATGATGCCAATCACCAGAGCCATAAAAGGCGACTTGATCATGCCGACCGCGAAATCGGAGATTGATACGGCTTCTCGAAGCCGGGCGATAAAAAAGCCCGGTTCCATGCCGGCATAGAGCCATGCAACCGCGCCGCCGCCGTAGAGCGCCGCGATTGACCCAATGAAGGTCAGGAGCGGTAACGCAAAAACCAGGGCGGCCACCCTCGGCAAGACGAGAACTTCGATCGGGCCGCGGCCCATCGTGCGCAGCGCGTCGATCTCTTCGTTCATCTTCATGGAGCCGAGTTCAGCGGTATACGAACTCCCGCATCGGCCGGCCACCAGGATCGCGACGATAAGCACGCCGAGCTCGCGCAAGACGAGAACGCCAACGAGGTCGACCACGTAGTCCTCGGCGCCGAAGCGGCGGAAATAAAAGACGGCTTGTTGCGCAATGATCGCACCGATCAGCAGAGTCAGGAGAACGATGATTGGAACCGATTTCACGCCCACCCGGTCGAGCTGGTGCGTGAACGAGGCGAGGCGAGGTCTGCGCCGAACCAGTATGACGTCAATGCAGTCGATCACGACGGCCCCGACGACGTCCAGATAGCGGAGAGTTTCGTTAGCCGCCCCTTCGACCGAGCGCCCCACCCCTTCGAGGCCGCCGATGAGCCCTTTGCCGCCCTTGCGTTTCGATGGTCTGCGGCGGTTGGTTTCGTGGACCTTCTCGAACAGGCCGCGGAAACGATCCGGCAGACCAAACGCGGGCTGGCTCTCGATCTCTTCTGTGTCGCGCAGCAGGCGCTCGAGAAACCATGCGCCGTAGGTATCGAACTCCCGCACTCCGCTCATGTCGACCTTGACGCGCGAACGATCATGTCGCGATTCGGCGCCGATCAGAGCGTCGAGGCGGCCGGCGTTGGCCGCCGTCCAAGCGCCCGATCCCACGATCTCGAGTTCCTCGGCGTTCTTCCTGAATTCGATAAGGGCTTCCGGCTTCATAGCCACATCGCGGAGGTTGAGTAGATCCAAAGAAAACTGACGTGTCGGGGTGGGAGCACGGCTCGCTCAAGCCCAACGGCTCCCCTCATGTGCGACTCATTTCGACCGACACCGATTTGATCTGCGTCCCAGACGGGGTAATCTGGACGCGCTGGTGCTTGCCTGTCGTCGCGATTCTCATGTCCGCCGTGAAACCGGGGCCGGCTATCTTTGCGACGATAAGTCCTGGAGTGGCTCGGGCGTTGACCGCACCAGTCGCGTTCGTGCCGCTCTCACTCCAGTTGCCTGTGATTTCGCCGCCCGACCCGACCACGACCCCGCTGCTCGCGTCAAAATGATAGCTGTCGCTTGCGCAGTTCAGCTGCAAGCTGAGACTGCTCCCGCCGTCGGAGACCGAATATTGGCCGTGGCAGCGGAGGCGTTCGCTGCGCCCGTCGTTTGACGAGATGACTCCGCTCCCTGACCAGGCGCCCCCGAGCCCGGCAAAAGGTCCGGCCTGTGCTGCAAACGGCGAGAAGAGAATCGCGGCGGCGATCAGCCCGCCCGTCAACGGTCTGGCGTCTGGCCTCTGGAAAGGAAACGGCATAGCGCTCATCCTCTTTGAATGGACTCTGTCCTCCATATTGCCCATTCCGGCAGATCGCGCGGCTGTTAGTTCTTACAGCCGGGCAACTTCGTATCGCCGGTGAAGGCGACGCCTCTCAGGCCGAGCGCCTCTTCACCGAGTCGAGGCTCTAGCTCGGCGGTGCGGCGCGTTCCGCTCTTTGCCCGGTTCGTCCGCGCGCGTGGACCAGCAGGCAATCGCCCCGACAATTTTGGTCCACAGCCACATTCCCATTCACATCGCCGAGGCCGTCACGGGCGCGCAAATTTCTCGACGTTCCAGCAGGCGTGACGTTGGACATGCTCGTGGGCGCGGGTCTCGTTAAGGTCACGCGCATTTCCGCGCGGCGAGGCGCTTATATCCATTGTCCATGCGATGCTGCGTCATTCCCGCAATGATGGCCTTAGTCTCTGATCCCCCTTCGTCCCGGCCGTCCAACTCCACTCGCCGCTTTCGCTGCATTCAAGGACCGCGTCGTAAAGCTCGGAGGACGCCTCCGCCTGTTCGTGATCGACATAGGCAATCGAACGCTCGGCCATCATGCGCAGGATGGCCTCGAGGAGGTCCGGCCCCAGAGCCTCGAAGGTTCGGTCGAGAAACGCCAGACGCGGCGACGCCAGGAACAGGCGGACAAACGCCAAAAGCTGCTGGTCGCGCAACGAGAGAACCTTCATCCAGTCCTGCTCGCAATCCAGTCCGCCCGCTTGGGCGACTGCCTCTTCGATCTTCAGCGCGCGCAAAAGCTCGGAGATCCGCTCGTCCAAAGGATCGCCTTCACGACCCGCCGTCGTGAGAGCCCGACGCAGCGTTCCAGGCGGCAGATACGGCCGCTCGCCGATAAACTGCATGTCGTCCGGGCGAAGAATGCGTCCCGCGCCCGCGATCGACAGGCCCGCGGTAGCCTTGAACAGAGCCGCTCCCGCCGCGGGATTAGGTCCTGCGACCCGAACGCGGGTCGCGGGTGGGACCGAGACCGTCAGGTCTTTGACGAGCGGGGCGCCATTCGTCGATGACAGGGTCAACCCTTCGTAAGCCAGCCGCCCGTCCGTCTCCACGATTTCAATCCCCAGCTTCGCCGGCGTTTCCAACGCGGTGACGAGCGAATTCAGCCGCGCGGTCACAGCGGCCATATTCGAGATCGACTGATACTGGGTCACGATCACCGAGAAGCCCGCCACGACCGTCGAGAATGCGATCGCTGACTGGGTGATCACGCCGAATTCGATCTCGCCCCGAATGAAGGCGGG
>JAFAHO010000272.1 GCA_019237205.1 Hyphomicrobiales bacterium
GCCTCGGTCATATTCGCGCTCCCGCTGCTGCGAGAATGGCTTGGCGCACCCGATCCGGGGTCGCGGGTGCGCGTCGGATTCGCGCGCCGGTCGCATGATGGATGGCGTTGAAGATCGCCGGCGCGGTCGGAATAAGCGCTTGCTCGCCGATGCCCTTTGCGCCGAACGGGCCGACCGAAGAGGCGTCCTCGATCAGGATGCACTCGACCGGCGGCATGTCGCCGATCGTGGGGATCAGATAGTCGTGCAGGTTCTCGCCCTTGCCGGGGAAAAACTCCTCCATCAGCGCGAGGCCGAGCCCCTGCGCGGCGCCGCCCTCGATCTGGCCTTCGACGAGCGTCGGGTTAATTGCCCGGCCGACGTCGTGCGCGCAGACGAGGCGTAGCACTTTGACGCGCCCGAGCTCGACGTCGACCTCGATTTCCGCCAAATGCGCGCCGGAGCCGAACACCGCGTAAGGATCGCCCTGACCGTTCTCGTCGAGCAGCGTCGTCGGCGGATCGAACGTCTCGACGACCTCGACAACGAAGCCGGCGGCGTTGACCGGCAAGGCGGCAAGCTCGATGCGGCGCTCGCCGCTCTCGTCCGCGATCACGACCGCGCCGCTCGCGAAACGCAGCTTCGCGGCCTCGCCGACGTTCGCGAGACGAAGGAGCTCGCGCCGCATTGCGCGCGCCGCGACGGCGGCGGCGTTGCCGGAGACGAAGGTCTGGCGCGAGGCGGAAGTTTTGCCGCAGTCGGGCGTCACGTCCGTGTCCGCCGACACGAGATCGATCTGGCCGATCGGCGCGCCGAGCGCGTCGGCGCAAATCTGCGCGATCACCGTGTTCGAGCCCTGACCTATGTCGACCGCGCCCTGAAACAGTGCGAAGCGCCCGTCGGGCTTGAGGCCGAGACGCATCGTCGAGGGATTCGAGAGCGATGTGTTGCCGCAACCGTACCACATGCCGGCGACACCTGCGCCGCGTCTGAGCGCGCCTTGCGCCTGCGCGTTGTAACGCTCCGCCGCGGCCCGCACCTCTCGCCAATGGGGGCGGAGCGCCTCGAGACACGCCTTAAAGCCCATGCCATCCGCGAAGACCTGGCCTGTGACGGTCGGCTCGCCGGCGCCAAGCGCGTTGAGGATGCGGAATTCGAGTGGGTCGATTTGCAAGCGAAGCGCGAGCTCGTCGTAGAGCTGCTCCTGCGCGATTGCGCTCTGCGGTACGCCGAAGCCGCGAAAGGCGCCGGAGGGCACGAGATGCGTGTGGATCGCGCGCGCCAGCGCCCGATAATGCGGCATCCGATATGGGCCGGCGGCGTGCACCGGCACCCGGTTAGCGACTGTCGGTCCCCATGAGGCATAGGCGCCCGTATTGAAATCAGCGGCGAAGTCCATCGCCGCGAGACGCCCGTCGCGGGTCGCGCCGACCCTCGCGAAGATGTGCGCCGGATGGCGCTTGGTCGTCGTCATGATCGATTCGCGGCGCGAATAGACCATGCGGACCGGCCGATCGAGCCGCCAGGCGGCGACCGCGATGAAGGGCTGGATCGACAGATCGAGCTTCGCGCCGAAGCCGCCGCCGACCGCTGTCGGGATGATGCGCACATGCTCGGGCCCGATGCCCAGGATCTTCGCAACGTCGTCGCGATCCATATAGGGGGCCTGAGTGCAGGCCTGAATCTCGATCCGGTCGCCCACGCGGCGCGCGAAGCCCGCCTCGGGCTCAATATAGGCGTGCTCGACGAAACCCGTCTCGAAGGCGCCTTCGACAACAACGTCCGCCGCGGCGAGGCCTGCCGCAACGTCGCCGCGGGCCACGCGTCCGCTCGTCAGGATGTTGTGGGGGCGGTGCGCGTGAATGCGTTCGGCCCCCTCGTCAAGCGCCTCGTCGAGCGTCGTCAGCGCCGGCAACGGGCTCCAGGCCACAGGAAACGTCGCGAGATCGAGATGGCGCATCGTCTCATCGTCGCCGACCACAAGCGCCACTGCCTCGCCACGAAAGCGCGCGACGCTTTCCGCGAGCACGGGCTGGTCCGCGAAAGGCGGGATCACCCCATAGCAATTCGCACCGGGCACATCCTTGGCGGTGAAGACGGCGACGATCCCGGGATGAGCGCGCCTGAACGCCTCGACGTCGCCGAGAACGAACGCGGCGTGCGCGTGAGGCGAGCGCACCGCGCGCGCTGTAAGCGCCTCCGCCGGCCATTCGTCGGCGCCGAAGATTTCCCCTCCGGAGAGCTTGCGGACGCCGTCAAGGCGGGGAACGCGACGTCCGACCGCGCCCTCAGCGGGCAATTCCGCGACTTCGCGGGCGCCGAAAAGGCGCGCCTCCTTCACGGCGTCGAGGATGGCGCGATAGCCAGTGCAGCGGCAAAGCACGCCCGCGAGCGCGTTCTGGATCGCCCCTTCGTCGGGCCGCGCCTCTCGTCGCAACAGGGCGACTGCGGACAGCAGAACGCCCGGCGTGCAGACGCCGCATTGCGCGGCGCCGTGGGCGTGCAAGGCCGCGCGAAGCTGCGCGACGATCGCCTCGCTGTCGCTGAGGCCTTCAATGGTCTCGACGGCGCGTCCGTCGGCCTGCCCAACAGAAATCAGGCAGGCGCAAACCGGCTCGCCATCGATGAGCACGGTGCAGGCGCCGCAATCGCCGGCGTCGCAGCCGACCTTGACGCCCGTCAAACCGCATTCCTCGCGCAGCGTGCGACTGAGGCGTTCGAGCGGAAAACCAGAAATTCGCACCGGTTCCCCATTCAGTCTGAAGGAGACGCCTGGCGCGCGTTCGAGCATCAGACGACGCCTCCCGTTTGGCCAAGCGCGCAGGCGTCGATCGCCCGCTGCAGCAATGTCAAGGCCGCGTCGCGACGATAGTCCGAGGTCGCGCGAACGTCGTCGATCGGCGACAGCCGCGCGAGGTCCTGCGCCTCGATCGCCCGTCCGAGGCCCGGGCGCGCCGAAGCGCCGATCAATCGGCGCTCAGCTTCCCGCATCCGCTCAGCGACCACGGAGCAGGCGCCCACGGCGATCCGCGCGTCGCGCACGACTCCCTCGACGACGTCGAGCGCGACGGCGACCATCACGATCGAAATCACGAGGTAGCGCCGGGCCCCCAGCTTGAAGAAGGCCGACCGCATTGTCGGCGCCGGCAGCGGCGCGACGACCGCGGTCATCACTTCGTCTGGGGCCAGCTGGGTTTTGCGAGCGCCGCTGATGAAAGCATCGAGCGCGAGACAGCGCGTCCCTCGGCGGGAAGCGAGTTCGACTTCCGCGTCGAGGATCAGCAAAGGCGGGACGCCGTCTGCGGCGGGCGAGGCGTTGCACAGATTGCCGGCGATCGTGCCGCGATTCTGGATCTGGGCCGCGCCGACGTCGCGCGCCGCAACCTTCAGCGCGTCGAAAGCAGGCGGCAGATCGGCCCTCGCGATATCGCTCCACGTCGTAGTCGCGCCGATGCGCACGGCGTCGACTTCGACGCGCGCGCCGCGCAACGCGGAAATATTCGAGACGTCGACGTAGTCACCCTGCAGCGGACGGTCGCCCGCGCTCGGGTAAATGTCAGTCGCGCCGGCGATGATGCGAGCGCCGCTTTCGGCGAGCAACCCCAGCGCTGCGTCTAGGTCGGAAGGGCGAGCGTACATGCGAGCGGCCTACGCGTCGGACGTTTGTATGCAAATGATCGAGCGGATCCGTCGCCTTGTCAAGGACCTGTGCAGGACCTTTGCGGGTTCGGCGCATGTGAGACGCTCGCCGCGCCCGGCGGTGATCGGTTATTGTCGGCTTAGAGGCGATTCACAGTGAAAGGAATTGAACTCAAGGACGGCCTGAAAAGGCCGCGCCGACGGGCTATGGGCTCAAATTCCTTTCGTCCCGCTCCGTCCATGGGGGTGGATACCGGCTGGCGCCGGACTCAGACTGAGGTCGCTAAACCACTCAACCTGGGGGCGACCGATGTCAGTTGATTGCCCATTTTGAAGAACCACCGCCATCCGGACTCATAGTGTCGCAATTTTTGTCTCGTCGGAACTCAGCCTGATCACCTCGGTGCCGCCCGGGGCCGGCAAAAAGATGTCGAAGCACAGCGTGCCATCTGGCGATAACGCCGGGCTGCAGGCGCGCTTTTATGGAAGTGGGGCGCAAGGCGCATGATCCCGCGGATTTCTGTCGACAACGCAGGGCGAAAACGGGCTGCGCTGATTAGGCATTCACGATCTCGGGAACAGCGACCGCTGGCGGCGTGTTCCGGCTACGCCCAGTACGAATTTGGCCGTCGATCACGGTCATGCCTACGCCCGGAATATCGCCGAGTCGCACGCTTTCGAGCAACGTTTGGCCGGCAGAATGTTGTGGCCGATCCAATAGAACGAAGTCCGCGGCGCGCCCGACCTCAATAAGGCCGCAATCGAGATTGCGAAGACGGGCCGTGTTTCCAGTTGCGAATGCGAACGCGATCTCAGCCGGTACTTCGCCGAGCGATGATAACATCGAGATCATTCGTAAAATCCCAAGCGGCTGAACCCCCGAGCCCGCCGGGGCGTCGGTCCCGAGGATGACGCGATCCAGCTGCTTGAGCTCCTTGGCGGTCCGAAGAGTCAAGAGCGCTGCGCGCTCGTTGCCGTTGTGGACGAGTTCAAGGCCGCGATTGCAGCTCTCGCAGAGACAGACAATTTGGTTGTCCGGCAAGGCGGTGTGACCGCCGTTAATATGGCCGATGATGTCGGCGTCAGCCGCGAGAACGACATCCTTGTCGATAAGGCCGGAACCGGGAATGGAGGGCCCTCCGGTGTGGATTGTGCTCTGAATTCCGTATTTACGCGCCCACGCTACCATTTGACCCGCCGTTTCGCCGTCCTTGACCGAGCCCAAGCCAACTTCGCCAAGGAGCTTCACGCCCGCCGCGGCAAGTTCGCGAAAGTCGTCTTCGACCATTCCGTGCTCGATCACCGGCGCCCCGGCATGAACCTTAACTCCGGACGCGCGGAAGGCCGAGAATGTGCGCTGCGCCGTAATTGCGAGCGCTTTGAGCCCGACGATGTCTCGCGGCCTGCCGGGGGTATGAACCTCCCCCGCCGAAATCATTGTCGTGACCCCGCCGTGCAGACAGGAATCGATCCATCCGAGCTGGTTCTGGCGTGGCGTCCAATCTCCGGCGACCGGATGAACGTGACCGTCGATCAGGCCCGGCGTAAGCGCTGAGCCGTGCGCGTCGACAACGACCGTCGCGCCGGTCATGTCGAGATCTTTCCCCCGGCCGAACGCAACGATCACACCGTCAATCGCCACGATCGCGTCTGCGTCCAGAATAGGCTTCTCAAGCGCGCCAGACAGCATCAGTCCGATATTGCGGATGACGAGCTTGCTCGGCGCGCCGCCGCCGACGGAAGCATCATGCGACATAGTTGGTTCCTGCCGGTTTAGAAGACGGGCGACTCTTCGCCGTTAGGCGGAAGGTATCGTCGCCGTCACCTATTCTGTGAAGAAGATCCATAAGCGTCTTTTGCTCGTGGGGTGACAATGGCGCGAGTACGCGGCGCGCCACCTCCATGCTATCGGCAAGTCGCTCCATCGCAAATCGGGCTCCCCGGTCGGTGAGACGGATCATCGCCAACCTTTGATCCTTCTTCGACCCACGACGCTTTATGTGGCCGTTCTTCAGCAACTTCTGCACGACGATGCTGATCGTCGAGGGATCCATTG
Source organism: Hyphomicrobiales bacterium (assembly GCA_019237205.1). Classification (GTDB taxonomy): domain Bacteria; phylum Pseudomonadota; class Alphaproteobacteria; order Rhizobiales; family Beijerinckiaceae; genus Roseiarcus. The sequence goes on from JAFAHO010000272.1 coordinate 5,675, forward strand.
CCGTAAGGCGTCCGAGGTAGTTCTGCGATAGCTCGCCGTGCTTCAATAGTGTCGCGAGCGCCGCCTGCTGCGTGGGCGGAAGATCGAGACCGTTCATGACCTGCTGGAAATAGAAAGTCGCCCGCTGATGCGCACGCCGAATCATATGAGCGGGATGGGTCGCAAGATCGTAGCCCGAAGCTTCGTAGGCGGCGAGCGCCTGATCGCGCGGAATCGATGTCTCGTCGTCGGCGAAGCATGAAACGGTCGCCATCCTTCTTGCGCCCGTTTTGGCGGCGCTGCTTTCCGGATTCTCGCGCGAAGCCCGATCCGACGCCATCCGCCCCTGCCTCAATCCTTGCCATCTGGCCAAACCAGCGGCCGTGCAATTTTTCAGGACACACGATCGGCGCCTGACAGCCTCACGCCGCAAGGTCGATATTTCCAATGATCGCGCCCTTCGTAAGAGCCGCAACCACACATTCCGCCTCAGTAACGACGCCGAAATGCGTCGCGATATCGTAAAGCGTGCTTTCCTGCTCCCGCGCGCCCGTCGCCGCGCAACAGTCGCGCGGGACGACAACCTCGTAGCCGTTGAAGAACGCGTCATGCACGGTCGAGCGAACGCAGATATTCGTCACGACGCCGAAGATCACGAGCTGATCGATGAGCATGTCCCTCAAAGTGACGTCAAGATCGGTCTGGAAGAATGACGAATACCGATGCTTCACGACATGAATCTCGTCGCTGCGTGCGCCCAGGTCCTCGATGATCTCCGTCGCCCACGTTCCTTCGATGGAATGCGGCGTCCGCTTCACCCATTCGCGATCCCGCCGCATATTTCGCCGATGGCTGTCGTGGACCCAAATGACCGGCGTGCCCGCTTTCCGCGCGGCCTCGATGACGGTCAGTTGACGCGGCACGAGGGCCTCGTAACCAGGAAGGACCATCTTCCCGCCCGGCTTGCAGAATTCGTTGATCATATCAATCACCACAATGGCCGCGCGCTTGGGGTCGAGCCGCACGGTTTCGGCGTTCATATGCGACGAGAAGACATCGATGCTCATGGATCAACTCTCCTAGTTCAATAGGCGTTAGTCGCGAAGCAAGTTGTAGAGCAAGTCGAAGAATCGATCTGCGTCAACTTCCGTGGCGATATTGGCGTTCGGAGGCATGCCGCGTTCATTCCAGAAATCAGCGACGGTCGCGCCAAGCGTAAAGCTGCCAGAGAGGTCGACGGCGATATGGGCCGGCCTAGTTCGCACCAACGTCGGATCAACGATCAGGGCGAGGGCCAGCGGATCATGCAGAGCGCCGCCGACGCCCATCGAAGTGCGATGCAGCCTCTCGTAGAATTTAAGCCAATCGACGACGACGCGCCCAAGCGCAGTGTCGATCTTTCCAAATTCGGCATATTGCGGCGACTCGACGAGCACCTGCATTGTCACGTCGAGGCCGACCGCCGTCAGCGGCACGCCGGAGTCGAGAACGAGACGCAGGGCCTCGGGATCGCAGGACGCATTAAATTCAGTCGGTGTGATGATTTCGCTCTTCCGATAGAAGACGCCGCCCATCCAGGTAATGTCCTTGATCTTTGACAAGAGCTGACGATATTTCAGCACGAAAAGGCCAAGATTGCAGAGCGGTCCGGTTGCAACGATTCGCAGCGGTTCGGGCGCTTTCCGCAGCGTCTCGGCGAGAAAGTCCACGGCGTGGAGCGGCTCGACAGCTTTCGTGGCGGCCGGCAGATATGGGGAACCTTCCAGTCCGCTTGGACCGTCCGCGGCGCCGAGCACCAGCGGGCGCGCAAGCGGCCGGCGACAACCGGCGGCGACCGGAACGTCGGCGGCCCCGATGAATTGCAAAACTCGAAGCGCATTCGAAACTGTCTTGTCGATTTCGGCGTTGCCGCACGTCACCGTCACCCCGACCAGGTCGATTGCCGGAGAGCGATGCGCCATGACAATCGCGATCGCGTCGTCGTGGCCAGGATCGCAATCCAAGAGGATGGGCGTTGGGCGGACGGCAGGCGCTTGCGCGGTTGTCATGCCCCTAATCACTCGCTGCCGAGGTCGGATAACGGGAGATGGACTCCTTGAAGATCCTCATGAAGCGGCGCCCGTCGATGTCCGTGCAGATTTGAGTCGTCTTCGGTCCGTCGGCGGGCAAGAGCTGACGGCCGCGATAGGCGACCGTCTGCCCGCGCGCGATCCGACCGTCGAGGACGATGTCGACGAAAAGCGGTTCCGTCATCGTGCAGAGCGTGGGATCGAAGGCCAAGGCGACGGCAATGATGTCGTCCATCGGAAAGCCAACCAAGTCGAAAAACTCGCGCCAGATATCAATGTAGATCGGGAAAGTATCCTGGATCATCGCCAAAACGGGATGATCTCCCGCCGCGGCAAGGTCCGCGAGATCGTCGCGCGTCAACATGCTTGCGGCGGCGCGGTTGTCCTCGCATACGTCGAGCGGAACGAGGATCGTCTCGACGCCGGAGTTCAAGACGATGCGGGCGGCTTCGGGATCCGCCCAGACGTTGTATTCCGAAAGCGGTGTAATGTTGCCCGAGGTGACGAAATTTCCGCCGAGGAGCACCATGCGCTTAAGGGCCTGGCCTAGCCGCGGCTCCTGAAGGAACGCCATCGCAAGATTCGTCATCGGGCCCGTTGCGACAAGGGTTATCTCTCCAGGAGATCCGAGCGCCTTCGCCAGTATGAAATCGACGGCGTGCTGCTCGATCGGCCGAATGAGCGGAGCTGGCGCTGGCGGATTGAACTTCTTCAATCGTTCGCCAAACCGCGCCACGAGCTGCTTCTCAAAATGGACAGGCGCCTCCATGTCGGCCTTCGCTTTGCCGACGATCGGTCGCCAGGCGCCGGCGGCGACGGGGATGTCTTGCCGCCCGGCCAGCGCCAAGGTGTTGAGGACAACGTTCGTCACCTGCTCGATCGGGCCAGCGGCCCCACACACGGTCGTGACGCCTTCGAGCTTGATGGACGAGGAAATCGCCGCGAACAAAACCGCAAGAATGTCGTCGCCAGCGGAATCCACGTCGAGAATAATATTTTCCATTCTAGCCCTTCGACGCGGCCAGATCGTCCGCCGCGGTCTTGGATTGAAATGTTACGGCTCGCGCCATCGTCGCTGCGGTCTCCCGGATCAGGCGCGGTCGAGCCTGGTACGACAGGGCGAAGAGGACGGCCAAGGCGACGAGATATGGGAGAGAGAGAACGAGGTAGGACGACACGCCGGATGTCTGAAGGCGAAGAGATAGAGCGTCCGAGAAACCGAAGAGAAGACAGCCCAAGAGGATCTTCAGCGGATCGCCGTTCGAGAAGATCAGAATGGCGACCGCCATAAAGCCACGCCCCGAGGACATGTTCTCGGTGAACATCGTCGTGTACCCGAGCGACAGATGCGCGCCCGCGAGGCCGGCGAGTACGCCGCAGAGCAACGACGCGATGTAGCGAATTTTTACTATCGAGATGCCGAGCGCCTCGGCGGCCTCGGGCTTCTCGCCGACGACACGGAGGTGGAGCCCCAACCGGGTGCGGCGGTAAAATGTGTTCAGCACGGGAACCAGCAGAAACGCGACATAAACGAGCGGCGTAAAGCCCGAGACGACCTGCCCGAACCATCCGAACTCCCTCGCATAAGGCAAATGAACGATCGGCAACCCCACGAGGCCATGGCCGAAAATCGATCCCCTGGTTCCAAAAATCCCCTTCAGAAGCGATATCGTCACTCCGCTTGCGAGAATGTTTAGCGCGAGCCCGACGACGATTTCATTGGCTTCGAACGTGACGACGAGAAGCGCAAACGCGAGGGCCAAAGCGGTCGCGGCCGAGACGCCGCAAAGAACGCCGATCCAGGGCGAGCCCGAGAAGATCGTGCCGACGACGGCGAAGAAGGCGCCGACCAGCATCTGTCCTTCAAGGCCAATGTTGAAAATGCCGGCCTTGGTGGTGAACGATCCCCCGAGCCCGACGAGAAGGATCGGCGCCGTCGTGCGCAACGTCGCCGCGATCAGGAAGACGTTGAAGAAACGCCCTAGAACTTCCACCGCCGCTCTCCCGCCATACTGTCCGACGCGCCGCGCCTCAACTTGATCTGCGCGGAGACGGCCAGAATGATCAGCGCCTGAATGACGGTGATGATTTCCCGGGACGCTGTTGTGTCCACCTCCAGAAGGAGCGATCCGCTGCGAAGCGCGCCGAAAAACAACGCCGTTGCGATTGTCCCGATCGGACTGCCGTTGGCCAGCAGCGCCGCAATGACGCCGTCAAAACCGAACCCGGGCGCAAAACCTTCCATGAAACGACGGTGGACGCCCAGCGCTTCGATCCCGCCGGCAAGTCCGCCAACAGCGCCGGACGCCAGAAGAATGAGAAACCCCTGTCGTCGAATGTCAATGCCCCCATACTCGGCGAATTTGGCGTTCGCGCCCATCTCGCTAATGGCGTAGCCGCGGGCGGTGCGCTGAAACACGAACTGGGCTCCGATCGCCAGCGCGATCCCGATGAACAGCCCCCAATTCAAGCGCGAAAAGGAGAAGAATTCAGGCAAATAGGCCGTTGGCAGGATTGGCGGCGTTTCCGGAAGGCCTCCCGGACGCTTGAAGATATTGATCGTCAAGTAGGAGGTGACCAGAACTGCGACATAGTTGCCGAGGATCGTGGAGACCACCTCGTTCGCATTGTAGCGCGTACGAAAGAAGGCCGGCAGAGCGATCCAAGCGACGCCCGCGAAGACGGCGAAGGCCATCGCTGCGAGCAAATGGATGACCGGGGGGAGGCTGAACGAAAATCCGACCCATGCCGCTGCGAAGCCGCCCATGAACAGTTGGCCTTCGATCCCGATATTGAAAAGCCCCGCGCGCAGCGAGATGCATGCGGCGACGCCGCAAACGAGGATTGGGGTCGCCTGCAACAGCGTTCCAGCGATGCGTTCTGGGCTGCCGAAAGCTCCGTTCAGCAAGGTCACGAGCACCCGGACGGGGTTCTCGCCGACCGCCACGATGACGACCGCGCCTAGTATCAGTGCGAACAGAATCGCCAGCGCCTGGCCTGAAAGCGCTTCGAGACGCTGTCCCATCACGCGATCCCAGCGACGTCGCGCTGACGCTCGGGAACGACCCCCGCCATAAGGAGACCGAGCTCCTCTTCGGTGACGCCCGCCGCGTCCAAGTCACCCACAATTCGCCCGGCAAACATCACAAGGATGCGGTCCGCGAGGGCGATCAGTTCGTCGAGTTGAACCGAGATCAGCAAAATTGCCCGACCTTCGCCGCGCTGGCGCATGATTTCGGCGTGAATCGCCTCCGTCGCGCCAATGTCCACGCCTCGCGTCGGCTGGTCGATCAGCAAGAAGCGAGCTTCGGTCGAGAATTCGCGGGCCAATACGACCTTCTGAATGTTTCCGCCCGACAGGCTTTTGACCAGCGATTGTGGACCCGGCGCCCTGATGTCAAAACGCCTCATCAATGCTTCGGTCCGCCGGGTCAGATACGAACGGTCGATGATTCCGCGACGCGACCACGGCAGCGCGTCCTGCCGTCCCATCAGAATGTTCGAAGCAATGGAGGCATGGCGGTCGACGCCGCGGACGAGACGGTCGCCGGGGACATGAGCGAGTCCCGCCGCGCGAATATCCCTCGCCGACCGGCCGACAAGTTCGCGTCCTTCCAGAAGGATCGAACCGTGACTGGGCGCCCGGAGGCCTGAAAGCGCCTCCGCCAGTTCCGCTTGGCCGTTGCCGGCGACGCCGGCGACGCCGACGATTTCGCCCCGTCTGATATCAAACGAAACCCCCCGAAGCGCCGGCAAGAGCCGGTCGTCGCGCGCCCACAGGTCGCGGATTTCGACAACGGCCGCTCCCTTCGCTTTTTGGCGTGGGCGCCGGTCAAAGCTGATGGCGTGCCCGACCATCATTTGAATCAGCTCTGCTTTGCTCAGTCCGGCGATAGGGCGCACCCCGACCTCTTTGCCAAGGCGAAGAACGGTCACCGTATCGGACACCTCCATCACCTCTTCCAGATGGTGCGAGATGAAAAGAACCGTCATGCCCTGAGAGACGAAGCCGCGCAACGTTTGAAACAGTTCCCGACTCTCCTGCGGCGTTAGTACTGCTGTGGGCTCGTCAAGGATGATGGTTCGCGCGCCCCGAACCAGGACCTTGAGAATTTCGATCCGTTGTTCGATCCCAACTGACAGGAGTCCCACGCGCTCGTTTGGATCGACCTCGAGTCCAAACTGTTTGGAGAGCGTTGCCGTCCTTTCGGACTGAGCGCGGTGATCGATGAAAAGGCCCTTCCGGATTTCCATTCCCAGAAAGACATTCTCCGCAACCGTCAGCGACTGAACCAGCTTGAAGTGCTGATGCACCATGCCGATGCCGGCTTTGATCGCCGCCGCGGGGTTGGGGAGAACCGTCGGAACGCCGTCAATCAGTATCGCGCCCTCATCAGGCTGAAGAAGCCCGAATAAGATGTTCATGAGCGTCGTCTTGCCGGCGCCATTCTCCCCGATGATTGCATGGACCTTGCCGCGCTCGACAGCGAGGTTCACCCGCTCGTTGGCGACGATCGCGCCAAAGCGTTTGGTGATCGATCTGAGTTCGACAGCGAGCGGCACTATTGAGCCTCGAACCCGACGGCCTCCGCTCGCGACGGCCGATGTTCGCCGCCGACGCGTAAGGCCCGGCTCGAGCGGGCCAGCGAGCAAGAAGAGCGCGCGGCGTTCGCCCCGTCAGGACGGAGACGGTTCCTTCTCCGTCCTGGTCCGCCGCCGCGGCCCCTAGCGGACATCGGCTACTTCACGGTAGCGACGCTGATCTTGCCGGATACGATGTCGGCCTTGAAGGCCTCGAGCTTCGCCTTCACGTCGGCCGGAATCTTGTCGGAGACCTGCGGACAAAGCAGTAATTCGACGCCACCCGTCGACAGATCATACGTGTACGTCCCGCCTGGCTTCACGCCCCTGCCGTCGACGACGTCCTTGACAAGGCTGTAGACTGCGACGTCGGCATGCTTCAGCATGCTGGCCGCAACATGCCCGGGTGCAACGCCGCACTGATCGATATCGACGCCAATCGAATATTTCCCGGCTGCGGCGCTCGCCTGTAAAACCCCCTCACCCGTTGGCCCTGCGACATTGTAGACGATGTCGGAACCCTGGCCGTAGAGCGTCTGCGTCAGTTCGCTGCCCTTTGCCGGATCGTCGAAGGTGCCCGCGAAGACCGCGTCCACCCTGACGTCAGGGGCAGCCGCCTTGGCGCCCTGTTCGTAACCGGCGAGAAAGTCGCGAATGACTGGAAGATCGCGCCCGCCGACGAAGCCGATCGCCTTTCCGTTGCCGAAACCTTCGACCGCGCTTCCCTTCTCGGCCAGCATGGCGCCAAGGGCGCCTGCAAGGAACGAACCCTGATTCTGCGCGAAATTAGCGTAGCTGATCGACTTTGAATCCAGCACGCCATCGATGAAGACGAAGTGGGTGTTGGGGTATGCGGCCGCAGTCTTCTGCAGCGCGTCGACGAGTTCCCAGCCCATCACGAAGACAAGGTCGTAGGAACCCTCCTTCGCCACGTTGTTGAACTGCTCCTCATAGTCGAGCGCACGGTTGCCCGTGTCGATGAGCTTGACCCTCACACCGAGATCCTTCTCGGCCTTCTTCAGACCGTTGACGATCGACACCCCAAACCCCTGCGCAAAATAACCAGAGACCGCGGCGATCGAGACGTCTTTGGCGGCAGCGGCCTGGCTCGCCAGGGCCAAGGCGAATGCGCCACACAGAGTGGGGATACGGCGAAACAGACTGGACATGACCCAAACCTCTCGGGTTGAAGAAAATCCGTTGGGCTATTGCAAGCTCTCATCTCCGATTTTGCACCCGGGCCGCGGCGCCTTTCACTGCGTTCCCAAGATCGTTGATGGTCATACAACCCTGCGCGAGTTTTGTTTTTTGTCAACCGGCCAGCAGCAGCGTGACCGTCTGCGGCTTGAGGAGAACGTCTGACGAGGCGGGGATGCGACGGCCTTTGCTTGTTGCCCGGGCCGGGTGGCTCTCGATACTCGACAATTCGCCACGACATCAACCTAGCAACTCGGCTGGCAGAACCTCTGGATATCGCGGAATAGGCGAGCGGCGCCACCGATTGACAAAAGTCGCGACCCGCGCCCAAGATTGTATGACCATCAACAAGCGCGGCGTCGAGGCATTCGTCGACCTCTCAGACGATGGAGGGAACGCGGAACCGTGGGTCAGGCTCCTGATACTTCGTTCCGTCGCGAATGGAGCGTTTCGCCGATTGCGTTCCTGAGAAGAAAGAGCCACGCACACTCCTTTTGGGCGGACTTGCGGATCTAGACCTCGCAGTCGCTGATCCAAGCGGTGCCGCCAAAGGACCCTGTCTGAAGCCCAGTTGCCCCTCGATGGTTTGGGAAACATCCGCAGGATTGGGAGCCAAACCATGCCAAGGCGAAAGCTGATCCTGGACGTGGATACCGGAACCGACGATGCCGTCGCGATCATGTTGGCTGCGCTTCGTCCCGATCTCGAACTGATCGCCTGCACCACAGTGAACGGCAATTGCGTGCTTGAGCGTACAACGGACAACACGCTGCGTACGCTAGACCATATCGGCCGCGGCGACATACCGGTCTATGCCGGCCTGAGCCGTCCGATTGCACGACTCGATTTCCCCACGCCGCGAGGAGAACGGGATCCCGGCGTTCATTTTGTCGAAATGCCGCTCGCCAAGGCCAAGTCGAAAGCTCAGGCGACCGACGCCGTCGAGTTCCTGATCGAGACATACCGAAACGCGACCGATGAAATTAGTCTCGTTCCGGTCGGACCCCTTTCAAATGTCGCGTCGGCGCTGGCGTTATTTCCGAGGCTCGTCGAATTCGTTCCCGAAGTGATCATCATGGGCGGCGGCCATGACGTCGCCAACGTGACGCCAGCGGCGGAATTCAACTTCTGGGCTGACCCCGAGGCGGCAGCGCTGGTCCTCGCTGCCGGCTTCCGCAACCTAACTTTGGTTCCCCTCGACGCTACCCACAAAGCAGTGATCAGTTTTGAGCAGTGCTCGGCGCTGCGAGCCTCAGGACGGCCGGCAGCGGAAGCGGCGGCGGTCTTCATCGAAAAACGAATCCAGGGCTATCGCGCCTATCAGCGGCTTGACAACCACGACGCCGCCCCGGTTCACGATGCGCTCTGCGTCGCGGCCCTATTGCAGCCAGACATAGTCGAAACGTGCCGTCACTTTGTTGCTGTCGAAACTGCCGGCGCGCTGACAATTGGCCGGAGTGTGATCGACACGAGTTTCCGATCTGGCAAAGCGGCGAACGCGCGCGTCGCATTCAACGCCGACACAGCGCGTTTCGGAAGATTCGTTCTAGAGACTCTGATGGCTTAGTGAGCCGCGGCGCCGCCAGTTGGAAAAGCGATGGCAGTCATCGTTACTGGTTCGAGTGGGTTTCTTGGCAGACATGTCGCCGCAGCACTTGTCGCGGCCGGCCATGATGTATTGGGGCTCGATGCTTCCCGACCACCAGACGATGGGCATTGGCCGCACGTCACCATCGACCTGACCGAACTTGGCGCGACATTGCAACTTGTTCGCAATGCCGGCGTCGTCGTTCACATCGCAGCGATCCCTCGCCCGACGGCATTGGCGCCGGAAACTGTCTTCCGCACCAATTTGTCATCCACCTACAATGTCATTGAGGCCGCCGTGCTGTCAGGCGCCACGCGGATTGTTTACGCATCGTCGATGAGCGTTCTCGGCTATCCGTTTTTCGAGCGGCCTATTCGGCCGGCCTATCTGCCGATTGATTCCGCCCATCCGGTCGCTCCCCAGGATGCTTACGCACTCTCGAAATGGCTCGGCGAGGAAATCGTCCAATCGGCGGTAAACCGGAGGTCCGAACTATGCGCGGTCAGCTTGCGCATGCCGTGGATCCAAACGGCCGAGACTTTCCCACGCGAAGTCTCTCGGCGGCGTGCTGAGGCGAAACTCGTCGCCCGCGATCTGTGGGGCTATCTCGATGCGCGCGACGCGGCCTCGGCCTTTGTTTCCGCCGTCGAGCGGCCGATCGTAGGACACCGCCGCGTCTACATCAGCGCCGCAGATACCTTCATGGACGTCGAAACTACGAAGCTCGTTGCGTCCGCGTATCCCAATGTGCCCTTCAAACAACCGCTCTCAGGGTTCGACACCCTCTTTGACCTGGGAGAGGCCCGCGCAGTCCTTGGCTTCCAGCCGCACTTTGCTTGGCGACAATATGAAAGAGAAAGGAAACCATGACCGATTCGGACGCGCGCCGCTTTGATGGCAAGGTCGTCCTGATCACGGGTGGCGCCGGCGCCATAGGCTCGGCGTCAGCTCGCCGCTTCGGCGCGGAGCGCGCGAAGCTCGTTATTGTCGATCGAGATCGAGATCGAGCCGAAGCGCTGGTCGAGGCGCTCCGCGTCACGGGGACTTCGGCGCTGGCCGTGGCGGCGGACGTGGGCGATGAGGCCGGAGTGGACTCGGCCGTCGACGCGGCTCTTCAAACATTCGGTCGGATCGACGTACTGTTCAATAACGCAGGGATTTCAGGGAAGATCGCGCCGGTCTACGACTTGGAGCCGGCGGATTGGGACGACATCATCCGCGTTAACCTGCGCGGCGTGTTTCTCGTCCAACGGGCGACCTTGCGCGCCATGATCCAGGCCAAGGTCCGAGGTTCGGTGGTCAACATGGCGTCGTCAATGGCTGGGTGGGACGTGCTGGCCGGCGGAGCCGGCTACGCAGCGAGCAAGCATGGCGTTGTCGGATTGACCCGGATTGCGGCGCTTGACGCTGCACGTTTTGGCATCCGCGTGAACGCAATCTGTCCAGGGGTGATCGAGACGTCGCTTGGCGTGCCCTCCGCAGCCGACTCGGCCTATCGCGCAAGCGTGCAGCGCTTTGCCGACCGGATACCTTTGCGTCGCATCGGCGAACCGGACGATGTTGCTGCGGTAGTCGCGTTCCTTGCGTCGGATGATGCACGTCACGTTACTGGCGCGAGCTGGCTGATGGACGGCGGACAAACCTTGCAAAGCTGGGCAAACGCTCCGGAGGACTCCGCTTACCCGAGAGACGATTGGGATTAGACTAAGACTAACCGCTTGGCGTCAGGCGCAGGCGCGGCAGCTCCTGGGGCGGGTTGCCGGATTTTTGAGGACCCCCAGCCAAGGCGCTGGAGCCATCGCTCCGAACAGCTCGCGCGGACGCCCGTTCCGGCGCCGGCTGCGGCGTGCTATGCCCGGTCGCCGTATGGTTTCCGGAGCCCCGACTGCCCATGAAACACATCCTCGCCCGCCTCGACGCCCGCCGCGAGCGCGCCCGCGTCGGCGGCGGCCAGCAGCGCATCTCGGCGCAGCACGCCAAGGGGAAGCTCACGGCGCGGGAGCGCATCGAACTCTTGCTCGACCATGATTCGTTCGAGGAGTTCGACATGTTCGTGCAGCATCGCTGCGATGATTTCGGCATGGAGGCGACCAAGTTTCCCGGCGACGGCGTGGTGACCGGCTGGGGCACCGTCAACGGCCGCACCGTTTATGTGTTCGCCAAGGACTTCACCGTCTTCGGCGGCTCGCTCAGCGAGACGCACGCGCAGAAGATCACCAAGATCCAGGACATGGCGGTCAAGAACCGCGCCCCGATCGTCGGCCTCTTCGACGCGGGCGGGGCGCGCATCCAGGAGGGCGTCGCGGCCCTCGGCGGCTACGGCGAGGTCTTTCAGCGCAATGTGCTGGCGTCCGGCGTCATCCCCCAGATTTCACTGATCATGGGTCCCTGCGCTGGCGGCGACGTCTATTCGCCGGCGATGACCGACTTCATCTTCATGGTGCGCGACACGAGCTATATGTTCGTGACCGGCCCGGATGTGGTGAAGACGGTCACCAACGAGACCGTGACGGCCGAGGAGCTCGGCGGCGCGCAGGTCCACACCACCCGCTCCTCGATCGCTGACCGCGCCTATGACCACGATGTCGAGGCGCTCTTGCAGATGCGCCGGCTGATCGATTTCCTGCCAGCCTCCAATCTCGAGCGCCCGCCGAAGCTGCCGAGCTTCGACGACCCGGACCGGATCGACATGTCGCTCGACACGCTGATCCCGGACAATCCGAACAAGCCCTATGACATCAAGGAGCTGATCATCAAGGTCGCCGACGAGGGCGATTTCTTCGAGATCCAGGAGGCGCACGCCAAGAATATCGTCACCGGCTTCGCCCGCATCGAAGGGTCGACGGTCGGCGTCGTCGCCAACCAGCCGCTCGCGCTCGCGGGCGTGCTCGACAGCGACGCATCGCGCAAGGGAGCCCGCTTCGTGCGGTTCTGCGACTGCTTCAACATTCCGATCGTCACGTTCGTCGACGTGCCGGGCTTTCTGCCCGGCACCGCGCAGGAATACGGCGGCCTCATCAAGCATGGCGCGAAGCTCCTCTTCGCCTATGCCGAGGCGACGGTGCCGAAGGTTACGGTCATCACCCGCAAGGCCTTTGGCGGCGCCTATGACGTCATGGCGTCGAAGCATCTGCGCGGCGACATCAACCTCGCCTGGCCGACGGCCCAGATCGCGGTGATGGGCGCGAAGGGCGCGGTCGAAATCATCTTCAGGTCTGACATCAACGATCCAGCAAAGATCGCTGAAAGAACGAAGGAATACGAGGACGCCTTCCTCTCGCCCTTTATCGCCGCCGAGCGGGGCTATATCGACGAAGTGATCATGCCGCACGCGACGCGTAAGCGCCTGTCGCGGGTGCTGGCGATGCTGCGCAACAAGAAGCTCGAGAACCCCTGGAAGAAGCACGACAACATTCCGCTGTGAGGGGCGCTGTCGCGCGGGGCTGACCAGGCTACCCCAGCGTTACCGGTCCCCTCGCAGGCCTCGCTCCGCGCGGGCGAGCTTGTCGTCAAGAGTGACGAGCTCGGCGCCAAGCGTGCCTGCAAGCCAAAGGTAGCTTGCGTCATAAAGCGACAATCTCGTTTGTTCAGCGAGGACGATCGCCTCATCCAATTCGACCGTCTCGAGTTCGATCGCAAGTTCATTTAGTAGGGAAAAAGCTCGAAGCAGCGCCTGACCTTCGGTCGGGACAGCTCGCATTTTCTTCAAGCACGCGTTCGCGACTTCGAAACCGAGCAGGCTCGGGGCGTGCAGCGAAGCCCCGCGCAGACGGGGAACAACCTCTTCGCGCGTCAACTCATTGAACAGCACCGCTACGATGGCGGATGCGTCGACGACCTTATCGGTCACGGTCTTCGCGGATGAGGAGCGCCGCGTCATCCCGCCGCGTCAGACCGAGATTGGTCACTCTCGCGACAATTTCATCGATGCTGAGCCGTCTAGCGGCCACCCCGGACGCCTCGTCAATCAGCGCCCTCAATTCACCCTGCAGCGACCGATGATTGGCTTTGGCTCGCTCGCGGAGGCGTTTTACCTGCTCTTCCGGCACGCCCTTGATTGAAAGATCCATGATATGGCTCCAGAATGGAGCCGTAATGGAGCATGGGTGGAACGGAATTGCAACCTGGCGAGGCCCGCTTCATTGGACATAATGCCGCAGACGCCATATGTCATGACATATGGCTGAGAGAACGACTGTCCGCCTCCCCGAGGATCTTGTCCGGCGCGCCAAGCGCAAAGCCGCTGCCGAGGGCCGTTCGCTCACGGCTTTGATCGAGGACGGCTTGCGGCGCGTCGTCGATGAAACTTCGGGGCTTCGCCAAGCCGAGCGCGTCTTGCCGCCAGTAAGCTCCGCGACCGGCGGTCTGATGCCGGGGATCGACTTGGACGACTCGGCCGCCTTGCAGGAGCTCGACGACCTCAGTTACGTCAGGCGGATGAGGTGATCCTGCCGGACGTCAACGTCCTGATCTATTCATTTCGCACAGAGTCGCATCGGCACACGATCTGCAAGGGATGGCTCGACAAGGTCGTTCGGGACGATACACAATTCGGGCTCTCCCCGCTGACATTGAGCGCGCTGGCCAGGATCGTCACCAGCCCACGGATCTACGTCCGACCGAGCCCAATCGAGGAAGTCTTTGCGTTTTGCGACAATCTCTTGAACCAACCCAATTGCGAGATCGTGAGTCCTGGCGCTCGGCACTGGACGATATTCCGACGAGTATGCATGGAGACCGGGGTTCGCGGCCCTCTCGTGGCTGACGCGTGGTTTGCGGCGCTCGCCATCGAGCGCGGCTGCACCTGGATCACCTACGATCGCGATTTCGCACGTTTCCCGGGACTGGATTGGCGTGAGCCCGCCATTTGACCGGCGTCCGGGAAAGCAGCCTACGCCATCTCCGCCACCTGCCCCTCGCGGATCGTCACGCGCCGGTCCATGCGCGCCGCGAGATCGAGGTTGTGGGTGGCGACAAGGGCGGCGAGGCCGGTCGCTTTGACGAGCGCCGTCAGCGTCGCGAACACGTGGTCGGCGGTTTTCGGGTCGAGATTGCCGGTCGGCTCGTCGGCGAGCAGCACGCGCGGCCCGTTGGCGACCGCGCGGGCGATGGCGACGCGCTGCTGCTCGCCGCCGGAAAGCTCGGCCGGGCGATGGCTCTCACGCGCCGCGAGGCCGAGATAGCCCAGGAGCTCGCGCGCTCGGGCTCCGGCCTCGGCGCGCGGCAACCCGGCGATCATCTGCGGCAGGACGAGATTCTCGAGCGCCGAGAACTCGGGCAGGAGATGATGGAACTGATAGACGAAGCCGATCTGGTTGCGCCGAAGCGCCGTGCGCTCGTCGTCCGTCATGATCGAGGTCGCCTTGCCCGCGACCGTCACTTCGCCCGCGTTTGGCCGCTCGAGCAAGCCGGCGAGATGCAGCAGCGTCGACTTGCCGGCGCCCGAGGGCGCGATCAGCGCCACCGACTGGCCGGAATAGAGCGCGAGGGAAGCGCCGCTCAGCACCTCGACCGTTGTTTCGCCGCGCCCGTAGCGGCGCTCGACGGCCTCCAATGTCAGCGCCGAAAAGCGCCCGGCGTCATTCATATCTCAGCGCCTCCACCGGATCGAGCTTCGCCGCCCGCCACGACGGATAGATCGTCGCTGCGATCGAGAGGAAAAGCGCGAGCGCGACCACGGCGAGCACATCTGTCGTCTCGACGCGCGAAGGCAATTGCGAGAGGAAATAGAATTCGGACGGAAACAGGTTCGCGCCCGTGAGCCAGGCGAGTCCCCTTCGGATTGGCTCGACATTGTGCGCAACAAGGAGGCCGAGAACGAGGCCGACGCCGGTCCCGACCACGCCGATCGTCGCGCCGGTGATGAGAAAAATGCGCATGACGGCCCCGCGCGTCGCGCCCATCGTGCGTAAGACCGCAATCGCGCGCGCCTTGTCCTGCACCAGCATGATGAGGCCAGAGACGATGTTGAGCGCCGCGACCAGCATGATGAGCGCGAGGATCGCGAACATCACATTGCTCTCGACGGCGAGCACGTCGAAGAAGCTGCGGTTGAGCTGGCGCCAATCGGTGTCGATCATCGGGCGCTGCTCGGCGGGTTCAATCGCCTTCCGCATCGCATCCATATTGTCCGGATCGGCGACATAGACCTCGATCACGTTGGCCTGGCCGTCGTAGTTGAAGAAAGTCTGCGCCTCGGCGAGCGGCATGAAGATGAAGGTGTTGTCGAAGGTCGCCATGCCGATCTGGAAAATGGCCGCGACCGTATAGGCCTTCATGCGCGGCGTGACGCCGAACGGCGTCTCCGCCCCGTGCGGCGACATGATCGTCACCTTGTCGCCGACGCGCAGGCTCAGGTGCTCGGCGACCTTGGCGCCGACCGCGACGCCTTGCCCCTCGTCGAATCCCGCGAGCGACCCCTGAGTGATGTGCCCGGCGACGCCGGGCAGGCGGTCGAGGTCCTGCCCGCGGATGCCGCGCACCAGCGTCCCGGACGAGCCATAGGGCGAGCTGGCGAAGGCCTGTCCCTCGACCAGCGGCAGCGCCAGCGTCACGCCCGGAACCTTGCCGACGCGATCCGTCACCGCTTCGTAATCGGTCAGCGGGGTCTCGACCCCTTGCAGGAACATGTGGCCGTTGAGGCCGATCATCTTCTCCATGAGTTCATGGCGGAAGCCGTTCATCACCGACATGACGACGATCAGCGCGGCCACCCCGAGCACGATGCCGAGGAAGGAGAACCCGGCGATGACCGAGATCGACTTCTGCGCGTTGCGCGCGCGCAAGTACCGGAA
>JAFAHO010000249.1 GCA_019237205.1 Hyphomicrobiales bacterium
CTCGCGACGTCGTGGCTGCCCGTCACAATCGATGCGCCAAGGATTTCGTCGGCCTCGCGCCGGATCTCCGACGCCCATCGCGGGCTGTCACAAAGGTGGTGGATCGCCCAGGCCGCCGTGAATGCAATCGTATCCTCGCCGGCAATAAGCATGGTTAAGAGGTTCGACATGATCACGTCGTCGGAGTAGGGCTCGCCGTTCTCGTCGCTGGCGGTGACCATCGCCTCGACGAAATTGGACGGCTTCAGCGTCCGGTCCGGCTCGGTTTTCAAACGGGTGCGGGCCTCGGCCAATAATCCGTCGAGCCAGGCCCGCACATTGACAAAGGCGCGATTGAGCCGCCTGTCAGACGGCGTCTGAACGTAACGCCAGGTCGGAACGAGGGCGAAAAGCCGGCGATTAATCGCCGGCAGGATCACTCCGAGTTCGCCCTGGATGATGTCATTCCCCTGCTCGACCGTGTTCACGTCATGGCCGAAGACGATCAGCATGGTGACGTCGACCGTGAAGCGCTTGAGCTCCGCGACCATGTCGAGCGTTTCGCTGGCGCTCGCCGACCGCTCCCAGCGGGTCTTCAGTCGCTCGGCGACGATCTGGATGCTCGGAAAGAGCCGATGAATGTTGCGCTGAGCGAGGGCGGCGACGGAAAGCTTGCGCTGCGGGCGCCAGACCTCACCCTCGGCGTTGAACACGCCCTTGACCCCGAGTTCGCTGATGATGCGGTCCATATTCTCGGGGCGGCGGAAGATTTCGGGTCTCGCGCGTAGAACGTCTTCGAGTAACGCCGGTTCGCTCGTCGCAACAATTCGCCTCCGGCCCATCCAGAACTGATAGATCGAGCCGTATCGAGCCGCCCACTCCTCCATGATCAGGTGAGCCTTGGTCGGGTCGAGCTGGTGAAGGTTGCCGATCAGCGGCAATGGTTTCGGGCCCGGCAAGTCGTTCAACGAGCGCGTCGCCGCGATCCGAGCGGCGGACGGCGGGAGGCCGGTGACGTCGACGAACAATGCGCCATCCCGCTCGGCGACAGGACAGGACGCCAGACATTCCGGCCCTCCGTCGCGCTGTCCTGAGTCGAGCGCAAATCTCCAGCGATGGTTTCGGCAGACAAGAGCGTCGCCGTCGAGTTCTCCCTCCCCGAGCAGCGCGCCCTGATGCGGGCAGCGGCCTCCGAAGGCGCGCCATCCGCGGCCGGTTCGCGCCAGGACAACGTCCACTCCGTTCGCGGATAGCGCGAACGGACCAGCGCTCTTGAGTTCACTGAGATTGGCGACACGAAGGAACGTTTCGGGCTTCATGGCCAAACCTTATCCGGACGAGGGCTTGATCGGGCGATCAATATCTGGACACGCCGCGGCAGGATCCCGAAGTGGTCGGTCCACTTATATCATTTCAGCGTGCAGCAACAATTCCGCTCGCGCCCGCTCGAGATCCTCCGCAGAGATCGCCCCGCCCACCACCACAAGCGTTGGCGCTTTCGTGCAGGATAATGCACACCACGTCCCTTCAGGTCGCAGCTTAGGGCGCAAGCGGGCGGCAACCCAATGAGAGCTGGCCCTCGGGCTCCTGAAAGGCTGTGCTGACCTTGACGGAATCGTCGTCGCGAGGAGAAGCGACGTGGCAACCGAGGGGATCGTAACGCCGCGCCGGCAGCCGCCCATCGGGCGTCCCAACTCGCGATAACGACGTTGGCTCCGCCTAGTCGAGTCCTCTTCTGGTCAGGCTCGATTGCGCGCGATCGAGCGGGCGGCGTCGATCGCTTCGATCAGACTGCGGCCGGCGCCGGCCCCGGCGCTCGCCTCTTTGAGGCAATATAGGATTGCGCGGCGCGCCGCCTTGAGCGCGGCGTCCAGCTCGTCGCCGGAATAGTGTTCGGCGACTCGCAGGATCACCGCGGCGCGCTCGATCGCGCGTGGGTCGAAATGGCGTGTCATGAAAAGCCCCGCGATGTCAGCAGCAGGCCCGGCGAAGAAGCTCTCTACCCGGCGCTGTCCAGCTCGGAGCTCGATCCTGTCCCTAGGATCGCCCCGTTGGAGCAGTCAACATACAGGATCGCGGGAGAACGCGCAGTGAGCCGGATCACACTCTTCCTACCGCTTTTGACTGGCCTAACTCATTCATCCGGATTGGAACCCGCCGAATGCGCTAGCTTGGAAGGCGTCCGGTCGGCGCGACGATCGCGTTGGTCTCCGTCGTCAGCAAGGCGAAGATTTCACCTAGTTTAGCGCCCGTCCATAAACATATGTTTTTGTTGCTGGAGTCCAGGCTGGATTGGTCCTGAAGGAGCGGTTTCCAACGCCACTTCGATCCGACTGGCGGTTGCGAGGGGTGATCCAGCTGCGAAGGGCTGAAAATCCCAATGAGAGATCGATCCGGGGATTAGCCGGCTCGCCAGGCGTGGCGGAAGGAGAGAGTCAGGTCGGATGGAGCCGGGCAAAGAGGGCGAGGTTGTAAGCGACGACCGACGACCAGACGTAGGCCCTGAAGTGGTCGAGCCCGCGCCAGAGGCAACGAGCGAGACCAAAGGCGCGCTTCAGACACGAAATGTCCGATTCGATGCCGGCGCGGAAGTTGCGCAGCTTGCGATAGACCCAGTTGCTCTTGACCATGTCCTTGATGCGCAGGCCGGCTTTCTTGTGGAAGGCCGCGTCGTGGACGCCGAGGGCCTTCGCCTGGGCGAGATTGTCACGGCTGGCGAAACCGCCGTCGGCGGCGGTCTGTCGGGGCGCCTGGCCGTAGAAGGCGATGTGGCGCTTCAGCATCGGCAAGAAGCGTTCGCT
>JAFAHO010000254.1 GCA_019237205.1 Hyphomicrobiales bacterium
GGATATGGTTCCGGCTAAAAGGGATGCGCTCTAAGGCGTCGTCTGCGAGCATATGGGTCCTGAACGGGCTCAGCGCCGCCGGGCAGCGCTCGGGCCTGTCAGATTTAGCAGGCTGACCGGCTCTCCGTTGAGATGCATATTGAGCCCTCCTTCCGGAGTCGCTCCATGCAGCCAGCCGACGCGCGACGAACTTTCGGGCCGTTATCCGGCGTGCTCGTCGTCGACCTGACGCACGTCTTGACCGGGCCCTTCGGCACGACGATTCTCGCGGACCTCGGCGCTCGCGTGATCAAGGTCGAGCCGCCTGGTCACGGCGACGACACGCGAACGTACGGGCCTTTCCTCAAGGGCCAATCGCTCTACTTCAGTTTCATCAATCGCGGGAAGGAAAGCATCGTTCTCGACCTGAAGAAGGATAGCGACCGCGCGATCTTCCTCACCATGATCCGCCGCGCGGACGTTGTGACCGAGAATTACCGGGCCGGCACGATGGACCGGCTGGGTTTCTCATACGCGGCGCTCGCAAAAGAAAATCCGCGGCTCATCTACGCCTCCTCCTCCGGCTTCGGCCACTCCGGTCCGGTCGAGAGCTTCGCGGCCTATGACACCGTAGTCCAGGCGGTGAGCGGTCTCATGAGCATCACCGGTTTCCCCGATGGGCCGCCGACCCGCGTCGGTACCTCGGTTTCGGACCTCGTCGCCGGCACGTTCATGTTCTCGGCCATCGTCTCCGCGCTCTATGCGCGGGAAAAGACGGGCAAGGGCGCGCAGGTCGACATCGCGATGTCCGACTGCACCTTCGCCTATCTCGAGCAGGCGTTGATGGAGTACGTCGCCACCGGGCAAGTCCCGCCGCGCATCGGCAATCGCCATCCGATTATGACCCCGTTCGACTCGTTCGAGGCTGAGGACGGCCAGTTCGTGATCGCAGCCGGCAACGATCACCTGTTCAAGCAGCTCTGCCAGGCGATCGGGCGTCCCGAACTTGCGGTCGACAAGCGGTTCCTGACCAATCCGGACCGGCTCAAGACCAACGTGGTCCTGAAACAGGAGCTCGAGCGCACGCTGAAGACGGCGACGAAGGATCATTGGGTCAAGACGCTTCATGCGGCGGGCGTTCCGGTCGCTCCGATCTTCAATGTTAAGGAGGCGGCCGAGCACCCGCAGATCGCGGCCCGCAACATGCTCATCGAAGCCGGCGGGATTCGCATGCCCGGCAACCCGATCAAGATCAGCGGCTACGAGGACCCGAAGGTGCGCGTCGGCGCGCCGACGCTCGATGAGCATGGCGCCGCGCTCAGACGCGAGTTCGCGCCTCAAGCCGAGGCGGTCTAGCCCGCCCGGCCCAATCAACCAGCGAAAATGAAGGAGTTGTTGTGATGAGCCTACCTCTAAGCGGAATCAAGGTCATCGACTTTACGATGGTCCAGGCCGGCCCCGCCTGCACGCAGTTGATGGCGTGGTACGGCGCCGACGTCACCAAGGTCGAGCGTCCGAACGGCGGCGATTCCACCCGCCACCAGCTGCGCGACATTCCCGGCGCTGACGCGCTCTATTTCACCATGCTCAACAGTAACAAAAAGTCGATCGTGATCGATCTGAAGAAGCCAGAGGGCAAGGCGGTCTTGACCAAGATGATCGAGACCTATGATGTCTTTGTAGAAAATTTCGCCCCTGGCGTCGTAGACCGGCTGGGCTTCCCCTGGGAGAAGATTCACGAACTCAATCCCAGGATGATCTTGGCGTCGGGCAAGGGTTTTCCCGAGGGCTCCCGGTTCTCGGACATCAAGGCCTACGAAAACGTGGCGCAATGCGCCGGCGGCTCCGCCTCGACCACCGGCTTCTGGGATGGGCCGCCCACCGTCAGCGCCGGCGCCCTCGGCGACAGCAACACGGGCCTTCATCTGCTCATCGCCATACTCACGGCGCTGATCGACCGGGAGAAGACCGGCAAGGGCCAGAAAGTTCACACCTCCATGCAGGAGTCCTGTCTGGATCTCTGCCGCGTCAAGCTGCGCGATCAGCAGCGGCTCGAGCGCGTCGGCTATCTCGAGGAGTATCCGCAGTATCCGATCCGCAAGGACGGCAAGTACGGAACCTTCGGCGCCGCAGTGCCGCGCGGCGGCAACGCCGGCGGCGGCGGCCAGCCGGGGTGGGTCTTGAAGTGTAAAGACTGGCAGAAGGACCCGAACTCCTACATCTACATGACCATCCAGGACACCAACTGGGTGCGAACCGCAGAGGCGATTGGCCATCCGGAGTGGGCGCACGATCCGAAGTACAACACGGCTCGGGCGCGGGAGCCGATCTTCTTCGACATCTGCGCCGAGATCGAGAAGTGGCTCGCCGACAAGACCAAGTACGAGGCGATCAGCATCCTGCGCAAGTCCGAGGTCCCCTGCGCGCCGGTGCTCGACATGAAAGAACTCGAGAACGATCCCGACCTGCGCGCCAACGGGACGATCGTCGAGGTGCCGCATCCGGTGCGCGGGACTTATGTCACGATTGGCAGCGTGATGAAGTTCTCGGGGTTCACGCCGGCAAAGGTCACCGGGTCGCCGCTCTTGGGCGAGCACACTGACGAGATCCTGGCAAGCCTCGGCTACAAGGCCGACGAGATCGCCAAGCTCCACGCGGCCAAGATTGTGGATCCAGCGGTTCAAGTCGCCAAGACGGCCGCGGACGCCAAGATCGTGGCTGCCGGGGAAGCCAAGGCTCGCGCGGCCAAGACTCACGCTGCGGAATAACTCGCCTCGGCGACCCACGAACCCTTGGCGCCGCAGCGAAGCGACTCGCTGCGGCGGCCCCCCAACCAAATGGAAAAGGCGCTCGTCATGTCGGCAGAACCCGCAACCTCCACCTTGACCGACGGCTTCCACCTCGTGGTCGACGCGCTCAAGCTCAACGGTGTCGATACGATCTACGGGGTCGCCGGCATCCCGATCACTGATCTCTTGCGCCTGGCGCAGGCGGAGGGACTGCGATATTTCGGCTTTCGCCATGAGCAGAACGCCGGTAACGCCGCAGCGATCACTGGCTTTCTGACGCAGAAGCCGGGCGTCTGCTTCACCGTTTCGGCGCCCGGTTTCCTCAACGGCATGGTGGCGCTCGCCAACGCGACGACCAATTGCTTTCCCATGATCCTGATCAGCGGCTCGAGCAATCGCGCGCTCGTCGATCTCGAGCGCGGGGAATACGAGGAG
>JAFAHO010000318.1 GCA_019237205.1 Hyphomicrobiales bacterium
ATCGGCGCCGAAGCCTCGTTGGACTGGACCACTTCGGGCTCCAACCAGCACGCGGATTTTACGGGCAATAAATATTACGAATGGTCGACCTATTCGAGCGGCCTCGGCGGCCATGTCGTCGGCATTGCCGGCTACGCCTGGGGAGACTTCCTCCCCTACGTCAAGGGCGGCTGGGCCTGGACCGACTCGACCGTCACCCATTGGCAGGAACTTGGCACGATCGGCGCCCTGAACCCCAATCCGCTTCCGGTTGCTGAACAGGCGGGACTCTACCGCAGCGGCTGGACGATCGGCGGCGGTCTCTCCTACCATTTCTGGTCGAATTGGGAAGTTTTCGGCCAGTATATGTACGCCAATTATGGAACGGCGAGCCTTAATTACATCGCGTTGCAGCGCGACTCGCGCACTTCTCTTACCTCGAATTCGATCACCGGCGGCGTGAACCTCAAGTTCTGATCGCCGATCCCTCGGAGGCGTGTCGTCGTGCTCTAACAGGCTGCTGAAAAACTCATTTCCGCCGCAGTTCGATTCCGTTCCGGACTCGGTCGGATTCCGTTGTGTTCACGGTTTCGACGGCACGTAGCGGACTTTTTCAGCAGCCTGCTAAACCGCGGCGCTCCGACAGGGCGGGCCGAGCTGCGGCAATATGACGGCCTGACGTCAGGGGTTCCCCCCTCGGCCGCTGCCTCCTGGCCGAGCTACGCCATCGTTCCGCGCTTGCGGAGCCTGCGCTTAAAGTCCAGAATCCGGGCTGACGCGGCCGGAGCCGCGCATGCTCGGGAGCAACGCCATGGCGAGCGGCAAGATCTTTCCCCTGAACGCTTGGTATCCTGCGGCTTGGTGCCACGAAATTGAGCCCGCGCTCGCCGCTCGAACGATTTGCGGCAAGGACATCGTGCTTTATCGCCGCTCCGACGGCGGGGTCGCGGCGCTCGAGGACGCCTGCTGGCATCGGCTGCTGCCGCTGTCGATGGGCCGTCTTGCCGGCGATCAGGTGGTCTGCGGCTATCACGGGCTGGTGTTCAATTCCATGGGCCGGTGCACCCACATGCCGGCCCAGAAAACAATCAACCCCTCAGCCTGTGTGCGCGCCTATCCGGTGAGGGAGCGCCACCGCCTCATCTGGGTCTGGCCGGGCGATCCGGCTCTGGCCGACCCGGCCGCCTTGCCCGACTTCCACTGGAACGACGGCGCCGAATGGAAAGGCGAAGGCGGCACTTTCTATGGCCTCAAATGCGACTACCGCCTTGTGATCGATAATTTGATGGACCTGACGCACGAGACCTACGTTCACTCCGACAGCATCGGCCATGACGCGATCCTGGATACGCCTTTCGAAGTCACCCACACCGATCGCACCGCCACGATGACGCGCTGGATGATCAACATCGAGCCGCCGCCGTTTTGGGGCAGGCAACTGGGCAAGCCCGGCCGCGTCGACCGATGGCAAATCGTCACCTTCCAGGCGCCGGCGGTTGTGGTCGGGGATGTCGGGGTCGCTCCGACAGGATCTGGCGCGCCCGAGGGCGATCGGTCGAAGGGCGTCAATGGCGCTTTTCTCGCGGCTATCGCGCCCGAGAGCGAGACGAGCTGTCATTACTTCTGGAATTTCGTTCGCACCTTTCGGACCGAAGACGCCGAGCTCACGCGCGATCTTCAGCGCGCCCACGTCAACAACGGCAAGGGCGTCTACGATCAGGATCACGTCGTCCTCGAGGCGCAGCAGCGCGCGATCGACAGGAATCCGCGATCGCCGTTCTACAATCTCAATATCGACGCCGGCGCGCTGTGGGCGCGACGCATGATCGATCGAATGCTTGGGCGGGAGGAGGGGACGAGCGCGCCCGACCGGGCGGCGGAGTAGCCGGCCGATGCCCGAAGTGATCGATTGGCGCGAAGGCGTCATTCGCGCGACGCGCGACTTGACGCCTCGCGTCCGCATGATCGAGATCGACCCGAAGGGCGACTTCGTTCAGCCTTCCCCGGGCAGCCACCTCAATGTCTCCGTCGTGATCCGGGAGCGCCCGGACGTCCGCTCGTACTCGATCGTCGGCCCATGCTCGGACGGAGTCTATCGGATCGCCGTCAAGTTGCTCGCCGACTCTCGCGGCGGATCGGCCTATATGTGGAGCCTTGTCCCGGGGTCGAGGCTGACGCATTCGGCGCCGGCCAACCATTTCGGATTGGCCCTCGGCAGGCCGGACTACCTGCTGCTCGCCGGGGGCATCGGCGTGACGCCGATCTTTTCCCACGCCCTTGCGCTCGCCGAAGCGGGCGCGCGTTTTCGCGTGGTCTACGCTTGCAGGAGCCGCGGCGACCTCGCGCTCGCGCAGGAACTTGAAGCAAGCGTCGGCGACCGTCTCGACATCGTTCTGACCGAAGAAGGCCGGCGGGTCGACATCGCAGCGGCGATCGCCGGTCTCGATCCGCAGGGAGAATTCTACGTCTGCGGCCCGATCGGCATGCTGGAGGCTGCCAAGCGCTGCTGGGGGGCGAGCGGGCGGCCGGCGGACCGGCTCCGCTTTGAAACCTTCGGCAGCAGCGGGCAATATCCTTCCGTTCCGTTCACCGTGAGGATTCCGAGGCTTGGCAAGGAGATCGTCGTTCCCGCGAACCAAACCATGCTCGAGGCGCTCGAGGCGTCTGGGGTCGAGATGATCTTCGACTGCCTTCGGGGCGAATGCGGTCTTTGCGCATTGCCGATCCTTAAGGCGGATGGACCGGTCGATCATCGCGACGTGTTCCTGAGCGAGGCCGAGAAGACTCAGAACGCGAAGCTCTGCACCTGCGTCTCGCGCGTGTGTGGCGGCGCGATCAGCGTCGATACGGCCGACCGGTGGCACAGGCCTGCCGGCCGCGAAGGAACGCCATGAAGCTTTCCTTCACCGCGTCAGCCAGGGCAGCAGAGCCGGAATGATCGCCGGGGTGACGACGGCGTTCAGTCCCATCGCGAGCCCGGCGAAGACGCCGGCGACCGCGAGCGCGGCGATGAGCAAGGCGAGGCCGACAACCGGGCCAGGCGCCGGCAGGTTGAGTCCGCGCCAGGACCTCGCCGATGAGCTGGAAGAGAAGCAGGAGAAAGAAGCCGAGGATCATTCCGCCTTTGTCACTGCAAGCGCGCAGCAAGGTCAATGTCAGCCGTCAGCGCTTCACCCGGAAAGATCTGCGGCAGCTCGCTGGATACCAGCTTGCGCAGCTATGGCGCACCAGGCTCACGTCCGCGCGATGATCGACCTCAGGAAAGCGACGTGGCGGGCGAAGGCGGCTCTCCCCTTTGCGCTCGCCTTCATGGTGGTGCGCGGGCGCTTTGCGACGAAGGCCTTGGTCACCTCCACATAGCCGGCGCGGGCGAGATGATCGAGATGGGCGCCGAGATTGCCGTCCGTGGCGCCGGTGAGGCTTTTCAGCCGCGCAAAGTCGAGGCCCTCCTCGTCCGAACCGAGTGCGGTCAGCGCGGCCATCACCCGGAGCCGGACAGGCTGATGAATGACGTCGTCGGGTTCATCCATCGCTTAGGCCCGCCGCATCCAAAGCCCGCAGAGCATGAAGCCGAAGCCGGTGACGAAAGCTTGCCAGAGAACGAACGCCTCGCCCGACCAGAAGTAGCCGGCGAGGATGAGCGCAGTGAGGACGAGACCGATGACGGAGAACGCCGCGCCGAACCATAAGCCCGCGAGCGCATAGCCGAACAGAAAGAGCGTCGGCCAGAACGCCATTTCCTCGCGCGGCCCGAGCTGCCCGAGAAGGTCCGACCAGATCCAGCCGAAGGCGTAAAAGAGAGCGAAGGCCGCGAGGATCCTGAAGGGGAAACGGGATGCCGGCGAAGCGCCGTTGCGCAGCAGCGCGAGCGTGCCGGCGACGCCGATGAGGTCGATGAGAAACCACCGCGGGCCGAACCATCGAGGCCCGACCGCGATGAGAATGTCCCGCACGAGATCGACGACGCCCCACAGGATGATGCAGAGCGCGGCGCTGCGGTAGATGCGCGACTGCTTCACCCTGGCGACGACGGTCTCGACATCGGCGAGCATCGCCGCGGCTTCGTCGGATCGAATGGTCATGCCGTCTCCGCCGGCGAAGCGCCGGCGCTCGAGTTCGGCGTGTCCGGCTTCGGCAACAGGCCGAGGCGGCGGCAGAGGAAGAAGAGCCGACGTCCCTGCGTGAGGCTCAGCGCAATCATGAGGCCCAGCGTCACGGTCCCGATTCCCGAGCGTAGCGCCATCGCCTCGAGCATCGGCAAGGTCCAGACCATCCAGACGTAGAAGGCGGCCTTCAGAAAGAAATAGCCGGCCCAGACCAGCGTGAAGAGCCGAAAGAAGGCGCGAACTTCGAGCGTTGCGGGAAAGGTCCACCCGCGCTGCTCGGCGACCTCCTGGATGATCGGCTTTTCTCCGAGCGCCCCGGCGACGAAGGCGAGGCCCGTCGCGACGTTGGTCACCGCCGCCTCGTATTTCAGCATGAAGGGCGAGGTTGCAGCGAGATCGATCAGGCCGAAGACGAGGGTGAGGCCGCTCGTCAGGAGATAGAGCCGGGTGAAGGCGCGGCCCTTTCGCCGACGCCAGGCCGCGTCGACCACGATCGCGAGGATCGAGCCGGCAATCGCGGGCTTGACGCCGAGCGTCGCGGCCAGCGACCAGAACACGATCAGCGGGCCGAATTCGGCGATAATGAACCGGGCTGCGGCGGCAAGCTTCGGCATGGAGCGCTCCTTCGGCTCAATCGGTGGGCTCGGCCAGCGCCCCGACGATCGCCTTGATCGCCTCGGGCCGATAGACGATGCCCATATGGTTGACGCCCGGAATGATCGTCACCGACGCCCGGAGCGGCGGCAATTCGCGGCGATAGGCCTCGGCGTTCATCAATTCGTCGTCGGCGCCCGCAATGACGGCGATGCGGCCTTTGGCGCGCTCGAAGGCGCCCTTCCAGTCGGGCGGGGCAGCATAATTCTGCAGCAAGCGGAAAGAATACTGGCTGGTCACCGACATTTTCGCTTCCGGGACATTGGCGAAGGCGATGACCGGCAGCGACTGCGGCCAGTCGATCCCGAGCCTCCCGAGCATGAGGGTCGCAATAATGCGCGGCAGGTCGGGCGACGCCCAAAAGCTCGATTCCTCCGCCGGCCGGTTGGTCGGCGCCGAATAGCCGAGATAAGGAGAGAGCAGCACGAAACGGTCGAACGCATCGCCGAGCGGGCTGGCCGCGATGCGAAGCGCGAAGCCGCCCCCCGACGAATGGCCGACCAGTGAGAATCGGGCGGCCGGGTCAGCCTTGCGCAATGCGGCGATCAGATCGGCGAGGTCGTCGTCGAGCTGGCCAGGATAGGCGACATCGCCACGCGTTCCCGAGGCGCCGTGGCCGCGAAAATCCACCGCGACCGCCGCCACGCCATCGGCCGCAAGCGCCGACGCCACGGCATGCATTTCGATCGAACTGCCGGACGACCCATGCGCCAGGATCGCGATTCGGTCCCGCGCTCCGTTCGCAGCGGGATAGAGCCGGTAGGCGAGCCAGGTCCCGTCGCGCGCCTGATAGCGGCTGAGATCGGGCGCGCCTTCGGCGTCGATCTGCATGGCCCCCTCATGGATCGAGGCGAGCGGCGGCGGCGGGCGCAACGGCCAAGCCAGCATGAGGGCAAGCGCGATCGCCGCGACGCCGACGAGGGCGAGCAGCGCAAGGAGAATGTGACCGGCGAACGACATGAGTCCTCGCTGCAGATTACTCTGCATAGCAGAGTTATCTGCGTCAAGCGCGGATTCGGGGCGTCGCCTTGTCCTCCGGCCGCGGCCGCGCCATACCGGCCGGCAAAGGGGCGAAAGGGGCTGCGATGGCGTTGACCAAACACAATCGGATGACGGTCGCCGATTTGCGCGCGCTCAAGGGCAAGCGGCAGATGACGATGCTGTTCGCCGCCGGAGCGCTGCTCGCCATCCCGGCCGTCCGGCGCGTCGCATAGGGCAAGAAATCCGACATTCCCGCTCAACCTGCGCTAGCGAAAGCCGGCGAGAATGCCGACGAAGTCGCGCCCGCGGGCGTTGGAAACCGCTTGGTGGCAGGCCATGCAGCTCGAGGGCAGGTCCTGCAAGTAAGTCTCCATGGTCGTGTTGACCAAATTCTCCTGCGCCTTCGCGGTCGACCGGTAGGATTCGCTCTCGGCGCTCGAAACGTCGGCGCGCCCGGGAAAAAACGCGCCGTCATTGTCGGGGCTTGGCGGAGCGGCGCTCGTGGGCCATTGGGCGGCGACGAGCATGTAGTGCTCCCAGACGGTTCCCGTGACGCCCGGCAAGGCCCAAAAGGCCCTGTTCAGCGCCATCGTAGAGGAATGGATCGGATAACGCCGCACCACCTGCATGCGTATAGGCTCGGGTTTGGGCGAGTTGCTCCAGTCGACCGGCAGGGTAGTCGCCGAACCCAGGGGCGGCCAGAGCTTCACGGGCTTCGAAGGGTCGAAGTAGGAGTAGGGCGCGCCGGCGTCCCTGGCGTCCGGCTCGCGCGCTTCGCCCTCGCCCGCCGGCGGCACGTTGTCGACATGTTCGAAGCTGCTCCAGATCCATTGCGGCCGGCTCTTGGTCTTGATCACGATATGGAGCCCGACGAGCGCGACGTCGGCCCTCGTGCAGACGAGGCGGCCTGCGGCCAACGTCTTCGCTGCATCGACGATCTCGGCGGTTTCGACATAATACCGCGCGCGCACTGCTGGCGTATCCGCTTCAGTCAGAGGACGCCAAGCCGCCTTGACTGCAATCGATCCGACCGGAAAGTGAGCGGGATGAATTTCGTCGGGCAGATTGCGTCCCTGGCTCCAACCGCTCGTCGCGAAGGTCAAGAACTCGGGCTCGTTGAAATGGATTTCGTAGCGCGTATAGGCGCCGTTCTGCGCGACAAGGGGATTGCCGGGCTCGCCCGCGGCGAAGCTCGGCTGATTGAAATCCGCGAACGGTTGAAAGGCGGCGATGGTTTTTCGCCGATTGTCGACCCCGCAGGGATTGCGGCCGTCGTAGCTCGTCCATGGCGCAGGCGCGATCGGGCGGCCGTCGTCCCCAACCTCGAACAGCTCGGCGTCGGACTTGAACGTCTCCCATACGCGCTTGCCGGGATCTCCGAGCCGTTTCGTGCGGTCCGCGACGCCGCGCTTATCGGCCTCGAGTCGCGATGGCCAATTGAGCGCGATGAACGCGCGCCAGGCAAAATATCCGACGACCGAAGACATGTCGCCCGCGCCCAAGGGCGCGTCGTCGATGCGGTCGGGCGAGACCATCGGCTGCTCGCCCCCTGCGCTGGCCGCGCCTGTTCGGCCAAGCGCGGTCAAGCCCGCCGAGACAACGATCGCCGCCGCCCCGAACCACAGGGAACGGACTCTCGACCGCGATGCGGCATTTCTGCCTTGCGCCCTCATCTCCGTCCTTTAGCTGCCTCCCCGTGGGGAGGCGGAGCTCGCCCTCATCCGGCCCCGTAGTACGTCGAACGACGGGCGTCTTTCGACGCCCTATGAGCCCACCTTCTCCCGCACAGCCCGTCGAAGACGGGCGTTCTTGCGAACGCCCTGTGCGGGAGAGGGTTGGGGTGAGGGCGCGCTAAAGCGCATGCGCGTCATCCAGCGCCTTGACGAGCTCGCCGTAGTACTGGCAGTCCGTCGAGCCGCAAATCTTCTCGATCGTGGTCAGTTGGTCCTTGGCGAGATCGAACTTGCCCTCGATCACATAGGCCTCCCCGAGATACTCGCGCACCTGCGGATAGTTGGGATCAAGCGCGACGGACTTGAGATAATAGGCGATCCCTTCGTCGGTCCGTCCGAGCTTGCGGGTCGCATAGCCGCGGTAGTTGAGCGCGCGCGGCGTGTTGGGATTGTCGAGCGTGTCGAGCACGTCGATCGCTTCCTGGAAGCGGTCGGCCTTCGCCAGCGAATAAGCGTATTCGGTGAGCTCCCAATCGGGAAGAACGCCGCTGTGTCTCTGCAGGCACTTGTGCTTCTTCCGGTCCCAGACCTGTCCCGGGACGCAGGTCGTGAGG
>JAFAHO010000437.1 GCA_019237205.1 Hyphomicrobiales bacterium
CGAGAGGGCATTCGCGGAACATAAGCGCCGGGTGTTGCGGTGAATGGCGAAACGACCATCCGCGGAGCTGCGCATTGTGCCGCTCGGCAAGCTGCACGACCGCGCCGGGTTTACCTGCGGCGTGGGGAGCTTGGCTGGCTACCTCAAGACGCAGGCCGGACAGGACGTTCGTCGGAAGGCCAATGCCGTCTTCGTGCTGAGCTCGGAGGCCGAACCGCAGCGCGTGCTCGGCTCTGACACGCTCTGCGCCATCGCGATCTCGCAGGGCGAGGTTCCCGAGGCGGCCCGGAAGTACGTACCTCGATACCCGCTCGTCAGTTGCACCCTGATCGGACGTTTGGCGATCGCGAAGGACCAACAAGGCCAGTGTCTTGGTTCGATCCTGCTCGCCGATGCATTCCTCCGGGCGTTCGAGAGCGCCAGCACCGTCGGCTCCTCCATGGTGGTCGTCGATGCGCTCGACGAGGCGGCAGCCGGCTTTTACGCGGCGCATGGGTTTGTGCGGCTGCCTGACTCGTTGCGCCTCGTTATGCCGATGCGTCAGACTGGTGCAGGAGCTGAACGGTGACGTCTGTGCGGTCGCTGAAGTAGCTGGGGAAGCAAATCCAGGACGCTGTCGCGATTCGGGGACGCACGCCTACCCCGCGCGACGGCAAGCTGTCCGCCGGTCTTGCTACGCCGCGCGGAGCGGCCTGCGCCGCGACATTCGAGGCCCCAAATGCCGAAAGTAGCCGTGCGACCTGCTTCCTACTTCTCCCCCCATGCTTGGTAAGCCTTGTCAGTTCCAGCGATCGTGCGGTCAAGTGAGAGCCTTCCGCGACCTGTTGCTGTGCGCCAGCGGGTTGCAGCTGTAACGCAATATCCGATTCCTGAAATTCTTTCGTAGCGGGGCTCGCGCACCATGCTCCATCCTCGATTCGAGAAAGAGGGAACATTGGAAAAACTGCCGCTTTAGGCATCGCACGCAAACAGGAACGTATTCTGCCCGCGGATGCTACTAACTATCAGAGCTGTCCGCGTGACAATTGCGGGCCCGGTCTAAACATAGTGCCTATTCGGGCGATACGGAAGGATGGCTCGCTAGGTCAACGGTATACTGGCGTCCGCGCACCAATGGCGCCAATCTTATCGCCAGCTTTCAAGTTGAAAGGAGCCACAAATGTTCATAGAAACCCCCGATCTCATCCAAGCGCTTGAGCAGGAGGGCACCGGCATTCATGCCGACGTCTTCAAGCGCGTTAATGCCGCCTATCCCTATGGGGTCAGGCTTTGGGACGAGGACACAGGCAACACGTTGGAGATACGACTCTGCAAGAGCCTCGACGACGCGATTTACTCAGCCAAAGGGGCGATGTGCTCCCAACGCGCCAAGCGGGCCCTCTCGGGCAATTGGACGGCGGCATGATGGAGGTATCTGAATACTCTTCTGAGACCACAGCACCTGATCTGGCCACAGAAGCAGCGTGGCGTCGACCGGCGCATCGGACCCGCAAGCCGCGTCGCCTATTCGGGCGGAACGTCGTCGCCGAATTTATCGCTGCCGGGGGAGGCCCGGAAGCAAGGGAACGGCTCTTGCGCGGATTGAGGACGGAAGGACAATGGGATCCACAGATCCGGAACTTCCGCGCCCTGGCAGCCGCGGCAGAGTGAATTTGTAATTTCGCTCGAACCATACTGAACCGCTCTGGTCAGAAGAGCCAGACCGTAGACGCGAGTGAAGACCGAGGCGAAGCCAATGCCGGCGACGACATCGAGACACCTAAAGCCGGCGCAGGCCCCTCAGGATCTCAGAGAGCCCCCGGCACAAACCGTTTCGGTCTGCTGAGGCTCCCCATACACACCCAATGGTCTGTGAAGCCTGCCTGCGTCCGCCTGAAAGGCCCGCCGAGGTCGTCGCGCGTCGAGCAACAAGGGCCATGCCTTCTTCGCTTTACTCCGCCGACTATCTGATCGACACCGACCACGGCGTCATCGTCGACGTCGAGGCGACTCGAGCCATTCGGTAGGCGGAGGTTGGGGCGGCGCGGACGATGATCGAGCGGACGGAGACTCGCTTCGGCATGAAGCCCGACTCTCTTGTCGCTGACAGCGCTTAGGACGCCCAGAACAATAAGCACTACGGTTCAGGGTGGCCTGGGCTTGATCGTGTAGTTCCATTCAGGATGGAACAGATCTGCGGTGATGTCGAGGCGCTTCATTGCAGCATTGCTGACCTTGATGCCCTTTTGATAGCGGCGCGTGTCGAGGGCGCTTTCGACCTTGAGCCCGGCGTTGGTGGTGGTTGCGCCAATCAACTCGACCACGGCAAGACGATCGGTGGGCGGTCGGCCGCGCCAGTTCTGCGTGATGTGGCAGAACAGGCGGTGCTCGATCGTGTTCCACTTCGATGTGCCTGGCGGATAGTGGTGGACGTGGATCGCAAGCCCGATCTCGTCGGCGAGCTTTTGCAGTTCGAGTTTCCAGAGCCGCACCCGCGCCCCATTCGAGCCGCCGCAGTCCGCCGTGATCGTCAGTTCTCGCGCCTGCGGATAGCGCTGTCGTCCCATGCGTTCGAGCCAGCAGCGGATCGACGCCACGGCAAACTCGGCGGTGTCGCTGGTGATCCCGACGCTGACGAAGCCGGCATTGGCGGTCACATCATACACCCCATAAGGCACGACCTTGCCGAGCTTCTTGTCCTCGAAGTCGTGCACGTTCACGCGCCGCGGATCGCCTTTCGGACGATTGTCGGTTCCGCCGTTCTTGAAGTTGCCGAGCAACTCCTTCTTCTTCGTATCGACCGAGATGACCGGCTGTTGGCGGGCCTGCGCCGCAACGACTTTCGCGTTGATGTGTTCAAACTGGGCGTTGCGGTCGGGATGGTGCGAGCCTTCATCCGCCTTGCGATTGGACTGGCGCGAAAACCCAAGCTTCGCCAACTCCGCGCCGACCGTATCGGCGCTGATCGGATGTCCCATCTCGGTCAGCGCCGCTGCGAGCTTCGCCATGCTTTTCGACACCCATATCAAGGGCCGCATGGGATCGCCCAATGTCGCCGGTTCGACCAGCCGCTTGAGCGCCGGGACGAGCCCCGGGTCGGCTTCCGACACCGACCGAACGCCCGCCTCCGGCGCGGCGAACCCGCCCCTTCACAAGCGGCTCGCCGTCGAGGTCGTCTTCGCCGCGATTGATCGTCGAACGAGCAAGCCCGGTAAATCTTCGACACCAGCGCGAGACCGCCACGGCCAGCGCTCCGCACCTCCGCCGCCGCAAACAACCGCCGACCACGCTCGTCAAGCCGCGCGCCGACCGTCTCCCATCGTAGCCGAATCGCCGCCTCGTCGATCATCCGATCGAACTACGCCCATTCGCCACATCCCGGAATCCCCAACGCCTGAGTCATTCAGACGCACCACAAACCGCCCGTCGCGATTCAGTTATTGTCCCCGGTATCCTTACGGGTTGGCGGAGAGCCTAGCCTGGCTCGTCAATCAGAAGGAGATCAAGCGATCAAGCCGTTCATTCCCGTGATCGACAAACCGGAACGTTCGCGCGACGATTTCGCTTTTGATCCCGACAGCGACCGCTTCACATGCCCGGCGGGCAAAGAACTGGTGCAATACCGCAGAACCTACTCGACCCCGAGGAGCGGCGTCAGCGCTCAGGGCATGAGATTTTACCGCGCCAGCAAACTGGATTGCGACGTCTGCGAGTTCAAGCCGCACTGCTGCCCCAACGCGGCAGCGCGCAAAGTGCCAAGGCACATTCACGAGGACGCGCGGGACGAGGCTCGCGCTCTGGCTTCAACGCCTGAATATGAGGCCGGCCGCCGCCTTCGGAAGAAAGTTGAGATGCTGTTTGCTCACCTCAAGCGCATCCTTCGACTCGCTCGCCTGCGCCTAGAGCGGGATGACATTCGGTCGAATCGGGAGTGATTGGACGAAGCCGCTATGGCGGCGGGATAGGGGGCGAGGGGTCGGGATGATGTGACGGCCCTCCTGCCTGAGAAGATGGGGTGTTCCAAGCCCACTCTCAGACAGGAGTTTCAGATGGCCAAGATGAGCCCTCTGCGCCGCCGCATGATTGAGGACATGACGATCCGCAATCTGTCGCCTGCGACGCAGCAATCCTACCTCCACGCGGTGTCGAAGTTACAGCCAGTATTTTGGCCGCTCGCCCGACCGGCTCGGATTGGACGACGTGCGCGCCTACCAAGTCCATCTAGCGTCGAAGGGCGTGTCGTGGGGATCGCTGAACCAGGTCGTTTGCGCGCTGCGGTTCTTCTATGGCGTGACGCTGGGCGAGGCGACGATCCCCGAGCGGATCCCCTATGCGCGCGAACCCCGCAAGCTCCCGACCGCGCTGAGCGCCGATGAGGTCGTGCGGTTTCTGGAAGCCGTTTCGAGCCTGAAGGCGCGCGTAGCGTTAACGACGGCCTATGCGGCGGGGCTTCGCGTTTCCGAGGTCGCGGCGCTCAGGGTTCGCGATATCGACAGTCAGCGCATGGTGGTGCGGATCGGACACGGGAAAGGCGGCAAGGAGCGCGGCGGGATGCGCTCCGCGTCGCCGGTCGGCATCCTGCGCAGCTACTGGCATCTGGCGCGGCCGAAGCCGTTCCTGTTCCCCGGCCGCATGGGCGACACGCCGATCAATCCGACCGTTCTCCACGCGGCTTGCCGTTCGGCGGCGGTCGCGGCGGGGCTCAATAAGCGGGTAAGCGTGCACGTGCTGCGCCACAGCTTCGCCACCCATTTGTTGGAAAGCGGCGTCGACATTCGCATCATCCAGGTGCTGCTGGGCCACGAGAACCTGTCGACCACGGCCCGCTATACGCGGGTTTCGACCGGCGTCATCGCCACAACCGAGAGCCCTCTCGACCGGCTGGCGCTCCAGGTGACGCCGCCGGAATAGGCGGTGAAGGTTCGGCCGCCGTTCGAACTGGCCGACGTCTTCCACCGCCACGGTGAAAGTTACGAACGAACGAAGGCTGGACATCTCGGGCGTGTCGAACGGCGCGTGATCGACGCGGTCACGACCTGCCGCACGGCGGCGCTCGGCGGTCACGTCGAGCGCTGCGACGACTGCGGACTCACCCGCATCGCCTACAACTCGTGCAGAAACCGCCATTGCGGGAAGTGTCAGGGCATCGCGCGCGCGGAGTGGCTCGCCGCTCGTCAGGCCGAGCTGCTGCCGGTTCCCTATTTCCACGTCGTCTTCACCCTGCCGCCGGCGGCGGCCGAGATCGCTTTTCAGAACAAGCAGACGGTTTACGGCCTCTTGATGCGCGCTGCCGCCCAGGCGCTCATGACGCCGGCTGGTGAACGCCTCGGTGCCAAGATCGGCCTCATCGCGGTCTTGCATACCTGGGGACAGACGCTGACCAATCATCCTCATGTTCACTGTCTCGTCCCCCGGGGCGGCGTCGCTCTTGACGGCCAGCGATGGGTCGCCTGCAAACCCAACTTCCTGCTCTCCGTCCGCGCCCTGTCCAAGACCTTTCGACGGTTGTTCCTCGACGGCCTCAACGCCGCTTTCTGTCGCGGCGAACTCGGCTCCTTCGGCGATCTGGCGCCGCTCGCTAAGGCCGCCGCTTTCGGCGAGCGCCTGCGCACGCTCCGCAAAAGCCCTCTTCGTCGTCTACGCCAAGCCGCCCTTCGGCGGACCCGAGCGGGTGCTGGCCTACCTCGCGCGCTACGCGCATCGCACGGCCATCGCCAATTCGCGCCTCGTCGCCGTCGACGACAATGAGGTGGCCTTCTCCTACAAGAACTATCGCCGCGGCGGACGGTGCCGCGTCATGCGCCTTGCCCCACACGAGTTCATCCGCCGCTTTCTCCTCCATGTTCTGCCCGACGGCTTCCACCGCATTCGTCGCTACGGCTTTCTGGCCAAGGGCGACCGTGGACAAAACCTCGCTCGCGCGCGTGAGTTGATCCAAGACCGAACGACCGACGACTCCGATGACGGAGCGAAGGCAACGACGATCTCCGAGCCAGAGACAGCCGCCGCTCATCAACCGTCCGCCGTCTGCCCGGATTGCGGCGGCCTCATGCGCCGCATCGGGCGCCTCGCAGCTGCGCCATTCGACGCCTTTCGCTGCGACACATCATGACCACAAGTCTCGGCCCGACCTCGATCGCCAACTTCCGCCGCCGCCGAGCCGCACCGCCGCCGACGCTGGGGAGCAACGCTTCATCACGCCCGCCTTGGCTTACTCAGGCCTCGACTGCTTCACGGTCGTTGCTGCTCGAGGCGCTCGAACGCCGGCGCCCGAACACGCCAGCCCCCTCAATGATCGCCCCCCGGCCGCCTTCTCGTCGTGGAACTGGCCGCCCACGTCGAACCGCTCCCGCGCTTTGCCCATAGCGCCTGACCGGCCCGCGGCTTCGTTCAATCCGGGTTATGTGAGGTCGCCCTCCGCCACGCTCCAACACGCGCGCCGGCGACCTCACATAACCCTCCAGATTCACGAATCGGCGTTGTTGTGATTCAAGGTGCTGGCTGGGAGGAGGCCAGCATGGATGGGAAAGCCTTGTTCGACGGACCTTCGCGAGCGGGTGGTGGCTTCGGTGTTGGAAGGCGGATTGTCGCGGAACAAGGCGGCGGCCCAGTTCGCGGTCGCGGTGAGCACGGTCGTGACGTGGGTCAAACGCTATCAGGAGACCGGCAGCCTAGAGCCGGGCCAGATGGGCGGACACAAGCCGAAAGCGATCCGCGACGAGCATGAGGCGTTCCTGACCTGGCGGGTGCGGGAGAGCCCGTTCACGTTGCGCGGGCTGGTGGGCGAACTCGCCGATCGCGGCCTCAAGGTCGACTATCGGTCGGTGTGGAACTTCGT
>JAFAHO010000061.1 GCA_019237205.1 Hyphomicrobiales bacterium
GGGTCCTTGAGGTCGTCGAGAAAGATCGTCCACAGGCGGCGCAGATAGAAGAGCGCCTCGACCCGCTCGCGCGACAGCGGGCCTTTCTCCTGCGCCGAGCGCAGCATCGCGATGACCCGGTCCATCGCCTCGCGCTCGCGCGCGCGCATGGCCTGGCGCGAATCCTCGACCACCTCGTTGTAAGCGAACTCGTACATTCAAAAGGATTCCAGGCGTCATGGAACAGGCAGGTATTGCGCCAGATTCATTTGCTGCAGGCGGGCGGTGAGCTCGTAGGCCATCTGGATCTGGTTGGTCAGGCCGTTGATCTGAGCCGCGGTCGCATTGGGATCGACGTTGTCGAGAGCATCGATCTGCTTTTGCAGGATCGTCGATTGCGAGCTCATGGAATTGTTGGCGTCCGTGACGGCGCTTTGCGTCGCGCCGAGCGCTGCTTGCGCGTTCGTGAGCGAGTCTTGTCCCTGCGCAATGAGCGATGACGCGGCGGAGGCGACCGCCTGCTGCGCGGCGCCGCTGAGCTGGGAGCCGCCGAATTCGCTCAGCATCGTGTAGGCCTGGGCGAGGTCCTGAAACGCCGGCTCGTTGGCGTTGGTCGAGGCCGCGACCGTCTGGCCCGGACCGATTTCGGCGCTCGTATTCGTGCTCGACGCCGACGACCAGTCCGAGGTCCAGGCGGCGCCGGAAAACAACGCGGCGAAAGGACCGGCGAGAAAACTCTGCATGGCGGAGGCCGAAATGCTCGCCGCGGCCGGATCGCTCGGCAGGACGCCGAAAGCGGTCTGGAACGCCTGGTCGACCGCCGTCTTGGCGGCTGATGTGGGCGTCGAATAATAGTCAGCCATCGGCGCGACGGAGGAATTGATTCCGCCGAACACGTACTGATCGCCCGACGTGGCGTTCGTCGAGGCGATCAGCGCCTGCAGCGCCGACTGCCCTGAGGTCTGAAGCGTCGCGCCGGAATTGGCGCTCGGCGTCCAGACGGTCAGACTCGTCATTGTTGTTTGGGCGCTCGCGCCGATCGACGACAGCGCGTTCTGCGCCGTCGCCAGATTCGTCGAGACGAGGCTGTTTCCGCTGGTCAGAGTCTGGATGAGCGAAACCTGCTCTTTGAGCGAGAGCTCGTAGCCGGACTGATCGCCAAGCTGCAGTCCGAGATCGGCGTACTGGCCGGTCGATTCCTCCGTCATCGCGGTTGTCAGCGCGGATTGCGCCTGCGTGATGGGCAGGATGAGGCTGTTTGCCAAAAACTGGCTCGAGACAAAATTCGCACTCATCGTCATGCGGCGTCCAGCAGGGCTGAGAACATGCTGTTGACGGTCGTGAGCAGCTTCGCCGACGAGGCGTAGGAATTCTCGAGGTTAAGCATGTTGGTCATCTCGGCGTCGAGATTGACGCCGGTCGCGTTTGACAGCGCCGAAGTCGCCTGTGTCGCGAGCGCGTTCTGATAAGTCGAGACGGCGCTCGCCTGGCTGTTCTCGCCCTGGAGCCAGCTGACCGACGCATTCGTGTATCCGGTCAGACTGGCGGAGGCGCCGAGACCGGCGGACGGATCGAAACTTTGCGTTGCGCCGATGGCGCTGACGAGTTGCCGGAGGCGCCCCGTATAGCTCGCCGCGCCGGTCGAATTGTAGGTGTAGGCCGGATTGCCCGGATCGGAGATGCCGCCGTCGCGCAGCAGGGTCGCGTCGCCGCCCTGGGATGGATCGGCGTTTGGATTGACTTCGATCGCAGCGGCGAGACCCGTGGTCGCCGACATCGATGGCAGGCTCGTTGCGCCAGGCGTGGTGAAGAGGCCGGGCAGCGAGGGGAGCGTCGCCGGCGTGGACTGGTCGCTTTCGGCGAAGGCGTTGATGAGGCCGCCGGCGATCTGGTCGAGCTGGGCCTGATATTGCGGCGCCAGCACATCTCGCAACGCGGCGTGGCCTGCGAGCGCGCCGGACTGGATCGGCATCGGCGAATTCGGACCGGTGATCGGTACGCCGTCGACGGTCACCGGCGATCCGCTTTGCCCGTCGACCAGAGTCGGAGTCGGCGTGAAGGAGACAGCGCGCGGCGTATCCTGGAACAGCGTCACGCCGCTGTCGGTATAGATCGACATCGAGCCGTTTCCGGCTGTGATCGTCGAGACGCCGATCTCATGCGACAATTGCGTCACGATCGAGTCGCGCTGGTCCTCCGCGCTCGCGACGCTGGCGCCGGCCTGAAGTCCGGTCACCACCGCGTTGTTGGCGGCGGTGAACTGGCTCAGAAGCGAGTTGATCGTCGCGACCGACGAGGCCATGTCCTGGTCGGCTTGTTCGCGGACGTTCGCGACCGCCGCGCTACCGCTGTTGAGCGAGGCGGCGAGGTCCTTAGCCGCCGTGACGGCGGCGTCGGCCGCCGAAGAGGAACTCGGCGAAGTCTCATCGGTCGTGAGCGCGCTTTGCAAATTGCCGAGCATCGCCGAGGGCGAGGCCCCGTTCTGGTCCATGCCGGACGTTGTCGAGGCCGACGAACTGTCGCTGACCGTCTGCGCCAGAGTGGCGAGGCCGTCAGCGATCGCCTGCTGCGCCGCCGCCTGCGCGTTCGAGGTCGACGCCTGCTCGGCAAGCGCCGCGTTCGCCTCGCGCGTTACCGAGACGACGTCCGCGCCCCCGCAGGAATTGGTGACGAGATTGGCGATCTGGCGAGAGTAGCCCGGCGTATTGACGTTGGCGATGTTGTTGGAGACGACGGCCGTCTGCGCCGAGTTGGCGGCAAAGGAGGAGCTAATGATATTGAACGCGGCCGAGAGGCTCATCGCTGATTCCTTTGGCCTTGCGAGCTCATGCCTTCAGTCCGTTGAGCACGTCGAGAATATTCGCGCCCGTCTGGAACACCTTGGAATTGGCCTCGTAGGCGCTTTGCGCCTGGATCATGTCGGTAAGCTCGGTCGCAAGATCGACGGTCGAGCTTTCGAGCGAAGAGGAGTCGATTGTGCCGAAGCTGCCCGCGTTGGCGGTCCCCAGGAAGACGGGTCCGGAGGCCGAGTTGGCCGAGAACGCGTTCCCGTTGACGGACGTCAGATTATCCGGGCTCGCCACATTGGCCAGCGGGATGTCGTAGGCGGCGATAGTGGCGCCGCTGGTGTAGTTGAAGGTCAGAGTCCCGTCCGCCGCGATCGAAACGCCCTGAAGGCTCGCGGGCGCATTGCCGTTCGCGGTCGCAGAGCTCACGCCGAAGCCCGCAGCGAGCTGGGTCAGCTTGCTGAGATTAAGGCTCATCGTCTGCCCGTTTGGGACCGGAATCGTCAGTGGAGAGCCGGACGACAACATGCCGGTCGTCGAATTGAAGCTCAGGGTCCCGGTCGCTAGAGGGCCGGAGGAATAGGGAAAGCCGCCGCCAGGGGCGGCATCCGAGGCGTCGAAGGCGTCGACCTCCCAGGAATTCGCGCCGGTGTTGGCGAGATAGAGATTGATGGTGTGTGCGCCGCCGAGATTGTCGTAGACGACGAGCGACGTGACGTCGGTGTAGGTTGAACTCGTAGAGTTTGCCGACGGCAGATTGGCCGAAGCGATCGGCGTCGCGCTCGCCGGCAGATTGGCGGCGATCGATCCGGTCGTGGTCGGCGCAGCGGTCTCGCCGGCCGCCGCGACATTGACCTTTTGCAGAGTGCTCAGTGCGTTGGCGGGCGGGGCGGAGCCGCTCTGAATGTCATTGCCCATCAGATAGTAGCCCGCGCTGTTGACGAGATTGCCCGATGCGTCGGCGACGAAGGAGCCGTTGCGGGTCAGGTACGTTGCGCCGCTCGAGTCGGAGACGACGAAGAAGCCGGAGCCCTGGACGGCGAGATTGGTCGCCGTCGAGGAGGAGACGACGTTGCCCTGGAGCGAATTGAGATTGCGCGTGGTCGTCATGACGCCGCCGCCTGCGGCGGCGGTGGAGACCTGGTCGACCAGCGTCGAAAACTCCGTTTCGGCGTTCTTATATCCGGTCGTATTGGCGTTCGCGACGTTCTGCGAAATCGACGAGAGCCAGTTGGAATCAGCGAGCATGCCCGAGACGCTGGTGTTCAGAATTGTCATGAGGACTCCTCGGCGGGTCGGCCTCATTTGAGGCGAGAGGACTTGCGCGAAGCTGGCGCAAGGGAGGCAGGTCAGGTCGCGGAGCGGACCAGACTGCCGATCAGGAGGTTCCAACCGTCGATTAGCACGAAGAACAGGATTTTGACCGGCAGCGAGATGACCGAGGGCGGCAGCATCATCATGCCCATCGACATGGTGAGAGTCGCGACGATCATGTCGATGACGAGAAACGGCAGCACGATAAGGAAGCCGATCTCGAAGCCGCGTCTGAGTTCCGAAATCATGTAAGCCGGTATGAGGAGTCTCAGATCGACCTTGGCGCGGTCTCCGGCGTCGAAGCGCCCCTTCGACAGGCTCTCGAACAATGCCACGTCTTTTTCGCGGACCTGCGACAACATGAACTCGCGGAACGGTTGGACGACCGCGACAAGCGCGTCCTGCTGGCTGATCTCATTGTCCAGCATCGGCTTGAGACCGTTCTGCCATGCCCGGTCAAATGTCGGCGCCATCACGAAGAAGGTCATGAACAACGACAGACTGATGAGAACGAGATTGGCCGGCGCGCTCTGGATGCCAAGGCCCGACCGCAGAAACGACAGCGCGATGATGAACCGGGTGAAGCTTGTCACCATGATCAGGAGGCCGGGCGCGACCGACAGGACGGTCAGGAGCGCGACCATCTCGATGATGCGACCGCTGGCCGAGCCGCCGCCGGCCGGGATGAGGGCGTTCAGGTCGACGGTCTGCGCTGCCGCGCGGGGTGTCGCAATGAGGAGCGCGATCCCCGCCCCGGCGAGACGTTTCACTGCACCACCAGAGTACGGATCACGAGCTCGCGCACCTTTCCTCCTGACCGGGTTGCTGCGCGTTCTTTGAGATCCTCACGGATGTTCTGGAGACCGATCGGCCCTTCGAGTTGCTTCAGCGAGACGGTCCTGAGATAGGCGAGGAAGTCGTCGCCGATCTCCCCGGCGATGGCTTCGGGGTGCGACAGGGTCTTAGGGTCGAAGACGATCGATCCTTCGAACCGGATCCAGACGTCTTGCGGGGAGCCGAGATTGGTGATGACCGGAGGCAAGTCATAGAGGGTCGA
Organism: Hyphomicrobiales bacterium; assembly: GCA_019237205.1. Taxonomy (GTDB): domain Bacteria; phylum Pseudomonadota; class Alphaproteobacteria; order Rhizobiales; family Beijerinckiaceae; genus Roseiarcus. Next base: position 5,137 of record JAFAHO010000061.1, read on the forward strand.
AGGTTCGGACGGCGGCGCGGCTGCGGACTCAACTGGCCTGTCCGCCTTCACTGCGCTCGGATGCATCGTTTCGAAGCCTGCGCCGACGGCGGCGCCGAGCAGAACGACGATCGCCAGCTCCTTGAGCGAAAGACCGCCGCCCGCGCCGGCCGCTGCTTGTGCGATCGCCGGGTCAGACATGGGCGCCGACGCTAGAAAGGCCTGACGGCGTCATAGAGCTGCTGGCCCCAGGAGGGTTGTTGGAAATCGTTCACCCGGCCGCGGCCGCCATAGGAGATACGCGCCTCGGCGATATGGTCATAGGCGATTGTGTTGTTGAGCGAGATGTCCGGCGGGTGCACAATTCCTGCAACAGTCAGCTGGCGGAGCTCATAGTTGACCCGCACCTCCTGCGACCCGGAGATCACGAGATTGCCGTTGGGAAGGACGCGAGTGACAACTGCCGCGACCGACACCTGGATCTGTTCGGATCGGTCGATGTTGCCCTGGCCCTGGGAGGCTGAGGTCGACGAGAGGTCGCCGAGGATCTTGGCGGGCTGATTGGACGACGACGAAGCCGAACCATTGTTGAAGCCATAGTCGATCGCTAAGCCGTCCTTCGTCGTTTGCGAGCGTCCGGTCGAATTGCCAAGCGTCGCCTTGTCATTGATCGAGATGATGACCGTGACGATGTCGCCCACATGCGTGATCCGCGGTTCGACGTAGAGCGAAGGCGGCGGTCCGATCGGAGGAGGTTGCGGAACGAGCGCCTGTGGGCCCTGAATTGCGGCGGTTTCCTCCGACACGAGGCCGGCGCCGACAGGAGAAAAGATCGGCTCGCGCATGAATTCGTTCGGGCTGTTCCAGCATCCTGTAAGGGCAAGCGCTGCGAGGAGCGGCAGGGACGCCAACGACCGCGGCATTACGATTTCTTCTCCTCGGCCCCGGCGATCATGCCGGCGAGTCGGCTCGCGCGCTCCGCCTCCATCTCGTCGAGAATGGCGCCCGCGACGGTCGGCTTCAGCTTGCCGAGGATCGCCGCCGCCATCCGGTCATCCATTGTGCTGATCTGTCGGGCTGCATTCTCCGGCTGCATCTTGGCGTAGATGGCGACCAGGGCGTCGCTTGCGGCCTTCATCAGCTCCTCACGTTTGGCGATCCATTCACGCGCCGTGGCTTCCGCCTTCTCCAGATCGGAGATCCGCTGCTTAACCTGCGCGTCGAGCTCGCTCAGTCGCTTTGTCTGCCAGGCGATGCGCGCTTCGACGATCGATGGGGCCACGTTGGCGCAGTAGCGGCTGGCTTCGGTGTCGCCCGGCTTGTCGGCGACGGGCTTGGGCTTTTGCGCGTCCTGCGTGTGGCCGACCTGCGCTGCGCCGGGGCCTCCAAGAGAAGCCACGAAAACAAGCGCGACGAGGCTGCTCAGCAGAGGGGCGCTCGGGAAGCGTGAGATCGGCATGCTTCGGCCTCTAAATCGGCCGGCATCGTCGGCGGACCGCCTTGCGCTGGGCTGACCTGACGCGACCCAAGCCGGACTACTGAATCACTAGATCCGCTTGAAGCGCGCCGGCAGTTTTAATGGCCTGCAGAATTGCGATGATTCCCGGCGGCTTGACTCCGATCCGGTTCAGGCCGCTGACCAGCGTGCGCAGGCTCGATCCGCCGACGATTGAGATCGGGCCGCCAGTTTGCACTGCATCAATTTTAGTGTTCGGGGTGACGACGGTGCGGCCTTCCGAGAAAGGATTGGGCTGGGAGACCTGCGGCTGCTCGTTGACGCGCACAGTCAACGTTCCATAAGTGACGGCGACGGTCGAGATCTGCACGTCCTGACCGACAACGACCGTGCCTGTCCGGGCGTCCAGCACCACGCGCGCAGCCATGTCGGGCTGGACCGGCAACTCGCCGACCTCCGCCATGAACCGGGCGAACGAGACGTGTCGTGGACGAAAGATCTCCACGGTCCGGCTGTCGACTTCGAACGCTGCGCGAACGCGAAAGCGCTCGAGCGAATAGGCGTTAATCGCGTCCACAATCCTGATCGCAGTCGCGTAATCCGGGTTCTTCAGTTCGAGCATCGAGCGCAATTGATCGGGCGGCGCTGCGATCTCGTGCTCAACGATCGCGCCGTTCGGGATGCGCCCGGCGGTCGGCACGCCCTGCGACAGCGTCTCGCCCTGGCCCGCCGTCTCGAAACCGGTCACCGAAACGGCGCCCTGCGCGCTCGCATAGACGACGCCGTCCGAGCCCTGGAGCTGGGTCATCAGCAGGGTCCCGCCCATCAGCGACGGTGCGTCGCCGAGCGCCGAGACGGTCACATCGACACGCGATCCGGTTTGAACGCCGGCTGACAAATCCGTCGTGACGATGACCGCCGCGACATTCCGGTTGCGCAGCTCGACGCCGTGCACGTCGAGGCCGAGGTTTTGCAACATTCCCTGAACGGCCTCCTGGGTGAAAGGCGCGTTGCGAAACGTGTCTCCTGAGCCCTGCAGGCCGACAACGAGGCCGTAGCCGACGAGCTGGCTATCGCGTCCGCCGCGCAAGATTGAAATGTCTTTGATGCGGGCCGCCGCGGCGGGCGCGGCGATAAGAATGAACACCAGCGCGACGATCAGAGCCCGCATCATCCCCCGCCGACTTTGACCGAGCCGTCCGGCTGGACGGCGCCGGACACGGTGACGCCGCTGTCGCTATTGCGAACCCGGACGACGTCTCCGATCGAGCCGTCCTGCAAGGCCGCGCCGGTCGTCATAATCAAGAGACCGCCCTCCGCGTAGACGAGGCGGACTTCCGCGCCGTTGGCGACAACCTTTCGATTGGATACGCCGGCGAAGGGAATCGCATGGCCCGGGAGAAGCGTCAGCCGCGCGACCTTGCCGACGATGAGCGAGCGGTCCTCGACGAACGGGCCTCCCCCGTCGCGCACCGCATCCTGGGGCCGATCGGCGAGCATGTCGTCGCGGATCACGTCGCCCGGATATATGACGCTCTTCGGCGTGGGCGCGCCCGCCTCCTGCGCCAGGGCAATCGGGGCGCAACGCACAGAGAGAAGCGCGATCGCCGCCGCGAGAATGAAACCGCACCTTCGCTTGCGCATCGCGATTCTCCTAACCTCGCAAGTTAGAGATCGTCCCTGACATCTGGTCGGCCGCCTGGATCACCTTCGAGTTCATTTCATAGGCGCGCTGGGCCGCGATCAGGTTGGTGATCTCGGTCACAGGATCGACATTGGAGGCCTCGATGTAGCCTTGCTGCAGGATGCCGAAGGCGGTGTCGCCGGGAACGCCGACGGTCGGCTGGCCCGAGGCTTCGGTCTGCTGGAAGTAGTTGCCGCCAAGCGCCTTGAGGCCCGCGTCGTTGACAAAATTGGCGATGGTCAGCTGACCGAGCTGCTGCGGCGTCGCCTGGCCGGGCAGCGTGACCGTGACGAGGCCGGTCTGGCTGATGGTGAGGTTGGTCGCGTTTGAAGGAACCAGGATCGACGGCGTCACGGTATAGCCGTCCATGGTGACGAGCTGGCCGTTCTGGTTGGTGTTGAACGCTCCGTCGCGCGTATAGACCGTATCTCCGTTGGCGGTCGTCACCTGGAACCAGCCCCGTCCGTTGATCGCGAGATCGAGCGTGTTGCCGGTATTGGTGAGCGCCCCCTGCAAGTTGACGCTGCGGATCGCAGCGGTGCGGACGCCAAGCCCGATTTGCGCGCCTTCGGGGATGGTTGCGTCGCGGCCGCGGTTCGAAACCCCCATCAGGCGCTCAGTCTGATAGATCAGGTCGGTGAACTCCGCACGCGAGCGTTTGAAGCCGGTCGTGTTGATGTTGGCCACGTTGTTGGCGATGACCTCCAGGTTTTGCTCCTGGGCGCTCATGCCCGTCGCCGCGATCGCCAGCGCTCTCATTGTGTCATCCCTCTTCAGCCATTTTGGCGCGCGCCGCTCAGATCGCCATCCGGGCGATCTCCTGGTAGGCGGAAACAATCTTGTCCCTGATCGCGAGAACCGATTGCAGCGAACGCTGGGCATCCATCACGGACTCGACGACTTTCATTGGCGTGGCCGCGCCTTGGACGCCCTGAATCGCGAACGCCTCGCCGGTCTTGAGCGTATCGACCGCCGATCCGATGGCCTGGCCGAGCGCCTCCTCGAAGCTCACGCCGTCGGCGGGCGCGGCGGGCGCAGTGACGCTCGAACCCGGGCGCAGCGTGCCGAGAGCGGAAAGACCTTCGATCATCGTTTCATCCTCGCTTTCGGAACGCGTCAAGCGTCCTTCATCAGGGCGACGGTTTGGCTCAGCATGTCAGCGGACTGCTTGGCGACCTGGAGATTGGCTTCATAGCTGCGGTTGGCCTCACGCATGTCGGCGAGCTCGACCAGCACGTCGACGTTGGGCATCTTGACCATCCCGTTTGCGTCCGCGGCGGGATTGCCGGGGTCGCGCTCGACCTTGAACGGCGCATGATCGACGCCTATCGACTTGACCTCGACGAGATTGGCGCCGGAGGCGTGATCGATCTCGCTTTCAAACGACACAGTCTTGCGCGCATAAGGGTCCGCGCCGGCGGCAGGGCCGGTCGACTGCGAGTTGGCGATGTTCTCTGAGACGATCCGCAGCCTCATGGACTGCGCCTGCAGACCTGACGCGGCGATGTGGAGCGACGCCTGCAGGGGGTCGATCATCGTCACTTCAGCGCTGAGAGAATGAGCTGATGAAAGGCGCGGCGAATATTGGCGGTCATCGAAAAGTCGCGGGTGACTTCGCCGAGATTGATCATCTGCTGTTCGAGACTGACCGTGTTGCCCGATAGTGTCTCCTCTGATGGATCGCTTTCGGTCTCCCGCAACGAATCCAACGGCGAGGGAGTGGGGGTGATGTGCCCGGGATTGGTCGCGGCCATGGCGAGCGGCGAGGTGTCGAGAACGGCCGCGAACGGTTGGACGTCGAGCGCGTGGTAGCCGGGCGTATTTGCATTGGCGACGTTGCTCGCGACCGCCGTCTGGCGGGCCGACAGCCACTCCGACTTCTGTGATGCGACTTGAAAAAGGTAGATCGACAAGGGAAGAGAGGTCCTCGCTATCGGGCGGCCCAATCCTCGGCGCTGCGCCTTGCATGGGGCTTGCGGCAGCTTGCCATCGATCCGCGGTCTGCGACTCCAGGATAAAACCGTCGTCCCTGTGGCTCTGATTTTCGGGGCCGCTTCGCCCGCGCTAAAGGATCAGTTCACAAAAGCCTAGTTTGCGCGAACCCGCGCGCTCTTGAAGGCGGCCAGCAGGCGTTCGGCTTTCGCCCGGTCGTCCAGGCCTCGCTCGTCGAACAGGATGTCGATGATCTCAACCCCCGCGCGGCGCTGACCGATCGTCAGCCGAAAGAAGGCCGACACCATGGCGTGGCGAAACTCCATGTCGATGGCGACGACGGGCGTCGCGTCCCACGGCGCCTTGAAGCTTGCCGAGAGGGCATAGCGCAGCGTTCCGCTCTTGTAGAAAAGTTCGGTCGAAGAATTGACAAGATCGGCGATGTTGGCCGCCTGGTCGTTGCGGATCATCAAAATGAGCTCCGCCGCGTCGGCCAGACGCAGCTCGGTCGCCACGTCCACTAGCGCATCGGCGATGATGCGTTCCCGTTGGAGCGGGCCGCGCCGGCGCGCGCGGGGCGCGGCTCTCAGTGGCTTCGGTGGACCCATCCAGTCTTCCTCTGCTGAACGAGATGCACGATCTCGGCGACCGCGCGGTAGAAATCTGCCGGGATCGGCCGGTCGACTTCGACCGCCGCATAAAGCGAGCGGGCGAGAGACTTGTCCTCGAAGACGGGAATGTCATGCGCTTCGGCGATTGCGCGAATCTTGAGTGCGATGAGATCGGCGCCCTTGGCGACAACCAGCGGAGCGCCGCCTTCGCTCCGCACGTAACGCATCGCGACCGCGTAATGGGTAGGATTCGCCACCACCATCGTCGCGCGCGGAACCGCCGACAACATTCGCTTGCGCGAGCGGTCGAGCCGAAGCGAGCGTAACCGCGCCTTGACCATCCGGTCGCCCTCGGCCTGCTTCAGCTCCTCCTTCAGTTCCTGCCTGCTCATGCGGTTGTCGCGGCGCCAGCGAACCCGCGACCAGGCGAGGTCGGCGCTTGCGACGGCGAGCGTTGCGGCCAGCACGGCTGCGACGGTCTTGACGGCGAGAGCAAGGATGCGGTCCGGCAGCACCCCGGGATCGACGTCCATTGCGTCCAGCAGGATTGCTTTCTGGCCCATCAGAGTCGTTGTCGCGACAAGTGCGACCGCCGTCAGCTTGACGAGGCTCTTGGCGAATTCCACGAGCCCGCCCGCGGCGAAGAGCCGGCGAAATCCGCTGCGCGGCGAGATGCGGGAGAAGTCCGGCAGGATGCGGTCGGGCACGATGCGGGGCGTCGCCTGAGCGATCGAAGCGACGATACCCGCGGTCATCAGAAGAGCCGCCACCGGCCATAGGAACTGCGCAGCAGCGACGAAGAGCGGGCTCGATAGAGCGAGCACATCCGCGCCGCGCTCGATCCGCCAGCCTGCCGGATCGTCGATGACGCCGACGAGGCCCGCGAGCAGGCTAGCTGCGCGTCCTGGAATGATGAAGATGAGCGCAACTAGCGCGGCAGAGAGCGAGGCGAACAACGGCGCCTCGCGGGAAAAGGCTGTCTGTCCGCGCTCGACCGCGTCGTGGAGCCGCTTCTCCGTCGGTTCCTCGGTTCTGTCTTCCGAATCGGCGTCAGCGCTCATTCAGTCGCTCGGCCCTCAGGCCGCGTCGTCGACAGGCGAGCCGCCGAGCTCGATTTCGTTGCGGCTGGCCATGCCGAGGACGATGTCGGCGATGGCCTTGCGGGCCTTTGCGATGTCGCGCGCAGGCGCGGAGGCGCTGGAGGCCAGTTCGCCCTCGACAAGCCGACGCCCGCGCGACGGCATGGAGGATAGGATTGCGTTGCGGAAGTCGGGTTCGGTGCCACGCAGCGCCATGACGACGATGTCGATCGAGGCTCGGTCGAATAGCAGCGCCCGGGCCCGCTCGCTGAGCTTCGGCAGGTCGTTGAACCCGAATAGCATCGTCTTGAGGATGGTCGCGTCCTTGGGGCGCGCCCTGGCGATCGCGCGCATGACGTCTTCCGCCTCGTCGGGATCGAGATTGTTGATGATGCCTGCGATGCGCGAGCGCCCTTCGTTCCCCCCGCCCGGCGCCCTCGCAGTCGACAACATCCCGCGCAACGCCGTTTCGACAAGCTGCGCCGCCAATGGAGTCACCTCGCACGGCGAGACCAGCCCGCAGAGAGCCGCATTGCGGCGCTCGCGGGGCAGCGCGCTGGCAATCCTCGCCGCCAGCGGAGGGTCGAGTTTGGAGAGGAGATAGGTCGCGGTGGCCGGCCTCTCGGCGACGAGGAAGGCGATGATGGCGGTCTCGGGCGTTCGCCCGAGCGCTTGCCAAACGTCCAGTTCCTTGCCCTCGCCAAGCGCCGAATCGAGGACATCGTCGACTTCGTTGGGGGGAAGGGCCTCAGCAAGCAGATTGCGCGCCTGCCCGACATCGCCGAGCAGATTGGCGCCAGCCGAGAAGTCGGTCGCGAATTCTTCCACAAGACAGTCGAGGGTCGTCGGCGCGACCGCCCCGAGTCCCGCCGCCGCCCGTGCGACCGCGCGCAGATCCGGCGGATCGAAGTGTTTCAGGAGCCTGGCGGCTGGAGGCTTGCCCATTATCAAGAGCAGAGCTGCGGCTTTCTCTGGCCCGCTGAGAACCCGCTCTCCTTGGATCATCGGCTCCGACATGATTGTTCCATTCGTCAGGCGGCTTGCTCGAGGCTCGCGCCGGCTACAATCTCCACAAGGGAAACGCCGAAGCGCTGGCTGGGCTCGTCGACCACCACGATCTCGCCGCGCGCGACCACCTTGCCGTTGACGACGATGTCGACGGGATCGCCGACGCGTTGATCGAGCGAGATCACCGCGCCGCGCGCGAGCTTCATGAGACTCGCCACCGGCAACGACGTCGAGCCGAGAACGACCTGCACAGTGACAGGAATGGACAGGATCGCATTCAGGTTGGGAGCGGCCGCCGGAGTCCCGCCGGCTGGCGCCGGGCCCGGCGGTTCAGCGACCTTGGGCGGGCTGGGAAGGATTTCAGATTCGTCCATAAGATGCCTCGCTTGCTGTGCGGTTAAGGCGCCAGGGCGCCGGGAAGCGCTGCGCCCCCAGGCTCCTGCGGGATCGGGTTCTCGATTTCGAGGCGGTAGCGCCCTTCGCCCTGGCCAAGCCTGCAGAGAAACATTGCGCGACCCGAGCACTCGAGGCGAACAGCGTCGAAGTCGCTGCCGTGCAGGGGCAGAATTCCGCCAACTCGAAGATTCGCGATGTCACCGAGACTCATCGGAACCTCCTCCAGGACCGCGGTGACAGGCAGCCGCGTCTTCTTGACGCCCGTTTCCAAGAGACTCGACCAGCGCCAGTCAGCGGCCGGCGTTTCGATCGCTTGGTCGCGTTCCAGTTCCTTGCGCAGCGGCATGAGAAGCGACTGCGAAAACAGGGCAAGGCCCTCGCACGCACCGCCGTTCATCGGCAGGGAAAATCGGGCTGCTGCCGCGGGCATGTCGCGCCGGCCAAGAGCAAAGGCGTCGTTCAGCGTGACCAGGCGCTCGAAGGTGAGCGCGAGAGGCGCCACTGGCGCAAATCCGGCTTCGAGAGCGCGCCCGAGCGAGCGCGCGAATTCCTCGAGGAGCGCTGTCTCTATCGGCGTGCGAGATCGCGGCGCTTCGTCTGGAGGATCATCCTCCGGATCGGTCGAAACGCTCTCGCCGAAGATGGAGGCGACGATCAGATCCTCGATTCGTTCATCGAGCGCGATGAGAACCCGCGCGCCGGGCCGGTCGCTAGCGTAGATCGCAGCGATCAGCCCGGCACAATCGGAGATCGCCCGAAAGAGAGTGGTCGCGAGAATGGCTTCGACCGTTCCACCGCCCGGGACCCCCGGAGTGAGCGGCGCGATCGCGTGTTGGGCCTCGGCGATGAAATGGTCGAGCGCGGCCGCAAGGCCGGGCATGCGCTCGATCGCGAAGCCCGAATGCTCCAGTATCGCGCCCCTGAGCTTGCGCGCGCCCCGGTCGGAGCCCTCAGCGTCGTCGTTGTCGCTCATGCCGCTTCCTTGATGACGGTCTCGCCGCCGGCGCCGCTGGAGATCGTCTCGTTTTCGACTGTGTCGATCGTCGGCCGCTCTTTGGATGGAATTGTCTTGCGACCGAACTCCACTGCAACCTGCGGCATGGCGCCGTTCATGAACGCCAGAAGACTCTGTTTGACGAGCGTAAAGAGCCTCAGCTGCTTTTGGCGCACCGCCTTGATCTTCTGCGCTATGGGCGCGACGATCGCGTAAGACAGAAAGATGCCCGCGAATGTGCCGACCAGCGCGGCGCCGATCAGACCGCCCAACGTCTCCGGCGACTGGTCGAGCGCGCCCATTGCGTGGATGATGCCGAGAACTGCGGCGACGATGCCGAGCGCCGGCAAGCCGTCGGCCACCGCCTGAAACGCGTGCGCCGGCTTGAATCGGTCATGCGCGAGGGTCTCGATTTCCTCGTCCATCAGCGCTTCGATTTCGTGGGTGCGCGCGTTGCCGATGATGATCAGACGACCATAGTCGCAGATGAACGTCACCAGATCCTTGTTCGCGAGCAGTTTCGGGAAAGCCCTGAAGATCTCCGATTCGCTTGGGTTGTCGAAGTGGCCTTCGACTTCGCCGCGCGACTTCGCCCTGAGTTCGCGCATCAGCGCGTGCAGCACGCTTAGCACGTCGAGATAGTCCCGCGGTTTCGGGACCTTATCGAGCACAGCCTCGAAGAACGCTTTGCCGCAATCCTTGATGGTCGTCATGGTGTTGGCGACGATGAAGATCCCGAGCGAGGAGCCTGCGATGATGACAAACTCATAAGGCTGCATAAGTACTTCGAGATGTCCGCCGAGCGCCGCGTAGCCGCCGAGGATGCAACCGATGGCGATGAGGAGGCCAATCGCGAAATTCAAGAATCGCTTCCTGCTCGGAGAACCGGCCGCAGACTTGCGGCGCGAGACTTACGCCAGGCTGGCGCACGGGAAGTCAGCCCGGGACAAGCCGTTTAGACGAATCGTTTCTTGAGGACCGGCAAGCGGCTGAGCGCGGTCGAGTCGGGAACGCGTTATGCAGAATGGGCTTTATGTCGCCATATCGGCTCAGGTCGCTTTGGAGCGGCGACTCGAGACGATCGCCGACAACATCGCCAACATGAATACGGTCGGCTTTCGCGCGACGGGCGTCTCGTTCGAAGCAGAAATCGCGAGGGCCGGAGAGACGACACTCAACTATGTCTCCCCAGGCTTCGATTACCTGTCCCGGCGGATCGGCGGGCTAGTCAAGACTGACAATCCTCTCGACTTCGCGGTTCAGGGCGACGGTTGGTTCGGGATTCAGACGCCGTCGGGCCCGGCTTACACCCGCGACGGGCGGACGCGCATCGACGAGTCCGGAACGCTCCGCACGCTGTCAGGCGATCCCATCCTCGACGCCGGAGGCGCCCCTATTCTGGTCGACGGCTCAGCCGGTCCCTTGACCGTGTCGAGCGATGGGATGATCAGCCAGAACGGGCGGCAGGTCGGCGCCATCGGGCTTTTCGAGATCGGGCCGGGCGCGTCGCTCAGGCGGGCGGAGAACTCCGGCGTCGTTCCCGACAAGCCGGCGACGCCGATTCTCGATTTCACCCGCGCTGGCGTCGTTCAGGGCGCCGTTGAAAGCTCGAATGTCGATCCCGTCCGCGAGATGACGCGCCTCATCGAAGTGACCCGCGCTTTCGATGGGGTTGCGGCTGAAGCCTCCCAGTCCGAAGGATCGCTGCAAGACGCGATCAAGACGCTCGGATCGGCCTCGTGATCGATTCCGGAGCCGACGGGCCGGCCATTCCCGCGCTCGAGCGTCTCGAGCGGCGGGTCGCCTGGGGCTTGCGCAACCTACAGGCCGCGCGCGTCAGCGGCGTCGTCACAGAAGTGTCGATGTCGCACTATCGTGTCGCGGGGCTGTCGCGTTTCCTGAGATTGGGCGGTTGCGTCAGCGTCGACGTCGGCGACCGAATCCAGATGGGCGAGGTCGTCAAGATCGACGACGCCTCCGCGACCCTGAAGCCTTTCGATGCTCGCTGCGACGCCGCCATCGGCGCCCGCGCCTATCGCACCCAGAACCTGTCACTGTCGCCGGACACTTCCTGGAAGGGGCGCGTTATCGACGCCCTCGGCCGGCCGCTCGATGGTGGGGGCGACCTAGCGTGCGGCGATAGACCCGCGCCGCTCGACGCCGATCCCCCGGCGCCGCTAAGGCGGGCGCGCGTGTCGACGGCCATCCGCACGGGGGTTCGAGTCGTCGATCTCTTCACTCCGCTCTGTCTCGGCCAGCGCGTCGGCGTTTTCGCCGGTTCGGGGGTCGGCAAGTCGTCGCTGCTGGCGATGCTCGCCCGGGCGCCGCAATTCGACACGGTCGTCATCGCCCTCGTGGGCGAGCGCGGGCGCGAAGTGCGGGAATTTCTCGACGATACCTTGGGCGAGAATCGCGCATCGACAGTCGCGGTCGTCTCGACCGGGGACGAAAGCCCGATGATGCGGCGTCTTGCGCCGAAAACGGCGATGGCGGTCGCCGAACACTTTCGCGATCGTGGCGGGTCGGTGCTTCTCATCGTCGACTCGGTGACACGGTTCGCCCACGCGGCGCGGGACGTTGCTCTCGCCGCTGGCGAACCGGCGGTGGCGCGCGGCTATGCGCCGAGCGTATTCAGCGATCTGCCGCGTCTCCTGGAACGCGCCGGGCCCGGCGAGGAAGGCTCGGGATCGATCACCGCGATCTTCTCCGTGCTGGTCGACGGCGACGATCACAACGATCCCGTCGCCGACGCTGTTCGCGGCGCGCTTGACGGTCACATTGTGCTCGATCGCGCGATCGCCGACGAGGGGCGCTATCCGGCCGTCAACATTCTGTCTTCGGTTTCGCGCCTCGCCCATCCCGTCTGGACTCACGAACAGCGCAAGTTGGTCGCGAACTTGCGCTCGCTGATCGCGCGCTACGAAGAAACCCGGGAATTGCGCCTGATGGGCGGCTATACGCCCGGCGCCGATAGCGTCCTCGACAAAGCGATCAAGTCCGTGCCGCGCATTTATGAGGCGATGACGCAGTCCCCCGACGCTCCGCAATGCGAGGATCCCTTCATCGATCTCGCGGCGTCGTTGCGTAATGATGCTAAGTCCACGGAGGCTTGACCACCCAATGACGCCGCTCGGGCAAGAGATCGCCTTGCGCGCGGTCGGAACCGCGTTGGCAGGCTTTTCCATCGCCTTCGCCGGCTACATGCTCGATCAGGGCGGAGGCAGGATTCGGGTCAATGGCATGGAGCATCTTGCGATCTTCGCACAGCCGCGCGGGACGGCGCCGGCGGCGAGGGCGCTCGTGCTTCCGCCACTGACGCAGCTGGATGCGCCCATGGACCTGACGACGACGGGTTCGGTCGGCGGCGTCCGGCCGGCGGCTACGCGGCGGCCGGTCGAGATTATTGCCGCTCGCGCCGACCGGGTATGGCTGAGAATCGACGGCGCCATTCGTGCCGCCGTTCCCGGCGACGACGTCCCCCGGGTCGGGCATATCGCCTCGATTGTTCCGCGCGATGGTGGATGGGCTTTGCTCGACGACAGAGGAGCGACGCTCTTGACGGTCGCAAAACAGGGGAACGGCGCTTCGCTGTTCGCCCGAAAGCGCATCTTCGAATAGGCAGCGACGTTATCGCCCCTTGGTCAGTTCGCTCCGCGCCCGATCGTAGAGCGTGTTGGCGATCGCGACTCGTTCGGTCGCCCGCTCGCGCGCGTCAGGCGGTTGACGGTCCGGGTGGTTCCGCCAAACGAAGGCGCGCCATCGGCGCGTCAATTGACGTTCTGTCAGGGCGCCGCCGATGCCGAGCTCGCTTGCAACAGCCTCCTGGTAGTCTTCGCAGACACCCTTGGTTTCGCTTCCCTTGACGGGGCTCAGCGACGCCAGTCTTTCATCTGGCTCGCTTGCCCAGTTCATTGCGAGACCCCAGCGCGCTTCGCCGCCGCCGCCACG
>JAFAHO010000332.1 GCA_019237205.1 Hyphomicrobiales bacterium
GCGAAGAGCGCGCCCGGATTGAACCCGAACGCCGTCAGCACCAGCAACGCCATCAGCGTCGCCCCGCCGAGCAGCAGGCAGGCCTTGATGATCTGCACCCAGGTGGTGGCGATCATGCCCCCGAAGGTGACATAGAGGATCATCAAGCAGCCGACGCCGACGACCGCGAACTTATAGTCGACCGTGGGAAACAGGACATGGATGAGGCTGCCGGCGCCGACCATCTGGGCGATAAGATAGAAGGCGACCGTCACCAATGTGCCGCAGGCCGCCAGCACGCGGACCGGCGACTGTTCGAATCGGAACGATGCGACGTCGGCGAACGTGTACCGGCCGAGATTGCGCAGCGGTTCAGCGATGAGGAACGTCACGATCGGCCACCCGACCAGCCAGCCCACCGAATAGATCAGCCCGTCATAGCCCCAGGCATAGACAAAGGCGGAAATGCCGAGGAACGAGGCGGCGGACATATAGTCGCCGGCGATGGCGAGCCCGTTCTGCAGGCCGGTGATGCCGCCCCCGGCGGCGTAGAATTGCGACGCGGTCTTGGTCCGCATGGCCGCCCAGTAGGTGATGCCCAAAGTCACCGCCACGAAGAAAAGGAACATCCCGACGGCGGTCCAATCGGTCGTCGGCGCGGCAGCGCCGGCCGCATTGGCGGATTGGGCGAGCGCGATTCCCGGCGTCAGGCCGAGTCCGAGAAAAAGCGACTTCAGGAGCGTACGACTCATTTGCTTGCCTCCCTGATGATGTCTTGCGTCAACGCGTCGTAAGTTCCGTTGGCGCGGACCACGTAGAAGGCCGTGAGCAGGAACGCAGCCACGATCACCAGCAACCCCACCACGATGCCGACCGTCGTCACGCCCCCGGTCAGCGATGCGCCGAGGAAGCCCGGCGCGAATGCGACGAGAAGGATAAAGCCGAAGTAGATCACGATCATCGCGATCGAGAGCGTGCGGCCCAGAGAGGATCGGTCGGCCACAAGTTGTTGATATTTTGGATTCCGTTGAATCGCGTCGAGGCTGCTCGCAGCCATGGGCTCCCTCCGTTGACACTCTGCTCGGGCGAATTCTCTCCCCCCGCCGGGCAGCGCCCAAGGTCCACTGGCCCTCAGGCTCCGGCGTCTATCTACTCTAACCGCTAACGCGCGTCCCTCATGCTTTAGTAAGGGGGTTTGCGTCCTGGTGCGTTGGGGGTCTGGATCTGGAGAGGTCAGAAAAAGGGCGGATCGACACGGGCGCCGCCGTCGGAACCAGCCGCAGCGGCCGCGAGACGGAGAATTCGGCTCGTTCAGGGCGTCTCCGGACCGCATTTCGCTGTCGATTCAAAGGCGTGTCAATCCTCGCCGGGCTTTGGGCGGCTCGTCCCCCGGGAATGTTTGTGCGAGCGCCCCCGATCGGGTAAGTTGCCGCCTTGGGGGCTGGCCCCCGGTCCGGACAAGACCAATGCTTGGCTTATGCGGTCCGCATCCCCATATCCCGTTTCCGCGCCCGCGGGTCATGACGGGATTCCACCAGAAAAGGCCACGTGCATGGATTTCCTCAAGCCACGGTCGCACCGCATGAACCGTCGTCGCCGCATCTACGAAGGCAAAGCGAAGGTCCTGTATGAGGGTCCGGAGCCGGGAACGCTCATCCAATATTTCAAGGATGACGCGACCGCGTTCAACGCCAAAAAGCACGAGGTGATCGAGGGCAAGGGCGTTCTGACCAACCGGATCTGCGAGTATCTGTTTCAGCGCCTGAACGACATCGGCGTGCCGACTCATTTCATCCGCCGCATGAACATGCGTGAACAGCTCATCCGCGAGGTCGAGATCATTCCGCTCGAGGTCGTGGTGCGCAACGTCGCGGCCGGCTCGCTCGCCACGCGCCTTGGCCTCGAGGAAGGCACGCAGCTGCCGCGCTCGATCATCGAATTCTATTACAAGAACGACGCGCTCAACGATCCGATGGTGTCGGAAGAGCACATTACGGCCTTCGGCTGGGCCGCGCCGCAGGAGATTGACGACATCATGGCGCTCGCCATTCGCGTCAACGATTTCCTCTCCGGCCTCTTCCTCGGCGTCGGGATCCGTCTCGTCGATTTCAAGATCGAATGCGGCCGCCTGTGGGAAGGCGAGAACATGCGCATCGTGCTCGCCGACGAGATCAGCCCCGATTCCTGCCGGCTGTGGGACGTCAAGACCAACAACAAGCTCGACAAGGACCGCTTTCGCAAGGACCTCGGCGGCATGATCGAGGCCTATACCGAAGTCGCCCGAAGGCTCGGCGTCGTCCAGGAAAACGAAGTTCCGCGCGTCGGCAGCCCGCGCCTGGTGAAATAGGACGCGGGCCGCACGCCCCCGGGGGTCTGAGGAAAATGACCGGCGCGGATCATTCCGCGCCATTTTTGTCCACGTCCGGCGCGGGTTGACCGACGGCGGCGTCAGGCGCCAAGCTCCTCCTCATGGCCCGCATCGTCTTCACCGCCAATCTCGCGCGCCACATCGACTGCCCAGCGGACGAGGCGGAGGGCGCGACCGTGCGGGAGGCGCTGGAGGCAGTCTTCCGAACCAACGAGCGGTTGCGCGGCTATGTGCTCGACGACCAGTCGGCGCTGCGCCGCCACATGGCGATTGTTGTCGACGGCAAGCCGCTGCGCGATCGCGTGACGCTCAGCGACCCGATTTCCGCCGCCAGCGCCATCTATGTGCTGCAGGCGCTGTCGGGAGGATGAGGAATGAGCGACCACGTTGTCGTGTCGACCCGCAAAGGACTGTTCACGATCGAGCGCGACAGCGGGGACTGGCGTATCTCTGGGGCCGACTTTCTCGGCGACAACGTCACGCTCTTTTTCCACGACCAGCGCAGCGGCCATGACTACGCCGCGCTCAATCACGGCCATTTCGGCGCCAAGCTGCATCGGCGGTCGAACGGCCGCTGGGAGGAGATCGCGACGCCCGCCTATCCGCTGAAACCGGAAGGGCTGGTCGATCGCGACGGCTGGGGCAAGGACATCCCCTATTCCCTCATCAACATCTTCTCGCTCGAGGCCGGCGGACCGGAGGAGGATGGCCTTTTGTGGTGCGGGACCATACCCGGCGGCCTCTTCCGTTCGCGCGATCACGGCGGGACGTGGGAGCTGATTCGCGCGCTCTGGGACCACCCAAAACGCCAGCAATGGTCGGGCGGAGGCACAGATTGGCCGGCGATTCATTCGATTTGCGTCGATCCGCGCGACAGCGCGATCGTGCGGATCGGCATTTCGTGCGGCGGGGTGTGGGAGACGCGCGACGGCGGCGAGACATGGGCCTGCCGCGCCGACGGCATGTTCGCCGCCTTCCTGCCGCCCGAGATGAGCCGCGACCCCAACCTGCAGGACCCGCATTGCCTCGTCCAGAGCCCGAGCGCGCCCGACCGACTATGGGCGCAGCATCATAACGGCATCTTCCGCAGCGACGACGGCTCGGCGAGCTGGCGAGAGATCGTCGACGTGCCGCCGTCGTCCTTCGGCTTCGCCGTCGCCGTCCATCCGCGCGAGCCAGACACGGCCTGGTTCGCGCCGGCGATCAAGGACGAGCGCCGCATCCCGGTCGACGGCAAGCTCGTCGTCACCCGCACGCGGGACGGCGGCCGGACGTTCGACGTCCTGCGCGAAGGTCTGCCGCAGAGCCATGCGTATGACGTCGTCTACCGCCATGCGATGGCGATCGACGAAAGCGGCGACCGGCTCGCTTTCGCGACGACCACCGGCGGCCTCTACCTGACCGAGGACCAGGGCGATCACTGGCGCGAAATCAGCCATACGCTGCCGCCGGCCCATGCGGTGAGGTTCGCGCCGTAGGTTGAAAGGCGTCGCCGCGCGTCGCCGAATTGATGTGGATTGGGCCATCGGTTAGGGTTCGCCGACCATTCGGCGCGCGCCGCATTGACCGCGCCGGAGAACAGGGAGGGCGCACATGGTCTCGGGGCCTTTGCCGACCGGCGGCGACATCCACGGACATGACCACGATCACGACAGCGGCCATCTCACCGACGTGGCGCTCCGCGTGCGCGCGCTGGAATCGCTATTGATCGAGAAAGGCTACGTCGACCCGGCCGCGCTCGACGCCATTGTCGAGACCTACGAGACGAAGATCGGCCCGCGCAATGGCGCGCGCGTCGTCGCCAGAAGCTGGGTCGACCCGGACTACCGCGAATGGTTGCTCGACGACGCAACCGCGGCCATCAAGTCGCTGGGTTACGCCGGGCGGCAGGGCGAACACATGGTCGCGGTCGAGAACACGGGCGCCGTCCACAACCTGGTCGTCTGCACGCTCTGCTCCTGCTATCCGTTGCCGGTGCTCGGCCTGCCGCCGGTCTGGTACAAGTCCGCCCCCTATCGTTCGCGCGCCGTGATCGATCCGCGCGGCGTGCTCGCAGAGTTCGGCGTTTCGCTGCCGCCCGAGACGAAAATCCGTGTCTGGGATTCGACCGCCGAAATCCGCTATCTCGTCGTGCCAATGCGTCCCGCCGGAACGGACGGCTGGAGCGAGGAGCGGCTCGCTTCGCTGGTGACGCGCGATTCGATGATCGGCGCGGGCTTGGCCATCGATCCTCGCTCGCTCGCCGCGGAGGGGCGAGCATGAACGGCGGGCAGGACCTCGGCGGCATGATGGGCTTCGGCCCGGTCGTGGCGGAGCCGGAGGAACCCGTCTTCCACGCCGACTGGGAAAAGCGCGTCCTTGCTTTGAGGAATGCGGCTGGGGCGTTGGGGGAATGGAACATCGACATGGCGCGGCACGCCAACGAGACGCTCCATCCGGTCGACTATCTTTCGTCGAGTTACTACGAGGTTTGGCTGAAGGGCCTCGAGAAGCTCTTGATTTCGCGCGGCCTGGCGACGCCCGAAGAACTTGCCGACGGACGGGCGCTGCAGCCGCCCAAGCCAATTCGTCCCCCTCTTGCCGCCAAGGCGATGATCGAGGCTTTGGCCAGGGGAACGCCCTATGACCGCCCGCCGGCGTCGCCCGCGCGCTTCGCGGTTCGGGACGAGGTCCGCGCCCTCAACATCAACCCCAAGGGACACACCCGGCTGCCGCGCTACGCGCGGGGCAAGCGCGGCCGCGTCGAGAAAGTTCACGGCGTATTCGTCTTCCCCGACGCGAACGCCCACGGCCTCGGCCCGAGCCCGCAATGGCTTTATCTCGTCAGGTTCTCGGGCGCGGAACTCTGGGGCCGCGACGGCGATCCGGGGCTCGACGTGTCGATCGATGCCTGGGAGAGCTATCTCGAAGGAATTGCCGGGTGATCCCGCGCAAGGCCGCGCTCGACGCCGGCGACGCGCTTCTTCCGATCGCACGCGAGGGCGACGGCCCGATCTTTGGCGAAGCGTGGGAAGCCGAGGCCTTTGCGATGGTTGTGGCGCTGCACGAGGCAAAACTCTTCAGCTGGAGCGAGTGGACGGCGGCGCTCGGGCGCGAGATCGCCGCCGCTTCACGATCGGGCGATCGCGACTCAGGCGGTTCCTGCTATCTCCATTGGCTCGCGGCGCTGGAGCGCATCGTCGTCGACAAGGGCGCCGCCAGCCGTTCAGCGCTCGAGCAGCGGAAGGCGGCCTGGGCGCGCGCGGCGGAGGCGACGCCGCACGGGCAGCCGATCCTGCTCGCCAACGATCCGCAATCGAAAGGCTCTCCTTAGGGTCAAAATCCAACCGGCGTGCTTATGCCGGCGACCGCTTGGGAGAACTTCAGCCGTGCGAAGAAGACGCTGCGGACGACAGCAATGGGCGAACACGGTCATTCGCTGAATCGCGTCCAGACGCACGCGAAGAAAGGGAGCGGACGTTTTTCATCCGGGGAAAACGGGCCGAACCTTTGCAGCGAAAAAGATCCTGCGCGGGACAACTACTGAATCGCTATCACTGCGCGGCGTTCCACATGCGCTGGAAATGCGCTTCGAATTGAGCGGCGGCTCTTGCATCGTGGAACACGATCAAATCGTTATCCTGCCGTCGCACGCCACCCGAACTGAAATTCGCCGATCCGGTTCTGAGCAACTGATCATCAACCTCGTAGGCTCTTACGGGCATCAGCGGCGCAAACCGTTTGAACCGAACGTTGTCGGAGAGGTCGCCGAACTGGGCGAAGTCGTGATGCTCGCGCGGATCGAGCATAATTCGGACAGTCACGCCGCGGCGATCCGCGTCGTTTAGGGCTCTGAGGATCACGCCCTCCGTCAAGGCGTAAGAGGCGAAGTCGATTGAACGCTTGGCTTGCGCGATCAAGCCGGCATCGATGGCCACTAGGTCTTCGTCAGGCGAGAAATGAATCTCTTGCGAGCTTGTGCTCGTGCCCCAAACAGCCAACAGGACGACGGAAAGGACGGCGCAAAGCCCGTCGCAGCGAGACTGAATCACGTGGCGGATTCTTGTAGAGAATCTGGATCCGGTCCTCGTATGCGGGTTCGATCGAATCAGCTTCGGAGGTCGAGCGGGGCCTACCTGTGCAATTTGACGACCCCCCTTCGCCTTTGGTCCAGGCTCTCTCGAACCGTCGTTCGCACGCCGCAATCGCGCGCAGCCTCTGGCCGTCCAATCCAGCACGATCTTCCCGCAGTCGCCGCGACGCATGACTCGAAGCCTTCGAGAGGCTGGCTCGCGGGCGCCCCTTCATCAGGCTTCCCGGTCAGAAGCGGCCGCGGCCGTCCGCGCATAGGAAGGCCGCATAGAAAGGCAAAAGAAGACCCTGCGGATCGGTTTGAGCGACCCGAACAATCGTAAGGTCGCGGCGGAACGTGGCGCAAGGCGTCCAAAAGGTTGAACACAATGGCCAAAAGGATAGCCTCGACTGTGCGCGCGCGATCGGGCTGAAAACCGGCGTCTACGCAAGCTGCAGGCGCAAAGGCGAGGCGGCAGATCTCAAAGATCCCGTCTCACCGTGGCGAGGCCGTAATACGGCGGACCAACCAAATTGAGCCTCTGCTCGCTCTTGGAACTGGCGGCGAATCGCGACCCCTCCGAAAAGCTCACTGCGACACTGTTTTTACGAAGTCGACTTGGGTGCTGATGCTGGACCCGCCGCATCGGCCCTGACTTGGACGGATACTGGAGAGCAACAAGCCGTCGCGAGAGGTTGAACTAGAGTGAGCGCCGCGATCTGGTTGACCGCTGAACGTCGACACGCGTTGGGTCGAAAATGGTCAAGCTGCCTGGTCTTGGCCCTGGCGCGAGTTTGCCGCCGTGCCCGGCCTCCCCTAACCTTGGGCGAAACGCAACTCACTGAGACGAGGACCATGAACGCAATCTCTGACAACGCGGCCGTCTGCGCCTGCCTACGTGCGGGCGAGCCGTTCATCGGCAAGCAGGGTTTTTCCTACGCGCCGGCGATTTCCGCCGAGACGGTCGGCGCGTCGGCGATCCATATGCAGCTCCTCACGATTCCGCCCGGCGCGCGCGCCAAGGCGCACAAGCACCAGTCGCACGAGACGGCGCTCCACGTGCTCAGCGGCGAAGTCGGCATGTGGTACGGCGAGCGGCTCGAGAACCACATGGTCAATCGCGCCGGGGACTTCGTCTACATCCCCGCCAACGTTCCGCATCTGCCCTACAATTTGAGCCGGACCGAGGCCGCGACCGCCGTCGTCGCCCGCACCGACCCGAACGAGCAGGAAAGCGTCGTCTTGCTGCCGGAGCTCGACGCGATCCATGCGGCGCCCGCGACCCAACCGTCTTGATCGGACCGCCGCCGCGACGCGGTGTCGCCCCAGCGAATGCCGGGGTCCAGATCGCTGCAAGGCGCTGAAGAAACGACGTTTTCACCGGCAGTGCGGGCCACCGCGGCGGGCTCTTTTGGATGCCGCTTGCGCGGGCATGACAGCAACTGAACGGCCCAGGAGTTACGTCAAATGAAACTGACCGATTTCAAAGCCCTGACTTTCGACTGCTACGGCACGCTGATCGATTGGGAATCGGGCATGATCGAGGCCCTGAAGCCGCTGACCGGCAAGCTCTGCCGCGCGCTGACCCACAATGAGATCCTCGAGGCCCACGCGCGGCATGAGTCGTCGCAGCAGATCCAGACGCCTGCCAAGCCCTATCGCGAACTGCTGGGAATCGTCTATCGCCGGCTGGCCGAGGAGTGGGGCGTCCCGGCAAGCTGGAGCGAGTGTATGGCCTATGGCCGCTCGGTAAAGGACTGGCCAGCGTTTGCCGATTCCGCCGGCGCGCTTCAGTACCTGAAGCGGCACTATAAGCTGGTCATCCTGTCGAATGTCGACAACGAGAGTTTCTCGGACAGCAACGAGAAGCTCAAGATCGACTTCGATGCGATCTACACCGCCGAAGACGTCGGCTCGTACAAACCGTCTTCCCGCAATTTCGAGTACATGCTTGCGAAGCTCAAGACGCTCGGAATTGAGAAGGATGAGATCCTGCACACGGCCGAAAGCATGTTTCACGACCACGGGCCGGCGAACGCTTTTGGCCTCGCCTCCTGCTGGATCCATCGCCGTCATGACCGGGAAGGCTTCGGCGCGACCATGGTCCCGGCCGAAATGCCGGAAACCGATTTCCGCTTCACGAGCATGGCCGGCCTGGTCAATGCGCACCAGGACGCGCTGAGGCGCTAACGTCGCGGCGGCATGCCCTCGTCTCGGGTCCGCGGGACGGGACCACCAGCCGGGACACGGCCAGCCTCTGTGACCTGGATCACGGCGTCCTGCAAGGAATTCTGCTAGTGCGACGCGAGAAGTGGCGTGATATCCGGCTGTTCCGCGATGCACGCGCGCTTTCAACAACAAGGGGACATGACAGGGAAGTTCACAATGGCTGGTCTCAAAACTCGATCATTTTCGCGCGAAGGTCGGCTGGCGCGCATCGCCGCGCACGTCCGCCAGGAAGTCTATCGAGCGCCGGATTTCGAGTCGAAAGTCGACCTCATGACTGCGCAGTATCCTATCGAGGAGAAGGAAGAGATTGCCGACCTTCTGCTCATCCTCACCGCGAAACCCAAGCAATTCCGGCTTCAGTTCTTTGGCGTTGCCGATGGCGGCGGATCAACCGTCCAGAATGAAACACACATTTGGGTCCCCGACGTCCCCACCGCAGTGCGTAGGGCGGCTGACGCTCCGTGGCCGGCGGGGGCAACCGGCTCGCGCATCGTTGACGATGACGGCCACACTGTCTTTGAGCGGCTGAAAGCGGATCTTTCCAGAGCTGGTTCCGGCCAAGTCGACCCTTCCTGATCCGTCAGCGCTGTCCCCGGGCTCGACCCGAAGATTTGACCAAGCGATCCCTGGACCCGCGGGTCAAGCCCGCGGGTGACGGCAAGCGAAAATCATACGCGACCGGGTCCCACCAGACGCGAGGCTCTCCGCCCGGCCAAAAACCCAGCAAATGGCGCGGCGGCTGGCGCCCGGCCGGTTGCGCCCGCCCTGCCGCGCGCATCCTCGAAGCCGCCAGGCAGAACGCTCAGATTCTCGGCGTGAACCTCCCCCGTGCGATCGTCCGTAACAATCTCGAAATTGATTTTCTGCCCCTCTTTCAAGTCCATCATTCCAGCGCGCTCGACGGCGCTGATGTGGACGTAAACATCGAATCCACCGTCAATCGGCTTGAGGAAACCGTAGCCCTTCCGGGCGTTGAACCATTTTACGGTTCCAGTCTTCATCGCCACCTCCCGGTAACACGCGGACACCCCAGCGGGTCCGTTAGGACGAATCAATAGTCCTGCGAACCGCACGCTAGTCTAGTTTCGAGACCCGGGCGAGAGGAAATATTAACCTCTCAGCTAAAAAATCGCCTGTAAACTTGAGATCACTAAGCGAACAAGCGTTTTGACAATGTCAATTGCTTAAGAGTGCTGGTCCAATGGACACGGCGACTTTGAGACCCTTCGCGTTTGGCGCTTGCGCCCAAGCCCATCCGATTCATCTATGACGCAAAGTCGAGGGTTTAAAGCAACTTTAACGACTTGCGCGCAAGACTAGTCCAAATTCTTAACCTTTGCTTAGAGCGCTCGCATGGATGATTCCCTGGACGAAACCGCTCGGTGGGCTAGCGCCGCAGCCGCCGCCTCGCCAGACGAGGATGAACTGGACACTGGTGCGCAGGCGGCTGACCCCTTCCTCGGCCCCATAGGTTCGGAGCCGATCGAAGCTCTCTCAACGCGAAGCGCGCCCGCTTTTGCCGCGGGTCTTTTACGCTATTGTCCGCACGCCACCCTGGCGGCCTGGCTCCTTGGCGTCGCATGGCTCATGGGATCATCTTTTGCGGATCCCCCGCGGACCGTCGCTCAGCAGGAGGGCGCGCAGAGCGCCGAGACAGGTCACACGGCCCAAAAAGCGGACGTCGAGGCCATGCGGGCCACGCAAAGCCCGAGCATGAAGGACGTCACTGACCTTGGAATCGCCAAGCCACGCCTTGGCGCAGCGAAGACCGAAGCTAGCGCCGCGATCGCCGAGGCGCCGAGCAAGGCCGAGCGCCCGCGATCCAAATCCGCGGAGAAGCTTTCCAAAGCAAGCGATCGGTTGGATCGAATTGGACTCGAGATTGCGGCGCTCCTCGCTGCCGCTCCATCCGTCGGCCGGTCTGGAGCCGTCGCCGCGCCGGTCACCCAAAGACGGCCGCAAGACGCCCGCCACGACGCCTTCGATCCGTTGCAGAACCCCTCCGCCCCCGGCGTACCGCGCCCGCTTGGAACGATTGCGCGCTCGGCGAGCGCGGCCAACTCGGCCGAAAACGAATACGGACAAAGAGCAAACTAATTAAATTAGTCGCGAGCGGGGGCCGAGGGCGAGCGACCGGCAAACCGCAGGGCGCTCAACGGTCATGATCGGAGGGCGCTCAGCGCGCTGCCTCCGCCCATCGCGTCAAAGGGAAGGGTAGCGCCAACCTCGTTGAAGGGCCGAGCCGACCAGGAGGGGGGCGTCTCTCTGTCGCGCGTTGCCCGTGACCGGATGGAGCTGGACAACGGATGCGCCTTTGCGAAAGAAGTTGATTGAGAACAAGGCGGCGAACGATTTCGCTCGGCCGGCGGCAGGTCGCTGAACCTCCCCGACGCACCGCGCGCAGCCGGCGGGAGGCAACATCGATCTTGCCTGTCGGCGCGGCGTCGGCGGCCTGGAGGATCCGGTCAACGTCGAAATCGATGGGCGCGCCGATTCGCTCGCGGAAGTCCCTACTTTGCTGGAATTGTTTTTGTCGAAGGTTGAGTTCAGGTATAAAAAGCCAGAATCCGGTGGGCCGTCGATAGTATTACTTCTAGTCGTCGCTGGGATATTCGCGTAATACTCGCCGGTCTGGTCGTTCCTGGACGGGATATTACGGGCGTCGGCGCCATTGTCATCCGCGCCTTTGTTGGAATCGACAACCAAAATTGCAAGCGGCGCGCCGACAAGCTCCCACCCGCCGTAGACGAAGATTTCCGTTCTCTCCTGGCTTCCGTCTTCGACTTCCGCCAGGGCGATTTGGGAGCCCGTCAATAGCCCGGCAAACGCGACGGCCGCGCCGAAATGCTTGCGTGACATCTCAAAGTCCCCGATTCGCGCCACGCTTGTCCCGGCTCAAGCCGCGCTCGAAGACCACCATGAGCAGACGCTGATCGCAGGGCGCCGCCAAGCCACGCCCCGCACGATCGCCGGTGATTTCGGCGACAGTCTGCCTCGGCGACGCGATTTGATCAAGTGATTTGAGAAGAAATACGGCGGATGGGCGCTTGAAGCGCTGCGGCAATTCGACGAAGCTCGACGGGTTCGGAAGCGGACGAACGATTGGGTTATCCGGTTCCGGCTCAGCTCCGGGCCGGCGATCTTGTTTGCGAAGGAAGTCCATTTGCCCCTGACCAAAGAGCAACATCTCGACGCCACCCATATGCCGAAACGGATTCTCGCGCTGGACGGCGGCGGCATCCGCGGCGTCTTGACCCTGGAATATCTCGACGCCATCGAGGCCATGCTGCGCAACCGAACGAAGAACGATCAATTGTTGCTTTGCGACTATTTCGATCTGATCGGCGGCACCTCCACCGGATCGATCATCGCCGCCGGTCTCGCCTTCGGGCTGCCGGTTGCGGGCCTGAAGGCGCTTTACCGGAACATCGGAGCCGGCGTCTTCCAGACGAGCCTATCCAGCAGGCTCAAGCTTGGCGGCCTTCTCGCGCCAAAGTTTCCCGCCGCGCCGCTCCAGGATGATCTCGATCGCGTGCTCGGCGCCGATACGACGCTCGACAGCGACAAGATCAAGACCGGCCTCATGATCATGACGAAGCGACTCGACACCGGCAGTCCGTGGCCGCTGCACAATTGCGATCGCGCCCGCTACGCCAAAGAGGACGGCGCCTTGCGCCTGACCCAGATCGTGCGCGCCAGCACCGCGGCGCCGACCTATTTCGAGCCGGAGCGGATCGCAATTTCGTCGCGCGACGGGGCGGTGGTCGACGCCGCCTTCGTCGACGGGGGCGTCAGTCCGTTCAACGATCCGGCGCTGCAACTCCTCATGCTGGCGGCGCTCCAAGGCCACGGCTTCCGCTGGCGGACGGGCAAGGACCAGGTGCTGCTGATCTCGGTCGGCACCGGGACCATCACGGAGAACCAGCCGGCTGCGGCGCTTCTCGCGATGCCCGCGGCCGAGCAGGGCTTGAGGGCGCTGAAATCGCTGATGGACGATTGCGTGCGGGTCAATCACGGCGTGCTCCAGTGGGTGACGAACTGCCTCACGCCCTCGATCATCGACCGGGCTGTGGGAGACATGAAGCTGGACAGTCAAGCCGGACCGCAGCTTGCGACCTACGCCCGCTACAACGTCCTCTTCGACAAAGACTGGCTGAGTTCAGAACTGAAGATCGAGCTGACGCCGGAAAAGATTGCCGAGATCGCCGCAATCGACAATCCGGGCAACATGGACGAGCTTTCGAGGCTGGGCGCCGCCGCAGCCGCGCGGCAGGTGAAGGAAGAGCATCTGCCGGCAGCATTCGACCTCGTCTAAGGCGAAAAGCGGCACGAGGCCTCACTCACGGGGAGCGGCTGGGCGCATGGGAGAGCCGAACGACTGGACGCCGCGCAAGGTCGTGCTCTTCAGCGGCCACATGATCGACGCGCTGGGCCGCGAAAAGCCGCGCTTTCCACCGGACAAGGAACCCGTCGCCGCAAGCGCGATCAGGGCGGCGCTGGCCGAGCTCGACGTCGGTGCGCGCGATCTCTGCCTCTGCGGCGGCGCCTGCGGCGGCGATCTTCTGTTCGCCGAGGCCGCGCTCGCGTGCGGCGCGCGACTCGAGCTCTATATCCCGTTCGAAGAGGCGAGGTTTCTCGAAAAGTCGGTCGATTTCGCCGGCGGCGACTGGCGCGCCCGCTTCCTCGCCGCCATAGAGCGCGGCGTCCTTCATGTCGCGCCGAGCGAGCTTGGCCCGACGCCCGAAGGCGAGGACCCGTACGAACGCAACAACCGCTGGATGCTCGACGCCACGCTCCGGTTCGGACCCGAGAAGGTCGATTTCATCTGCCTTTGGAACGGCGAAGGCGGCGACGGACCGGGCGGCACGCGCCACATGATGGAGGAAGTCCAAAGTCGGGGCGGGCGGGCGCTGTGGCTCGACACGACGAAGTTGTGGGGCTGACGGGGAAGATTTTACGAAGGAGATTGCGGTGCCAAAGGGGTTTTGCTTCATGATCATGCCCTATGGCAAGAAACCAACGCAAGCCGATCCGGGACCGGACATCCCAGCGGAGATCGATTTCAACGCACTGTGGGATCAGGCCTATGTGCCGGTCATCGAGTCACTCGGCTACGAGCCGGTCCGCGCGGATCAGGACGCCGGCGCGCTCATCATCAAGCAGATGATGGAGCGCCTGTACTTTGCCGATCTGGTGCTCGCCGAAATGACGATCCCAAACGGCAACGTCTACTACGAAGTCGGCATCCGACACGCGTCGCAGGAATTCGGATGCGTACTGCTCGCGGCGAAATGGTCGAAACAGCTATTCGACGTCGAGCAAATGCGGATGGTGCGTTATCCGCTTTCCGAGGGCGCGATAACCGAAGCGACCGCCAACGCGATTAAGGACGCAATCACGGATTCGATCCAGAACCTGGCGAGAGGCGTGTCGCCAATGCACCTGTCGATCCAGGGATATCCCGGAAAGGTAGATCCATCGGCGGCTTCGGTCATGAAAGACGCTATGGCCGACCTCGCGGCATTCCAAGGCAAAATTCGCGCGGTGCGCGCCCTCCCGTATAACAAACGTATGCCGCGCGCCAAGGAACTCGTCGAGGCGTACTGGAAACCCCCAGCCACGCAGCTGACGGCTCTGACGCTTCTGCGTATGCTTCGTGATTCTGTGAGCAATAAAGCCGATTGGACTTGGCTCACGGATTTCATTGGCAAGTTGCCGCCGGACGTCGCAGGTCAAGAAGAGGTTCGGGAGATCGGTGCCTTCGCACTCGCGAAGTCGGGCAATCCACTGGAGGCGATCGAGCAGCTTGAGGCGCTCATCGAACTGTCGGGGCCAACGCCGGAGCGCCTCGGTCTGCTCGGCGGCCGTTACAAGCGGCTGTTTACGGACGCCAAAGATGCGAACGATAAATCGCAGGGGCAGCATTTGAGAAACGCAATCGACAACTATGAAAGGGGCATGGAGCTGGATCTCAACCAGTATTACTGCTCCTGCAATCTGCCTCGGCTCTATAGGGAGCGGAACTACAAGGGCGACGAAGAGAAAGCGAAATCGGTCGCCAATATTGTGCTTGCTTCCTGCGAAAGAGCCAGGAAGCGCAACGTGGCCGACGAGTGGCTTCGACCTACGCTTCTGGGCGCCGCGTTCGACGACGCCAATTGCGACAAGGCGGAAGACCTCGCAAGGGAGGTCGCCGTCGACGGCGCCGCGCAGTGGAAAATTGAAAGCACGCTCGACGATCTGAAGCTGAGCGTAGCGCAGGTTAAGGACAAGGCACGACGGGAACGACTGGCCGCCGTACTCGATGGTCTGAAGCGTGTAAGCGGCGGATAAGCCTTCGTCCGTTGGGATACCCGTTAGACACTGGACACCGCCCAATTGCAATGCAAAAATAAACGCTATGAACGCTTGCTTTATCAGCTACAGACACCCAGAAAGACTTGGAAGTCTGGCCGAGCAGTTGATTCAAAATACTGTTATGTCAATCAAAGATCATCTTGAATTATACACACGTAAGCATCAGGTATACTTTGATAAAGACAGGCTGGTACCTGGTTATCAATACAACGACCGACTCGCTAGAGCCATTTGCGAAAGCGCTTGCATGGTAATTATATACTCTCCTGCATATCTTGAATCGGACTATTGCATAAAGGAAATTCGGACGATGCTTGCAATCGAGAAGAAGCGGCGACGAATCCTCGGTGCCGCACTGCAAGGCTGTCGACTCTTTATTCCTATTGTAATTCGTGGGCGATTTACCGATCTTCCCGCCGAGATCACCGAGAATTGTCAATATCTTGATTGCAATAAGCAATCGACACTCGTCAATTTTAATATCGGCGATGATCCGGTCCTCAAAGGGCGCCTTTTTGATATCGTTGAATATATAAAGGACTTGTGCGACAAAATGGAATCCCTAAAGAACGAACTATTTAGGGACTGTGATAAATTTGTTTTTCGCCGCACCGTCTCTGGATCTATAAGCCCGATGCCTTCCAAAATACTGCCGTTCCCGGGCCGGTAGTGGTGACGTCAGTGTCCTCTACGTCATTCTGCTCCCTCCATGAGATCATAACTTTTTATTCTTACAAAGGTGGGACAGGAAGATCTATGGCTCTCGCCAACGTCGCCTGCCTGCTTGGTAAACATATCGCTCAGGGTGACAACATTTTGGCGATTGACTGGGACTTGGAAGCACCAGGGTTACATTACTACTTAATGCCGCAAGGAAGAGATAACTCTTTTGGCCGACAGCCGGGTGTAGTCGAGTTATTTACCGAATTTCAAAATGTCATCATTGACCGCACCGGTCATTTTACCCCAGATGACCCTGAGATCGTCGACAATATTCTTGATCAAATAGATTTATCGAAGTTCGTCGTACGTACTCGTGCGGAGAATGTGTATTTGCTGCCAGCCGGTAATCTTGACGAGACGTACCAATCCCGCCTCGCAGATTTGCGTTGGGAGGCGATGTATAAAGCCTGTCCGATGTTATACAATTCGTTTGCTATCTACCTACGGAAGCACTACGCCGCTGTGTTTATCGACTCCCGGACGGGGATGACAGACATTAGCGGGATATGCACGTCACTCCTACCCGACAAACTGGTTGTCGTTTTTACCCCTAATCGCCAAAGTTTGACTGGAGTGGAGAAGCTGGTCCGACAATGTACGGAATATCGCAGCAGTTCGCCCGATTTACGATCACTGATGATTTACCCACTCCCATCTCGAATAGACAGCCTATTTGATTCTTTACGGAGTTTATGGAGACTGGGAGACCAGAGTAAAGGGATAGAGGGTTACCAACGGCAATTCGAGCGCATTGTCGGTCAAACGTATGGGCTAAGCAATTGTGATTTAGGAACGTATTTCGATACAATTCAGATTGAGCATAAACCGGAATTTTCTTATGGAGAACCTGTAGTCGTTCTCGATTCTCAGAGCAGTGACCGTTTATCATTATTGCCAAGTTACAGTTCATTACTTGAGTGGCTCTGTTTATCTGCCCGCCCATGGGAGAACCTGCAATTAGCGAAGGATCGTAAACGACTCGCTGATTTGAGAGTATTGATTAAAGAAAGTTCTTATGCACAAGTTGGTTATAGACACGTTGATATATTGCGAGAGATAGTTGCTTTGTCAACTAAGGTACTTGGCAAAAACGATTTAGCAACGATTTTATCTCTGCAGCAATTAATAGAAGCCTCAATCTCTGATGTCGGAGAAAGGACGCGAGCAATACAAAGTTTGGACGTGCTTCTTGAAGATCTGCCTAGCTTACCTAAAGGCCTGCGCTGGTCGTCGTTTGAGTGCCTGATTCGATCGGCAACAACGCTTCGCAAGGACAATGACGCGCGGGCGTCCCGCCTGAGACTGGTCGCGACTGGTATACTAGCGGGGGACGAAGTTTTTAGATCACGCGAGGGACTACTGGAGTTACTTGCTATTGCTGATCGTTTGAGGAGTAACGGAGGTTGGACTGAGGCTCAATTAGTATGGGAAAACGTATTGGAGAAAACAGAAGGGAAGGGTTATGATTCTGAGATTTCACTCCGTGCTCTAAGAGGCGTTAGTGCGACTCTGGAAGCCGCTGAGGATCTTGATGGAGCCCTGATTTTACTGAGGCGGATTTTGGAGATTGTTCGCAATACAGGTAGATGGCACAGTGTCGAAGCGATCGAAGCCCTGAAAAGTATTATCGTCCTCCTTAAGGTTCAGGGTCGAACAGATGAAGCTGAATATTATCAGCGGAGTCTTTCGGAAGCGATGCTTGCTCATCTTGAGCGCACCCACCTTCCTTTGGAGGCCGCATTGAGTGATTTGGAAAAAGCTCGGCGTACGGAGGATCGACCTGAAAGCAACGATGAGCTTTTCGTTGCCTTGACCCAAGTCGCGGATTTACGACTGGAACGGGGAGAGTTAGACTTGGCACTGGAGGCTTATACCGAATGTTTGCAATTGTCACGAGCGCTTGCTCGTACCGATGATAGTAACTTTGAACGAATCAGAGTTCTTTTGTCCGTGCTTGAGCGTATGGGTGACGTACGGTCCCAACAGGAAGGATACAAAGACGCCTTAGGTTATTACGTGGAGGCGTACAAGCTTGCGCGATCGAAACAAGATCGCTCTTTAGTCGACGCGAATGAGCAGTTTTTATCGGAGGTCGAAACGGAGATGCAAAGAAAGATCGAAAAGACGCGATTGCAAACCGTTGCAGACGGACGTCTATAGACGGTCATAGACTCGCAGCCGTGCCGTAGCCTAGACAGGGCATCCTGTGCCAAGACCTCTTTGCTTTATGATTATGCCCTATGGACGGAAAGCGACTCACGCCGAGCCGGGTCGTGGGGTTCCGGAAATCGATTTCAACGCACTATGGGATCGCGCCTTTGCGCCGACGATCGTCGCACTCGGCTACGAGCCGGTCCGCGCCGATCAAGACACCGGCGCGCTCATCATCAACCAGATGATCGAGCGCCTCTACTTCGCCGACCTCGTGCTCGCTGATATGACAATTCCGAACGGCAACGTCTTTTACCAGGTCGGCATTCGCCACGCCGCGAAGGAGAGGGGGTGCGTTTTGCTCGCGGCCGACTGGTCAAAAGCGTTCCTCGACGTCGTGCAAATGCGGACGGTTCGGTACCCAATGCCGGAGGGGAGCATCATGGAGGCGACGGCGGAGGCCATATCGGCAGCTATCAGAGATCCGATCCGGAACCTTGCGAGGGGCGTGTCGCCCGTGCATGTGGCGATCAAGGGATACCCAAGCAAAGTCGACGAAGCCGCAGCATCCACGATGAAGGACGTGATGACGGCGATTGCTGCATTGCAGGGCGAGATTCGGGCCGTCCGCGCCTTTCCGCGCGCCAGCCGCATGACGCAAGCAAAAGAGCTCGTCGGGAAATATTGGCAACCGCCGGTCACCCCGCCGACGGCGCTCGCTCTTCTGCTCCTGATGACGGACAGCGCCGAAACCGCTGAAGATTGGCAATGGATCGGGGATTTCATTGGCAAGCTTCCGGAAGACATCGCTGAACAGGAGGAGGTTCGCGAACTAAACGCGTTCGTTCTGTCCAACACGGGCAAACCCTTGGAGGCGATTGCTAGGATCGAAGCGCTGATCCAAGCACTCGGCCCGACGCCGGACCGCCTCGGACTGCTTGGTGGCCGCTACAAGCGGCTGTACGCGAAAGCGGCGACGCCGACCGAAAGGCTGATGTATCTCAACAAAAGCATCGACTGCTACGAGAGGGGCATGGAGCTCGATCTCAACGAGTACTATTGCTCGAGCAACCTTCCGCGTCTCTACAAGGTGCGCAAACGCAAAGGCGACCAAGAGCGAGCCCAATCGGCCTCAAGGATTGTCATTGCCGCCTGCGAAAGAGCTGTTAGACGTGGCGTGGCGGACGAATGGGTGCGGCCGACCCTGCTCGGCACCGCATTCGATAACGGCGACTGCGACAAGGCCGAAGAGCTCGCCGGCGAAGTGGCATCGGAGGGTGCCGCCCGTTGGAAGCTCGACTCCATATTGTTGGATCTGGAAACGAGCGTGTCTCTGATCGAAGATAAGGACCGCAAGGAAAGGCTCGCGGCGATCCTCGAGGACCTCAAGCAGATCAGCGCCGGATAGAGAGTGGCGGCGGTTGTAACCGGACCCGGTAACCGCGGCGGATGATCTGTCGCACCAGGCGCCATTCTGGCCTTGCCCGAATCGTGCCGTTATGAGACATTGCTGCAGTGCAGCAGACGCTCGCCGTTCGAGGCGCCGTCTCCTCGAGAAGGAACGCGTTCCGATGATCATCGGCGTTCTCAATCAAAAAGGGGGCGTCGGCAAGACGACCGTCGCCATCAATCTGGCGGCGAGCCTCGCCCATTCCGGTTCGCGGGTTCTGCTCATCGATGCGGATCCGCAAGGGTCCGCAATGGCCTGGTCCAGCACCCGCGAGAGCGAACCGCCGTTCGCGATCGTCGGCATGGCGAAGCCGACGCTGCATCGCGACCTCGCTCGTCTCGCGGCGGACTATGACGTCGCCATCATCGACGGCGCGCCGCGCGTCAACGAACTGGGACGCTCGGCGATCCTCGCCAGCGACACGGTGCTCATTCCCGTCCAGCCCTCGCCCTACGACGTCTGGGCGGCCGCCGACACGGTCGAGCTCATTCGCGAGGCGCGTGTGCTGAAGGAGGGCCTCCATGCGGCCTTCGTGATCAATCGCCGCATCGCCCGAACCGCGATCGGCCGCGACGCCGCCGCGGCGCTGGCGCAATTCGAGGATGTCCCGGTTCTGGAGAGCGTTCTCAACCAGCGCATCGTCTATGCCGAAAGCGCCGCGCGAGGGCTTTCGGTGATCGAGGCCCAGCCATCAAGCGAGGCGGCGCGCGAAGTGGACGCGCTCGCCCGGGAGGTCTTCGGCGCCAGGAAAAGGAAAGCCGCGTGAGCAGGAAGACGGTTCCGTTCTCCATGCCGGCGAGCGCGCCGCGCTCGCGCAAATCGGAACCCGCCGCCCTCGACGAAAATTCGGGCGCGCGAGCGAGCGATTTCGCCGGCGACCGCCCGGACGGCTGGGTGCGCGACAGGGACTTCGCCGCGGGTCCTTGGCCAGCGGACGATGCGCTGGCCCCGCCGCGCGTCCTCCTCGATCTCGCCCAAGAGCGGACGCTGGCCGAGGTCCTCTGCCTGAGCGTCCTCGTGCCGTTTGCGCTCGGGTGGTTCTGGTTCGTCAACGTCTGGGTCGGGCGCGGTCGGATCTGATCCTACCCACCGTGAAACGGCTGCCTCGCGAACCGTGCGTGAGAGACGGGCAGGGGCGGCTCGTCCTCGAGCGTCGGAACCGCTGCTCGTTCCGCCACCATTGTGCGCAGGACATCGAATCCAGCCGTAAAGTTCGCTTCAAGCGTGGGCCTCATGCGCTCGTAAAAGAGCAGATCCTTCGGCTTCGGCCTCGCGATGCGAAATTCGAAGTGGACGCCGCCGTCGTTGCGGTCGTCGAACGTATAGGAGAACAGGATTTTCGGAGCGTCCGGTATCGGCAGCTGCGCCGTCAGGGTCACATAGTCGAACGGGCGCCAGTCGAGGATGTCCTCGATGACCGCGTCTTTGCCGTGCAGGCAGTGGTTCTGCGTGCCGGCGCCGCGACGCCCCTTCGCCGCATTCTCGACGACGCCGTCGCTTCGTTGCCAGCGGGCGTGATGCTGAGGCGAAGTGACGAAGTCCCACACCACTTGCCTCGGCGCGGCGAAATCCCTCTCCATGATCATATAGGCGTCGGCGCGCTGAACCAGGTTGCGCGCCGTCTCGATTTCCCGCGTCCACGCCTGCTCGAGGTCGCTCGCCCAGCACTTCGTTTCGCCGATATGCTCGATCGCCTCGGCGTGCGCGACGAGACCCTGCGCCGCGGGATCGATCCCCATCGCCCGCACGCAGGCGTCGGAATAGAGCGCATAGGCGTGCGGGCCGAACGTCTTGCCGACGTCGTTCTTGAGGAGGCGGTGGACCAGGATCACGTCCCGGCCGGCGAGCTCCTCCCGGCCGGCCATCTTCTGCCGGATGAAGTCGCCGTGGTGAACCACGAACTTGACGTCGAGGTTTTGCATGCGGCTGCAGGCCTGGCACTCGCAACTGTTGGCCTGCTTGATGTTGCGGAGCCGCTTGCGGAAGGCGAAATACGCCTGCTCGATCGAATCCTGCAGGAGCGACCCGTCGACCTTGTCGGCGAGCGCGTAAACAAAGGCCGCATCGCCCTCGAATTTGGCGAGGCGGAAGGGGGGTCTGAGCGCCCTGACCAGCGTATCCATGATGTCAGCGATGATGTCCTGGGCGTGGTCCAGTTCGACCCCGGATACGAAGTGCGTGTAGCCGGAGATGTCGGCGATCGCGAAACAGGCCGACTCAGCCTTCGGAAGCATCGCGGGGTTCCCTGTCACGCCAGCCGGGAGGCGCGGCCGGGTCCAGCCTGGCTGCAGGACCCTAAGAAAAGTTACCATCTCATACGTGAGATGTCGAACTGTCCGCCTGGTTCCGTTTCAGGTCCGTTCGGCGGCTGGCGACGCCACTGGTCCCCCTACGCCGCGAGCTGCCGCAGCACGTAGGGCAGAATACCGCCGTTGCGGAAATATTCGAGCTCGTCGAGCGTGTCGATGCGGCAGGTCAGCGGAACGCTGAACGTCTCGCCGTTCCCCCGCTTAATCTCCGCGTGCAGCGTCTGGCGCGGCTTCAACGAGTCGCCGAGGCCGTGGATCGTCACCGTTTCCTGGCCGGTCAAGCCCAGCGAGCCCCAGCTCGTCCCTTCCTCGAACACGAGCGGCAGGACGCCCATGCCGACGAGGTTCGAGCGATGGATGCGCTCAAAACTCTGGGCGATGACCGCGCGCACGCCTAGCAGCTTGGTGCCTTTGGCCGCCCAGTCGCGCGACGAGCCGGCGCCGTATTCGCGGCCCGCAAACACCACCAGCGGAACCTTCTCGACCTCATAGCGCATGGCGGCGTCATAGATCGCCATCCGCTCGCCCGAGGGCTCATGGATCGTAAATCCGCCCTCGACGACGTTGCCCGCCTCGTCCTTCACCATCTGGTTCTTGATGCGGATATTGGCGAACGTGCCGCGCATCATCACCTCGTGGTTGCCGCGCCGCGTGCCGTACTGGTTGAAATCGACCGGGCGCACCTGATGCTCGATGAGATACTGGCCCGCCGGACTCGCGGCCTTGATCGAGCCCGCCGGCGAGATGTGGTCGGTGGTGATCGAATCGAGGAAGAGCGCGAGGATGCACGCGTTCTCGATGTCGGCGACCGCCGCCGGCGTCTTTTTCAGGCCCTCGAAATAGGGCGGGTTCTGGACGTAGGTCGAGCCCATGTCCCAGGCGTAGGTGAGGCCCGCCGGCGCCCTGACCTTGCGCCAGTTGGCGTCGCCGTCGAACACGCTCGCATATTTGGTCTTGAACATCTTGGCGGTAATGGTCGTCTCAACCAGGTCCTGTACCTCCTCCGCCTTCGGCCAGATGTCGGCGAGATAGACGGGCTTGCCCTGCTTGTCGGCGCCGATCGGATCGCGCGTGAGGTCGACCTGCATCGAGCCCGCGAGCGCATAGGCGACGACGAGCGGAGGGGAAGCGAGATAGTTCGCCCGCACGTCCGGATTGACCCGGCCCTCGAAATTGCGGTTGCCCGAGAGGACCGCGGCGGCGACCAGATCGTGCCTGGCGATGGTCGCGGAAATCTCCGGCGCGAGCGGGCCGGAATTGCCGATGCAGGTCGTGCAGCCGAAGCCGACGAGGTTGAAGCCGAGCTTGTCGAGCGATTTCTGCAGGTCGGCGTCCTTCAAATAGTCCTGCACGACCTGGCTGCCCGGCGCGAGCGAAGTCTTGACCCAGGGCTTGACGGTCAGGCCCTTGGCCACGGCGTTGCGAGCGAGGAGGCCCGCGCCCATCATCACGCTCGGGTTTGAGGTGTTGGTGCAGGAGGTGATGGCGGCGATGACGACGTCGCCGGCGCCGAGATCGTAATTGCTCCCCTCGACCTTGAAGCGTTCGGAGAGCGCGCCGGCCTTCTTGAACTCGCTCGTCATCGCATGCGCGAAGCCCGCCTTGGCCTCGGCGAGGACGACGCGGTCCTGCGGACGCTTGGGGCCGGCAAGCGAGGGCGTGACCTCGCCGAGATTGAGTTCGAGCGTGTCGGTGAACAGCGGATCGGGCGCAAGCCGGGTGCGGTAGGTCCCCTGCGCCTTGGCATAGGCCTCGACGAGCGAGATGCGCGAGGGCTTGCGCCCCGACGTCTTGAGATAGCCGAGAGACTGCGCGTCGATCGGGAAGAGGCCGCAGGTCGCGCCGTATTCGGGCGCCATGTTGGCGAGCGTGGCGCGGTCGGCGACCGACATTCCATTGAGGCCAGCGCCATAGAACTCGACGAACTTGCCGACGACGCCCTTCTTGCGCAGCATCTGGGTGACGGTGAGCACGAGGTCAGTCGCGGTGACCCCCTCGCGCAATTCGCCGTGCAGCTTGAATCCGACCACCTCCGGCAGGAGCATCGAGAGCGGCTGGCCGAGCATCGCCGCCTCCGCTTCGATGCCGCCGACCCCCCAGCCGAGAACGGCGAGGCCATTGACCATGGTGGTGTGGCTGTCGGTGCCGACCAGCGTATCGGGATAGGCGACCTCGACCATCTTGCCGTCGCGCTTCTCCTTCGAGGACCAGACGGTCTGGGCGAGATATTCCAGATTGACTTGATGGCAGATTCCGGTGCCGGGCGGCACCACCGAGAAATTGGAGAAGGCCTGCTGGCCCCACTTGAGAAAACGGTAACGCTCCTGGTTCTGCTCGTACTCGCGCGCCACGTTCTGCGCGAGCGATTTACCGGTGCCGAAATAGTCGACCACGACCGAATGGTCGATCACGAGATCGACGGGCACGAGCGGATTGATCTTGTCGGGATCGCCCCCGAGCTTGGCCATCGCGTCGCGCATCGCGGCGAGATCGACGACGGCGGGCACGCCGGTGAAGTCCTGCATGAGCACGCGCGCCGGGCGGAAGGCGATCTCATGTTCGTGCCTGCCGCGGTTCTCCGTCCAGGCCGCCACCGCCTCGATGTCCTCCTTCTTGACGGTGCGGCCGTCCTCGTTGCGCAACAGATTCTCGAGCACGATCTTGAGCGAGAACGGCAGCTGCGAGACCCCGGCAAGGCCGTTCTTCTCCGCCGTCTTCAGCGAATAGATCTCGTAGGTCTTGGCCCCGACCGTCAGCGATTTGCGGCATCTGAAAGTGTCCAGGCTGGCCATGGGGGCGCTCCGAAGGGCGGGGACGGGAGGGATGGGCGGCTTATAGATAAAATCCCGGCGGCAGGCTACACAAACTATCGTCTTAAATCGGGCCGTGCGGCGCGCGTTTTCAAGGGGATATGATGCGCCTTCGGGCGTGGGACCTGGCGATCGAACGCGGCGGCCGGCGGCTATTTTCCGGGCTCTCGTTCGAGATTTCAGCGGGCTCGGCGCTGATCGTGGCCGGGCCGAACGGCGCCGGCAAGTCGTCGCTTCTGCGCGCGCTTTCAGGCTTTCTCCCCGTCCAGGCGGGAGGGTTTGCGCTCGAAGGCGGCGATCCCGAGCGCACTCTCGGCGAGCAGGCGCATTATCTCGGCCACGCGGATGCGCTGAAAAGCGCGCTCACCGCGAACGAGAACCTCGCCTTCTGGGCAGGCGCGCTCGGCGGCGAGCCATCGCGCGAGGCGAGCCGCGCGGCGCTCGCGCGCGTCGGCCTCGCTCATGTGATCGACTTTCCGGCGCGCGCGCTGTCGGCCGGGCAGAAGCGGCGGGTCGCGCTCGCGCGCCTCCTTGTCGCCGATCGGCCGCTCTGGCTCCTCGACGAGCCGACGACCGCGCTCGACGCCGCCGCGCAGGTCGCCTTCACCGCGATCATGCAATCCTATCTCGACGGCGGCGGGATCGTCGTCGCCGCCACCCACGCGCCGCTCGGGCTTTCGGGCGCAAGCGTGCTCAGGCTGGGGGCGGCGGCGTGAGCTGGGCACGCCCACTCCCTTCCCCCTTTGCGGGGGAAGGTGGCGCGAAGCGCCGGATGAGGCGTCCGCGCCGAAAGGCGCGCCGGGATGTAGCGCTGATGCGCTGGACCCCTCACCCCCAACCCCTCTCCCGCAGGGGGAGAGGGGAGCGCCGCGCGTGACCGCCGCCCTCGCTCTTTTCCTGCGCGAATGGCGCATTGCGCGGCGGATCGGCGGCGCTTCGGTCGGGGCGGTGTTCTTCCTGATCCTCGTCGCGATCATGCCGTTCGCGCTCGGGCCCGACCTCAATCTGCTGGCGCGGCTTGGGCCCGCGATCCTCTGGATCGCGGCGCTGCTTGCGACGCTGCTCGGGCTCGACCGGCTCTTTCAGGCTGACCAGGACGACGGCTCGCTCGACGTGATGATGAACGGCTCGCTGCCGCTCGAGCTCGTGGTGCTGATCAAATGCGCGGCTCACTGGACGACGAGCGCGCTGCCGCTCATCGTCGTCTCGCCCCTCTTCGGCCTGATGCTGGCGATGGCGCCGGCGCCGCTCGCGCTCGTCGCCGCGACCCTCCTGGCCGGCACACCGGCGCTCACCATGATCGGGGCGATCGGGGCGGCGATCACCGTGTCGCTGAGGCGCGGCGGACTTTTGATGGCGGTGCTGGTGCTGCCGCTGACCATCCCCGTGCTGATCTTTGGCGTCGCCGCCGCCTCCGCCGCGAGCGGCGGCGCCGCGCCCTTCCTGACGCCCTTCCTCATGCTCTGCGCGCTATCGCTCTTCGCCATCGCCGCCGCGCCGTTCGCGGCGGCGGCGGCGCTGCGGCACGTGCGGGAGTAGGGGCGAACGCTTCGCACGTTCACCGAAACGGATTCTCCACCCTGAGCCGCTCCCCGATCCGTATGCCGTGCTGCATGTCTTGCGACCAGAGCCGCGCAGAGCCGCTCAGCGCCGCCGCCGCTGCGATCATGGAATCGTAAATCGAGAGCCCGTAGCGTTCGGCGAATTCGAGGCCGAGGTCGTGCGTGTCCAGCGTGACCGGCGCAACATCAAGCAGGCTGCGGATGAGCGTCAGAAATTCGCGCGTCTCGCGCCGGCTCATCCTGAGCCTGCGGCGCATTACGCTGGCCGCTTCGTTCAAAACTTGCACACTGATCCTGCCGCCCCCGCGCACCACCCTCTCAGCGCGATCGGCCTTTTCGGCGTCTTCGGAGAGCAGATGGAGCAGCACGTTGGTGTCGAAGAAATCACCGCTCATTCGCCTCGTCCCGGTCGAACACGAAATCGGAGGGCAGGCGGCCGCGGAAGGCGCGCAGGCGCTTCAAGAGGTCCTCGCGGTTTGGCTTGCGCCTGAGGGCGAACTCGCGCGCGCCCCCGACATGCACTTCCACTTCGTCGCCCGCCCGCAACCCGAGCGCCTCAGCGACGGCGGCGGGGATGCGGATGGCGAGGCTGTTGCCCCATTTGGCGACCTGCATGATGGGCCCCTTGGATATACGTTGGATGCATTGTATATCCAATGGGGAGCGGGGTCAAACCGTCCGTCCAAAGCAGGTCGCGGTTGGCGGAACCGTCATCGCGAGCGAAGCGTGGCGATCCAGGGCGGCCGCCGGAGCGTTACGTTCTCCTGGATTGCTTCGCTTCGCTCGCAATCATGGCGTTCCGCTGGACGCATCCTGGTCTACCGCCCGAAATAGCTGTCTTCGATCCGGCGCCATTCCTCGCTGCCGGTGATCTCGATCAGGGCTCGGTCGAGCGGCTTTTTCAGCGCGCTGCCGGGCGGCAGGGCGATGGCCATATAAGCCGGCTCCAGCGCGCCTTGCGGCGCCTCGATCGTGCCCTTGAAGCGGGCCGCAATCAGGTACTGGAGCGCGCCAATGCTGTTGACGACGGCGTCCGCATGGCCCTGCTCGAGCGCGGTCAGCGCAGCAGGAAGGTCGTCGAACGGGGCGTAGTGAAGATGGCGCTCGTCGAGATATTCGGCGCCGGACGAGTGGGCGACCGCAGCGAGGCGCTTGCCGGTAAGCTCCGCCTCCGTGAGACGAAGACCGGACGCGACGCGATCGGCGGTCATCTTCGAGATGATCGAGGTCGAGAGAATCGATATGAGGGCGACGCTGACGAGCATCCAAAGAATCGCGATCATGCGCCCGCCTGTGGTTTTCGGCGTCTTGTCGCCATAGCCGACCGTCGTCATCGTCACGACCGCCCAGTAGACGCCGTCGCGGAGAGAGGCGACGGCTGAATCGTGGTTCAGCGATCGCGTCGGCCGTTCCGCGATCCACATGGCGACTCCCATCGCGACCAGAAGCGCGAACGTCAGCGCGATGAGGGGGCTGAGCTCGCCGACGACCGCGCCGTAGTTCAGAAACGCCGCCAGCGGCCCACTGTCCTTGCGGACCGCCACCGCGACGCCGGAGCGATGCGCCGGATAACTGAAGTCCACCCGCGCGAGCCGCGCCGGCGTGATGGTGATCGCGCCGATCGCGGCGTCGTAGTCCCTGCGCTCGAGGCCCTCGAGAATAGCCTCCATTTGCCCGACTGGAACAAGGCGATAGTCGCGCCCGATGACCTCCGCCGCGCGCCGCCAGAGATCGACGCTGACGCCGTCGATCGATCCGTCCGCCTCGACCGATCCATAGGGCGGAACATCGTAGACGGCCACTCTTAGCGGCCCGCTCGCCGGCGATTCGTCGGCCTCCACTCCCGCCGCGGACACGAGAAGAGCGAGCGCGGCGACGACGCTTCGGCCGATGGCCGAAGGCCGCGCGCTACTCGCGCGGGGCGGGGAAGGCGTCGTCATCATTGGCGCTCTGGCGAGGCGATTGACGTTTAGGCTAGCGCGCCAAGGCGAACCTAGCGTGTCGGTGGTCCGTAGAGGGCCCTTAGGCGCACCGCCGCGTCAATTTGACACGACGCCCGAAGGTCGCATCTGTTGGCCGCGCTCGAGTGCGACAATCGCGCCGGCATTTGGAGGCGAGGAAACATGAACGACGGCGGAGGAGCGCGCTTGAGCGCCGGCGCCATTTCGGCCCGCATCGACCGGCTGCCGGCGACGCGCACGATCTGGACCTATATCGTGCTGCTCGGCTTCGGCATGTTCTTCGAGCTCTACGACCTCCTGTTCACCGCTTATGTCGCGCCGAGCCTGGTCAAATCCGGCGTGCTGACGGCCAGGACCGCGGGTCTCTTCGGCACGACCGGCGTCGCGAGCTTCATCGCCGCCTTGTTCACCGGCCTCTTCATCGGCACGATCCTCTGCGGCTTCCTCGCCGACCGCTACGGGCGCCGGGCGATCTTCACCTGGTCGCTCCTCTGGTACTCGACCGCCAATATCATCGTGGCGCTGCAGACGGACGCCTTTGGCCTCAACCTCTGGCGGCTCATCAGCGGCATCGGCCTCGGTGTCGAGATCGTGACCATCGGCGCGTACTTAAGCGAACTCGCGCCGAAGGGGATCCGCGGGCGCGCCTTTGCGGTCAATCAGGCGATCGGCTTCGTCTGCGTGCCGGTCGCTTCCTTCCTTGCCTTTGTGCTCGTGCCGGCGGCGCCGTTCGGGGTCGAGGGCTGGCGCTGGGTGGTGCTGATCGGCGCGCTCGCCGCCCCGGTCGTCGTGTTCCTTCGTCGCGGCTTGCCCGAAAGTCCGCGTTGGCTCGCCAGGCACGGGCGGCTCGACGAGGCTGACCGCGTTCTTTCCGCCATTGAGACCAGGGTTGCGGCCGAATTTGGCAAGCCGCTGCCGCCATCCGGACCGGAAGAGCTGATCTCTCCGGCGAGCGGCTTCATGGATCTCTGGATCCCCGGCGTGCGCGGCAGGGTGATTCTGATGAGCGTTTTCAACATCTTCCAGACGATCGGCTTCTACGGCTTCTCGAACTGGGTGCCCTCGCTCCTCGTCAAGCAGGGGGTCGCCATCTCGACCAGCCTCGGCTACACGACGCTGATTGCGCTCGCGGCGCCGGTGGGGCCGCTGATCGGCTTTTTCCTCGGCGACCGGTTCGAGCGCAAGTGGATCATCGTCGCCGCCGCCGGGCTCATCCTCATCTGCGGACTCGTGTTCGGGCAGACGCGGGAGGCCGCGCTCATCATCGCCATGGGCCTCGCGCTGACGCTCGGAAACAACATCATGTCCTATAGCTTCCACGCCTATCAGCAGGAGCTGTTCCCGACCGGCATCCGGGCGCGCGCGGCGGGCTTCGTCTATTCCTGGAGCCGGCTCTCGGTGATCTTCAGCTCCTTCATCATCGCCTTCATCCTCGACGTATTCGGCGCCTTCGGCGTCTTCGTCTTCATCGCCGCGGCGATGGCGATCGTGATGGCGACGATCGGCATTTTCGGGCCGCGCACGACCAATCTGGCGCTGGAGCGAATCGCGCATTGATGG
This sequence comes from Hyphomicrobiales bacterium, assembly GCA_019237205.1. Taxonomy (GTDB): domain Bacteria; phylum Pseudomonadota; class Alphaproteobacteria; order Rhizobiales; family Beijerinckiaceae; genus Roseiarcus. The sequence continues at coordinate 29,511 of JAFAHO010000332.1, forward strand.
CGGGCGTAGCGCCGCTTCGCAGGCTCCTTTACAATCTTCGGGCTGGATCGGGGCCTGGCGGAGGGGCATGCTGACGCACCTGAGGACGTTGGGATTTATCCAGGCCGCTGCGTACGCCGTTGCGTCCGGTTCGGCTGCCTCGGATCCGGAATATTGTCGCGGCGTCGACTTCGACATGAATCGGCCGCTCGTCGTGTCGCGGGTGACGGCGCCTTCGCGCGTCTACTTCGTCCGGGGCGCCGACGAAAACGCCTCGTGTCCGTCGGACGCCGCCGTCTGCCGCCGGCCCGACTATCTCTTGCCCGGCGACCTCGTGCTCACGGGAAAGACGCAACCGCCCTATGTCTGCACGGCCTACCAGTCGCCGCTCGCGCGAACGCAGGACTGGACCAGTGGATGGCTGCCGGCCTCCGCCCTCGCCCCTGTCGCTCCAGCGCCCGCGCCGAAAGACTCGGACTGGGCCGGCGAATGGGTCCACCCCGGCGGCTCGATCACGATCGCCAAAGGCGGCGGCGGCGTGCTGAAGGTGGACGGCCTGCAGACCTATCCCGCCCTGCTCAACGTCCATACCGGCGTGCTGAACGCCAATGTCAGGCCTTCTCGCAACATGATCGCTTTCAACGAGGACGGCAGCAGGCCGTTCGACGAGGGAACCGAGGGGGATTGCCTGGTGCGGATGCAGCGCGTCGGGCCGTGGCTCGCGGTCGAGGACAATGGCGCGTGCGGCGGCGTGATGGTGACCTTCACCGGTCTTTACCGCCGGAAGTAGGAGCCGCGCGCAGGTTTTCCCGCACGCGGCTTCCCGTATTATTCCGCCGCCACTGCGAGGGGCTGCTCGCGAGAGACGAGGTCGAAGCGATCGAGCTCCATCACCTTGGCCCACGCTTTGGCGAAGTCCTTCACGAACTTTTCCTTCGAGTCGGCGCTCGCATAGACTTCCGCAATCGCGCGCAACTGCGAGTGCGAACCGAAGATCAGGTCGGCGCGCGTCCCTGTCCATTTGAGCTCGTTCGTCTTCCGGTCGTGGCCTTCGTAGACTCCCTCAGAGCCAGCGGACGGCCGCCATTCCGTGCTCATGTCGAGCAGGTTGACGAAGAAGTCGTTCGTCAGCGTGCCCGGCCGCTTGGTGAAGACGCCATGCGAGGACTTGCGGGCATTTGCGCCCAGGACGCGAAGGCCGCCGACGAGAACCGTCATCTCGGGAGCCGTCAGCGTCAGAAGTTGCGCTCGATCCACCAACGATTCCTCAGCGGACAGGCCCTGCTTGCCGCTGAGATAGTTGCGGAAGCCGTCGGCAACCGGTTCGAGCGGCTCGAACGAGTCGACGTCAGTTTGCTCCTGCGAGGCGTCCATGCGGCCGGGCGTGAAAGGGACTTTCACGTCGTGCCCGGCGTCCTTCGCGGCTTTCTCGATCGCCGCGCCTCCGCCGAGAACGACCAGGTCGGCGATCGAGACCTTTTTCCCGCCTGATTGTGAAGCGTTGAACTCCTTCTGGATCGCTTCGAGCGTGTGCAGCGCCTTTGCGAGCTCCGCCGGCTGGTTGACGTCCCAGTCCTTTTGGGGGCTAAGGCGAATCCGCGCGCCGTTCGCTCCGCCGCGCTTGTCGCCGCCGCGGAACGTCGACGCCGACGCCCAGGCCGTCGACACCAGCTCGGAAACGGTGAGGCCGGAGGCGAGGATTTTCGCCTTCAGAGCGGCGATGTCCTTTTCCCCGATCAGCGGATGATCCACGGCGGGGATCGGGTCCTGCCAGATCAGCGTCTCCTTCGGAACGAGCGGGCCCAGGTAGCGCACGATCGGACCCATGTCGCGGTGTGTCAGCTTGAACCACGCCCGGGCGAACGCGTCTGCGAACTGATCCGGATTCTCGAAGAAGCGCCTCGAAATCTTTTCGTAAGCCGGGTCGAGCCGCAGGGCGAGGTCCGTGGTCAGCATGGCAGGCGTGCGACGCTTCGACGGATCGTGCGGATCTGGCGCAGTCCCAGCGCCTGCGCCATCTTTCGGCGTCCACTGATAGGCGCCGGCCGGGCTCTTGGTCAGCTCCCATTCGTAGCCGAACAGGTTCGAGAAGAAGTTGTTGCTCCACTGGGTCGGCGTCTTGCTCCAGATGACTTCGAGGCCGCTGGTGATCGCATCGCTGCCTTTGCCGGTGCCAAATGTGTTCTTCCAGCCGAGCCCCTGCTGCTCGATGTCAGCCCCTTCGGGTTCAGGGCCCACATATTGCTTGGCGTCGCCAGCGCCGTGGGTCTTGCCGAAAGTGTGACCGCCCGCAATCAGCGCGACGGTCTCCTCGTCGTCCATCGCCATGCGCTTGAACGTCTCGCGGATATCCTTGGCCGCGGCGACCGGATCCGGCTTGCCGTTCGGCCCTTCCGGGTTGACGTAGATCAGTCCCATCTGGACCGCGCCGAGCGGCCTTTGAAGCTGGCGCTCGCCGCTGTAGCGCTCGTCACCGAGCCAGGTGCCCTCGGGACCCCAGTACAGTTCCTCGGGTTCCCAGACATCGGCGCGGCCGCCGGCAAAGCCGAAGGTCTTGAAGCCCATCGACTCCAAAGCAACGTTGCCGGCGAGGACCATCAGATCGGCCCAGGAGATCTTCTTGCCGTATTTCTGCTTGATCGGCCACAAGAGCCGGCGCGCCTTGTCGAGGTTCGCATTGTCAGGCC
>JAFAHO010000382.1 GCA_019237205.1 Hyphomicrobiales bacterium
GGTGAGCGTGTGCGGGCGATGATATTCAAAGGCGTACATGAGACATGTCTCCGAACGAGGGATCAGGGGAGGCGGCGCGAGGCCGCTTCCGTCGAAATGTCATTCCGCGGCGCGCTTGGTGGCGGCCTTCTGCGCGGCGCGCCAGACGATCTGCGGGGTTGCCGGCATCGTCACGTCCTCATGGCCTAGAGCGTCGGTGATGGCGTTGATGACCGCCGGAGGAGAGGCTATCGCCCCGGCTTCCCCGCACCCCTTGATGCCAAGCGGGTTGGACGGGCAGGGCGTCTCGATTGTGTCGACCTTGAGCGAGGGCACATTGTCGGCGCGCGGCATGCAATAGTCCATGTAGCTCGCGGTCAGCAGCTGTCCGTCGCCATCGTAGTACGCGGCTTCCATCAGCGCCTGACCGACGCCGTGCACGACGCCGCCGTGCACCTGGCCCTCGACAATCATCGGATTGATGAGCTTGCCGAAGTCGTCGACCGCGGTCCAGCGGTCGATTGTCACGACGCCGGTCTCGGGATCGATCTCGAGCTCGCAAATATGGACGCCGGCCGGGAAGGTGAAGTTCGCGGGATCCCAGAACGCGGTTTCCTTCAGACCCGGCTCCAGCTCCTGCCCGTTGAACTTGTGTGCGGTGTAGGCGTTCAGGGCGACCGAACCGAAGTCGATCGATTTGTCGGTGCCCTTGACCGTAAACTTGCCGTCCTTGAACTCGATATCGCCTTCCGACGCTTCGAGGACATGGCCTGCGACCTTCTTCGCCTTGGCCTCGATCTTATCGAGCGCCTTGGAAATGGCCGACATGCCGACCGCGCCGGAGCGCGAGCCGTACGTGCCCATGCCCATCTGCACCTTCTCGGTGGCCGCCGGGTCGTTAGAGACGATTTCAAGCGGAATACCGAGGCGTGAGGAGACGAGCTGGGCGTAGGTCGTCTCGTGACCCTGGCCATGGCTGTGGCAGCCGGTCAAAACCTCGACCGTGCCAACCATATTGACCCGGACTTCAGCAGATTCCCACAAGCCCACGCCGCCGCCCAGAGCGCCGACCGCCTGCGAAGGGGCAAGGCCGCAGGCTTCAATGTACGCGGAAAACCCAATGCCCCGCAGTTTGCCCTTGGCGGCCGAGGCCGCCTTTCGAGCGCCGATGCCCTTGTAGTCGGCGAGCGCCAGCGCCTTGTCCAGCGCGGCGACATAGTCGCCAACGTCGTAGGCGAGGATCACGGGCGTCTGATGCGGGAAGGACTTGACGAAATTCTGCCGGCGGAATTCGGCCGGATCGAGTCCGATCTCGCGCGCCGCTTTCTCGACGATTCGCTCGATCAGGAAGGTCGCCTCCGGACGCCCGGCGCCGCGGACGGCGTCTACGGACACGGTATTGGTGTAGACCCCATCGACCTCACAGTAGATGGCGGCGATGTCATACTGCCCTGATAGCAGAATCCCGTACAGATAGGTTGGGACCGACGCCCAGAAAGTCGACGGGTAGGCGCCGAGGTTGGCGATCGTGTGGACCCTGAGGCCGAGGATCTTGCCATTGGCGTCCAGTGCGAGTTCGGCGTGGGAGACGTGGTCCCGACCATGCGCGTCCGTGAGGAATGACTCCGTGCGCTCGGCCGTCCATTTGATAGACCGGTCGATCTTCTTGGCGGCCCAGGCGCAGACCGTCTCCTCGTTGTAAATGAAAATCTTGGAGCCGAAGCCGCCCCCCACGTCAGGCGCGACCACCCTGAGCTTGTGCTCAGGCGCGACGCCTTGAAATGCAGAAAGCACAACTCTCGCGACATGCGGATTCTGGCTCGTCGTGTGAAGTGTGATGACGTCGGAACCGGCATCATATTCGGCGACAGCCGCGCGCGGCTCCATCGCGTTCGGGATGGTGCGGTTGTTGACGAGATCGAGCTTGGTCACGTGCGCCGCCTTGGCGAAAGCGGCGTCCGTCGAGGCCTTGTCGCCGACGTGCCAGTTGAAGACCGTATTGTTGGAAGCATAGTCGTGAATTTGTGGCTGGCCCGGACTTGCCGCGGCCGCGAGCTCCACGACCGGCTTGAGGACACCGTAATCGACGACGAGTTTCTCCCCCGCGTCTCTTGCTTCTGCATACGTGTCGGCGATGACGACGGCGACGGGATCGCCGACGTAAAGGACCTTGCCATGCGCAAGCGCCGGGAACGAGCCGACCTTCATCGGCGACCCGTCTTTCGAATGGACCGTCCAGCCGGGAATGTGGGCGCCCACCTTGTCGGCGACCGCGTCGGCGCCGGTCAGAACCGCCACGACCCCCTTCGATTTCAGCGCGGCGGAGGCGTCGATCTTGTCGATCGTCGCATGCGCATGCGGCGAGCGCAGAAAATACGCGTAGGCCTGGCCTGGACGATTGACGTCGTCGACGTAATGACCCTTGCCGGTGATGAAGCGGATGTCTTCCTTGCGTTTGACGGAGGCGCCAATGCCGGTCGCGCTCATGAATTTCTCTCCCTGGGAATGGCCGAAGCGGATGGTTTATTCGGCGGCCTTGTGCGTCGCGGCGGCGCCCATCTCGCGGGCGCCCTGGGCCACCGCCTTGACGATGTTGTGATAGCCGGTGCAGCGGCAGATGTTGCCTTCGAGTCCGTGGCGGATGGCCGCCTCATCGAGGTTCGCGCCCTCGCGATTGACGAGATCGACCGCCGCCATGATCATTCCCGGCGTGCAGAAGCCGCATTGCAGGGCGTGATTGTCCTGAAAGGCCTGCTGCATTGGATGCAGCTTGCCGTTCTGCGCGAGCCCCTCGATCGTCGTCACATGAGAGCCGTTGCAGCTCACCGCCAGCGCGGTGCAGGACTTGATCGCTTCGCCGTCGACATGGACGACGCAGGCGCCGCATTGCGACGTGTCGCAGCCGACATGCGTGCCGGTGAGGCGCAAATGGTCGCGCAGGAATTGCACGAGCAGCGTCCTCGGATCGACGTCCGCCGACGCCTGCCGGCCGTTTACCGCCATAGAGACATGAACCATTCCCATATCCTCCTGAACCAAGACGTCCTCGTTAGAATCGCTTGCGGCCCCGCGCTTGCGCCCGGAGCGGCTGCGGCCGCTGCGACCGCCTCAGCCGCGGGCGCTGCGGCCGGCGCGACGGCGCCACCGGCGGCCTCGGCGAAGCTGGCGAAAAACTTGTCGGCCATGCTCTTGGCCACCCCGTCGATCAGGCGCGAGCCGAGCTGGGCGATCTTGCCGCCGACGCTGGCCTCGACGTCGTAGTGGAGCCGCGTGCCGGCCTCGACGTCGGCCAGCGAGACTTTGGCGCTCCCCTTGGCGAAACCCGCGATTCCGCCCTCGCCCTCGCCCGTGATCGTGTAGCCGACCTCCGGCACGATGTCGCTGAGCTCGACCTTGCCTTTGAAAGTGGCGGCGACCGGCCCGATCCGAACCTTGGCGACCGCCGCGAATCCGTTGTCGCCCGTTCTTTCCAGCGACTCGCAGCCGGGGATGCAAGCTTTGAGCACCGCGGGGTCGTTGAGCAGCGCCCACACTTTTGGCCGCCCGGCCGGAAGCGTCGCCTCCCCCGTCATTGTCATCGCCATAAGCGCTTCCTCCCGTCGAACGACTTTCGCCCGTCGAATCGACCGTCCCTCGCGCGCTGGAGTCGCCCTCGCCCGACGAGGCGACCGCGTCCTGCAGCGTTGACGTCGAAATTCGTATACCCCCGTCGGCGCCAATGTCCATACAGCGCTAAAGTCGATATCAGGCAGATGGACTTTATTTGTGTAAAAAATAGAAGGACGGCGAGACAAAACCCATCGCCGACGCTCGTTATATTTTTCTGAATACGTCGAGTTCGGATCATTGTATATTGGATGAAGCTGCGTCAGTCGCTGGGTCAGTCGTCTTGGGCGCGGCGCGGTTGCCGCCGCGGGCCGCGAACGCTAGGTTGCGGAAAGATGACAGGCGACTTGAATGCCCGGACGCGACCGGCTAAGCGCTAGGACGAAACCGCGCGAGCGGAACGACAGGACGGCCGGGAAATCTGGCACGCTTCCTGCACGAGCGGAGGAAACCGGAGGAACGATTGGCGCATGGATAATTTCCTGCAGCAGCTGATTAACGGGCTCACGCTCGGCTCGATCTACGGACTCATCGCCATCGGCTACACGATGGTCTTCGGCATCATCGGCATGGTCAATTTCGCGCATGGCGATGTGTTCATGCTGTCGGCCTTCATCGCGCTGATCATTTTCATGATCCTGACCCAGATTCTCCATCTGGGCTCGCTGCCCGTCGCATTCATCGTCGTGATGGTCGCCGGCATGGCGCTGACGGGGTTGTGGAACTGGGCGATCGAACGGCTGGCCTACCGACCGTTGCGCGGGTCGTTCCGTCTCGCGCCGCTGATCTCGGCCATCGGCATGTCGATCTTCCTCTCGAATTTTGTCCAGGTCGTGCAGGGACCGCGCAACAAACCCGCGCCGCAATTGCCGAACCACGTGTTCAATCTCACCGGCGGCGCCTACGACGTGACGCTGTCGGTGCGCCAGGTCCTCATCATGATCGTCACCGCCGTGCTGCTCGCGGCCTTCTGGTATCTCGTCCAGCACACTTCACTCGGCCGCGCCCAGCGCGCTTGCGAGCAGGACCGCAAGATGGCGGCGCTGCTCGGCATCGACGTCGACGCGACGATTTCGATCACCTTCGTCATCGGCGCCGCCCTCGCCGCGGTCGCTGGCGTGATGTTCGTCATCTATTACGGCGTCGTCAATTTCGCCGACGGCTTCGTGCCGGGCGTCAAGGCCTTCACCGCGGCGGTGCTCGGGGGGATCGGCTCGCTTCCGGGCGCGGTTCTCGGCGGCCTCCTGATCGGCCTCATCGAAGTGTTCTGGTCGTCCTATTTCACCACCGACTATAAGGACGTGGCGGCGTTCATGATCCTCGCCATCACCCTGATCTTCATGCCGTCCGGCATCCTCGGACGGCCCGAGGTGGAGAAGGTTTGAGCATGACCGCAGCTCCGCAGACAACTCCGCTCGCGAGCGCCAGCGAAACAACCGCCTCGCAACTCGTGCCCGCGCTGCGGACCGCCGTCGCGGCCGCGCTCGTCGCCTTCGCGCTCTCGTTTCCGATCATCAGCTATCACGCCGAATCCAACATCAACAATGAGCTCGTGCTCATCGGGCGCTGGCCGGCCTCGTTTGGAATCGCGGCGCTCGTCTTCGTGTTCGTCTTCCTGCGCCAGATGGCCGGCGCGGACTGGCGCATCTGGTTCGATCGCTTCGGCTCGATCGCCGCCGGCGGCATGGGGGGCGCCCTCGTTCAGGCCGCGCGCGAAGGCGAAGGCGTCGCGCCCCCGTCTCGAGCCCGCGTCGCGTTCGGGCGCTGGTTCGGCCCCTTCATGCTGGGCCTCGTCATCGCATTTCCCCTCCTCACGCTGGGCCTGCTCGGGCCCGCCAGCTCGCTCAAGTGGATCAACAATTACGGCGTCCAGATCTTGATCTACGTGATGCTGGGCTGGGGACTGAACATCGTGGTCGGCCTCGCGGGTCTCCTCGATCTCGGCTATGTCGCCTTCTACGCCGTCGGCGCCTATTCCTATGCGCTCCTGTCGACGACCTTCGGCCTGTCGTTCTGGCTCTGCCTGCCGCTCGCCGGCATGCTTGCGGCGATGTGGGGCGTTATCCTCGGCTTTCCGGTCCTGAGGCTCAGGGGCGACTATCTGGCGATCGTGACGCTTGCGTTTGGCGAGATCATCCGCATGGTCCTCATCAACTGGGTCGACCTGACCAACGGTTACGCCGGCATCACCGGCATTCCGCACGTCACCTTTTTCGGCATTCCTTTCAGCGACGACGACAATGGCTTCGCCGCGATCTTCCACATCCCCTTCTCTCCGATCTACCGCACGATCTTTCTCTTCTATCTGATCCTTGGGCTCGCGCTTCTGACGAACTTCGTCACGCTGCGCCTGAGGCGTCTGCCGATCGGCCGCGCGTGGGAGGCGTTGCGCGAGGATGAGATCGCCTGCCGCTCGCTCGGCATCAACACCACCAACACCAAGCTCACCGCCTTCGCGCTCGGCGCGATGTTCGGCGGCTTCGCCGGCTCGTTCTTCTCCGTGCGTCAGGGCTTCGTCAGCCCCGAAAGTTTCACCTTCATCGAATCGGCGACCATCCTCGCCATCGTGGTGCTCGGGGGCATGGGCTCGCAGCTCGGCGTCGCCGTCGCGGCGGCGGTGATGATCGGCGTGCCCGAACTGATGCGCGAACTCGACTGGCTCAAGGCCATCTTCGGCCAGGATTTCGATCCGACGCAGTACCGCATGCTGCTGTTCGGCGCCGCGATGGTCATCATGATGATCTGGAAGCCGCGCGGCCTCGTTTCGACGCGAATGCCCTCGATCTTCCTCAAGGAGCGGAGGGCCGTGGCGGGCGATCTCGTCAAAGAGGGCCGCGGCTGATGAACTGGCTGACCAGCCCTCTGCTCGCCGTCGAAAAGCTCACGATGCGGTTCGGCGGCCTCATTGCGGTCAACGCCTTCACCTTTACGGTCGGGCGCGGCGACATCACCGCCCTCATCGGGCCCAACGGCGCCGGCAAGACGACCGTCTTCAACTGCGTCACCGGCTTCTATAAGCCGACCGAAGGACGGCTCGCCTTCGCGCGCGACGGCGTCGCGACGAGCGAGGACATCGAAGCCGCGACGAAAGCGAGCGGGCGCCACGCGAAGACCGCGAACGGCGACCTCTTCCTGCTCGAGCGCATGCCCGACCACGAGATCGCGCGCACCGCGCGAGTGGCGCGCACCTTCCAGAACATCCGCCTCTTCCAGGGGATGACGGCGCTCGAAAATCTGCTGGTTGCGCATCACAATCCGCTCATGCTGGCGAGCGGCATGACTGTGCTCGGCCTCATCGGCGCGCCAAGCTATCGCCGCAAGGAGGCCGAAGCGATCGACCGGGCGAAACACTGGCTCGACAAGATCGGACTTACCGACCGGGCCGACGATCCGGCGGGCGAACTGCCTTACGGCGCGCAGCGGCGGCTCGAGATCGCGCGCGCGATGTGCACCGATCCGGTGCTTCTGTGCCTCGACGAGCCGGCCGCAGGCCTCAACCCGCGCGAGTCGGCGGATTTGAACGCGCTCCTGCGCTCGATCCGCGCCGACCACAACACGTCGGTGCTGCTGATCGAGCACGACATGTCGGTGGTGATGCAGATCTCCGACCATGTGGTCGTGCTCGACTACGGCGTGAAGATCGCCGACGGAACGCCGGAGGATGTTCGCGCCGATCCGAAGGTCATCGCCGCCTATCTCGGGGTCGCCGACGAAGAGGAAGTCGAGGCGATCGAAAAGGAGCTCGAGCAGTGAGCGCGGCTGCGGCCGTGGCCGGGCCGCTCCTGCAATTGCGCGGCGTCGAGACCTTCTACGGCAAGATCCAGGCGCTGAAAGGCGTCGACATCGACGTCAACCCGGGCGAGATCGTGACCCTCATCGGCGCCAACGGCGCCGGCAAGTCGACCACGATGATGACGATCTTCGGCGCGCCCCGCGCGCGCCGCGGCAGGATCAGTTTCGACGGCAAGGATATCACCGGCCTGCCCACCCATCAGATCGCGCGCCTGTCGATCGCCCAGTCGCCGGAAGGGCGTCGCATCTTCCCGCGCATGACGGTGTTCGAGAACCTGCAGATGGGCGCGTCGATCAACGATTTCGCCCATTTCGACGAAGATATCAGCCGCGTCTTCACGCTCTTCCCCCGGCTCAAGGAGCGCGCGCCGCAACGCGGCGGCACGCTCTCGGGCGGCGAGCAGCAGATGCTGGCGATCGCGCGGGCGCTGATGAGCCGGCCGCGTCTCTTGCTGCTCGACGAGCCCTCGCTTGGTCTTGCGCCGCTCGTCGTCAAGCAGATCTTCGAGGTGATCGCCGATCTCAACAAGAGCGAGGGACTGACGGTCTTCCTCGTCGAACAGAACGCCTTCCACGCGCTGAAGCTCGCTCACCGCGGCTACGTCATGGTCAACGGGGTGATCACCATGCAGGGCGGCGGCGCGGAACTGCTGGCTCGCCCGGAAGTGCGCGCCGCCTATCTCGAGGGGGGCCACTGATGGACGGCGTCCTGTGGTCGGATTCGCCTTACGGCCTCTTCACCTTCATCCTCATCACGCTGATCCTCGGGGGCTTGGGCGCCTGGGCGACCGGCCGGGCGATGGCGCAGACGTGGCGTCCGATTCCGATGCTGCTGCCTTACATGGTCTTCCTGACTGCAGGCGTCCGCTTTCTGCACTATGCGCTCTACGGCGAGCCGCTGCTGTCGCTGCAGTTTTTCATCATCGACTATGTCTGGCTGATGATCGTGGCGGTCCTCGGCTATCGTTACAAGCGCGCGGCGCAGATGGCGACGCAATATTCCTGGGCTTATGAGCGCGCCGGCATGAACTGGCGGGCAAAGAGCGGCGCATGAAGGCTCCGGGGGGGCGCGCGCCGCGAACCTCTTCGTTTTTTAAGGTGACTCTTTCTCGAAAACGAGAAAGTATCTGCGCTCAAGGTGGAATTCATTCTGCCGCGGCGCGAGGGAGGGCCTCAGCGCCCTGAACATGACGGGAGTAACTGCATGAAGAAATACTGGTTGTCAGGCGCCGTGTTCGCCGCCGCCCTGGCGGCGTCCGGCGTCGCGAGCGCCCAAATCAAGCTGGGCGTCGCCGGACCGATCACCGGGCCGAACGCCGCCTTCGGCGCTCAGCTCACCAACGGGACGCAGCAGGCGGTCGACGACATCAACAAGGCCGGCGGCATCCTCGGCCAGCAGATCACCCTCGAGCAGGGCGACGACGTGTCGGATCCGAAGCAGGGCGTCTCGGTCGCCAACAAGTTCGTGGGCGATGGCGTCAAATTCGTCGTCGGCCACTTCAACTCGGGCGTGACGATCCCGGCCTCCGACGTCTATTCGGAGAACGGCATCCTGTTCATCACGCCTTCGGCCACCAACCCGAAGGTCACCGACCGCATGCTGTGGGACGCGTTCCGCACCTGCGGCCGCGACGACCAGCAGGGCATGTTGTGGGCCGAGCTCGCCCGCGACAAGCTCAAGGGCAAGAAGATCGCTGTCGTCCACGACAAGACGACCTACGGCAAGGGCCTCGCCGACGCCGCGCTCGACAACATGCACAAGTTCGGCATCAAGGAAGTGCTGTACGAAGGCGTGAACACCGGCGAGAAAGACTATTCGGCGATCGTCTCCAAGATCAAGGAATCCGGC
>JAFAHO010000381.1 GCA_019237205.1 Hyphomicrobiales bacterium
AGGATCGCGCGGTCCAAATATTCAAGGCTTTTGTCGAATCGTCCCAGGAACCGGTAATCGATGCCGAGCTGGGCGGCGGCGTCGACGTTGGAGGGGTCGAGGGCGAGGGCGCGCTCGTGCTCGGCGACGGCGTCCTCGGCATGCCCCTGGTGCCGGAGGATGCCGCCCTTCACGTCGTGAGGCCACGTCCAATCTGGATCGAGGGCGATCGCCTTCGACTCCAGGTCATTGGCCCGCTCGAGGTCGCCTTGAGGGTCGCTCGAAACGCCAACCACCGCCCGCACCCAGAACTTGACCCCCAGTAGCTGGACGGCGCGGACATTGCTGGGATCAATGGCGAGCGCCTGATCGCAGAGCGCATAGGCCGCCTCCGCCTCCTTGCCGATCCATCCGGCCTTCGATGCGCCCGCTGCGCATTGAAGAGCCAAGTCCTCGGCGTCCCGATTGGCGACGGGCGCCCGTTTGAGACGGGCGGCCTCGGCCTGGGCAAGCTGAAAGTCGAGATGGTTCGCCAGATGCGCGACGATCGCGTCTTGTGTCTGCAATAGCTCAGCGCGGGGCGTGTCGAACTGCTCGGCCCAGACGTGAGCGCCGCTGCCGGCGTCGATCAGCTGGGCGTTGACCCGCATCTTGTCGCCGCTCGGCTGCACGGACCCTTCGAGGACATAGCGCGCTCCGAGATCCTTGCCGATCGCCTTGGCGTCGGTCGGCTTGCCCTTGAAGGTCATTGCCGTGTTGTGCGCGATGACGAAGCTGTCGCGGATGCGCGTCAGAGCGGTGGTCAGCTCGTCGGTCAGGGCGTCGACGAGGTAGTCCTGCGCCGGATCGCCCGAGAGATTGGCGAAGGGCAGCACGACGATCGAAAGCCGCGCGGCCTCGGCGGGCGCGTTGGCGGCGACACTCGCCGGCTGGTTCGCCTTGAGGAGCCACCATGCGCCGCCGCCGATGACGAGGAGCAGGCCCATGAGCGCGGCGGCGAGCCAGAAGCGCCTCTTCTGCGGCGTCACGGGCTCCGCCGCTTTCGCTGGCTTCGGCTTTGCAGCGACCCCTACCTGCAGCGAATAAGCGCGAATCGGCCTGTCGATGTTCTTGAGCTGGGTGGGCCCAAGATCGGTGACCTCCATCTCGAGCCGGCCGCTCACCTGTCGATAGGCGTCCTCGGAGAGGCAGATCGCGCCCGGCTTGGCGACGCCTTCGAGCCGCGCGGCGATATTGACGCCGTCGCCCATGAGGTCGCCGTCCGCCTCCTCGACGACGTCGCCGACGTGAATCCCGACGCGGAACTCGATCCGCCGGTCCTCCGGCACGCCGGCGTTGCGCTCGATGAGGCCGTTTTGCACCTCGATCGCGCAGCGAACCGCGTCGACGACGCTGCGAAACTCGATGATGCTTCCATCGCCGGTGCGCTTGACGATGCGGCCGTGATGAGCGGCGATGGCGGGATCGATGAGATCGCTGCGGAGCCCCCTCAGGCGCGCAAGGGTCCGGTCTTCGTCAGCGCCGGCGAGACGGCTATATCCGACGACATCCGCAACTAGGATCGCGGCCAGTTTCCGGGTCTCGCTCATTGCGCCCCTCCGGCTGTTGGCGGATTAGCACAAATGCCAGCCCGAGTCTGCCCAAATGCGGAGAGCTTCTAGTGCCGCTCACAGCACCCTTGACAGCAATCGCCCATACAAGTCCAAGGGCTGATTTGACCCGTTCGCCGAGCCCCCAGACGTGACCGGTATCTGGGTATTGCGGTTGTCCGCTGCGTCGACCCGCAGGGGTCGCTGGTCAAACACGCGATTGGGTTTTGACCCTAGTCGACGACAGGCGGCGGCTTCGCCGCTTCGGCGAGCGCCTTAACGCCGTCCGGCGGCGCATGCATCAGATCCCATGAGATGATGAGCCCGGCAGCATTCGCCGCGCGGCCCACGCTGACCATGTCCAGGACTTGCGCCGGCTTGATGTCGATGACCCCAGGCTGGCTCACCAGCTCGAGGCCGAAATAACCGGAACGCGAAGCCCAGCACCTCGAAGCCTCGCCCCTTGAACCGCCGAAGGGACAACATCATCACGCGCAACGCCCCGACCGCAGACAGCGGACGCTACGCTGCTGACGCCTGGGTCGGACCGGCGCTGCGCGAGGCGCCCGCGTCGATCTTGTCGCACGGGATTTCCACGTCGATCTCCAGCATCGAGTAGGCGCCGGCGCGGTCCATCGTCACCTTGACCTTTTCCGGATCGATCTCGACGTGACGCGCGATGGTCGCGAGCAATTCGTCGCGCAGGATCGCCACGAGATCGCGCGGGCCGAGCGCGACGCGCTCGTGGGCCAGCAGGATCTGAAGCCGCTCGCGGGCGACCGGTGCGGCGCTGCGCGCTTTGAAAAAGCGGAAGAGGCTCATGCGGCCCTCCGACCAAACAGGCGGTTGAAGAAGGTTTTCTTTTCGCCGGGGATCGCCACCGGTACGGTTTCGCCGGCGAGGCGGCGGGCCGCTTCCCGGTAGGCGCGTCCGGCGGGACCGGCCGAGCCGTTGATCGTCACCGGGGCGCCGAGGTTGGAAGCGCGCAGAACTTCCTCGCTCTCGGGAATGACGCCGAGCAACGGGATCGAGAGAATCTCGAGCACGTCCGCGATGCTGAGCATCTCGCCGCGACTGGAGCGGGCGGGGTCGAATCGGGTCAGCAACAATTGCTTGTCGATGCGCTCGCCGCTCTCCGCCCGCCGGGTCTTGGAATCGAGGAGGCCGACAATGCGGTCGGAGTCGCGCACGGACGAGATTTCCGGATTGGTCACCACGATCGCCTGGTCGGCAAAACGCATCGCGAGCAGTGCGCCTCGCTCGATCCCCGCAGGGCTGTCGCAAATCACCCAGTCGAAGCTCGTTCGAAGTTCGCCGATGACGCGCTCGACGCCCTCGGAAGACAGAGCGTCCTTGTCGCGGGTCTGCGAGGCCGCCAGCAGGTGCAGAGTGTCGACCCGCTTGTCGCGGATCAACGCCTGCGTCAGCCTGGCGTCTCCTTGCGCGACGTTGATGAAGTCGTAGACGACCCGCCGCTCAGCGCCGAGCACAAGATCGAGGTTCCTTAAGCCCACGTCGAAATCGACGACGCAGACGCGCTGGCCGCCTTGCGCGAGCGCCGCGCCGATCGATGCGGTCGAGGTGGTTTTGCCCACCCCGCCCTTGCCGGATGTGACCACGATGACCTTGCTCATGTAGATGTCCTCATGAAAGGGTTCACTCCAGAATTCGGAGCCTGAGTTCGTCTCCGTTCAGCCGCGCCTCGACACTCCGCCCCTCGACCTCGGGGGTCATGGTTTCGGCGGTGACATAGAAGCCGCCGATGCACAGGAGTTCGGCCCGCGCCTCCTTGCAGAAGATCCGCGCAGAAGGCGAACCCGAGATCCCGGCGATGACGCGCCCTTGCAGTGCGCCATAGACATGCACCGACCCGCCGGCCACGATCTCTGCGCCGGAGGCGACGCGGCCGACGATCGTCACGTCGCCGTCGGGATGCATGATCGACTGCCCCGAGCGCACGTTCCCGTCAAAGATCAGAGTGTCCGCCCTTTCGGTCCTTTCCGGCTCCGACGCGGCGGGGGCGCTTTCCTCAGGCGTCGCCGGCGCGTTGACATTGCGCCCTCCGGTGACGACCGGAGGCAAGTGCGGTCCGACCAGCGTCTGGCTTGCGTTCTCCACTCCCATGACCCGGACATGCCGCAACGCCAGATTGCTCAGGAGGCCGCGGTACTCCTTGAGGCCGAGCTCGACCCCGGCCATCTCGAGGATGACGGGTTTGGAGGCGAAGAAGGTCGGCGAACGGACGAGCCAGGCGTCGAGCGCCGCAAGCCATTCGGCGACGGGCTCGGTCGGTTCGAGGACGAAAGCCAGCAGCGACCGCGCCCGGAAGTTCAGCGCTTGGTGAGGGGTGGCGTGCGCGTTCATCGAACCAATCCATTGCCGTTTCATTAACCATGTAGCGGCCGAATGGTTTACGTAATGTTAAGACCGGGCCGTCTGTTGCAGTCGTCGCAAGATGCAGGCCCGCTCGCTCATCGCCGCTTTCGGCTTCGCTTCGCCGTCCGCGGTCAAGTTCCGATACCGGTGCGGCGGGTGATCTGTCCGCATTGATTGCTTGTGTTGGGGGAATCGCGGGCGAAGCCCGATGGTCGCGATGGGCGCGGCCTCAGTGATCGACGACGATGTCGCCCTGGGGATGCGCCTGACACAGGAGGATGATCCCGCCTTTCAATTCGTCGTCGGCGAGGCAGTCCGTGCAGTCCTGCTCGACGGCGCCCTTGAGAAGCGTCGTTTTGCACGATCCGCACTGTCCAGCCCGGCACGAGAACGAAACGTCGACGCCCTGCTTCAGCGCGACGTCGAGGAGGGTGTCCGTCGTCTCGCAGTCGACCGTCATCTTGCTGGCGCTGAAGGTGACTTTCGCCGGCGCCGCCGCCCCGGCCTTCGCGGGCCTTTGCTGCGGGGCGCCGCCAAAGCTCTCCTGCCGGAAGCGGGACATGTCGAACCCGTTCCGTTCGAGGATCTCGCGCGCCGTCGCCATGAAAGGCACGGGGCCGCAGAGATAAATCCAGCGGGTCATGGCGTCCGGAACCAGCACGCTGAGGGATTCGGCGGAAATGCGGCCCTTCGGGCCGTCCCACCCTTCCGCGTCCGAGGTGCAGACGAAGATGCAGCGGAAGGCCGGGCGATGCCTCTCCATGAGCCTCAGCTCGCGCTCGAAGATGAAATCCTTCGGGCCCTGGGCGTAATGCAAGAAGCAGACGTCGACGTCCGGCGCGGTGTCGTGGAGCCAGCGCGACATCGCCATCACGGGAGTCACGCCGCTTCCGCCCGAGATGAAGAGATAGGGGCCGCCCTCCTCGCCGAGGCAGGTGAACTTCCCGTTGGGCCCGTCGGCGAAGAGCGTCACGCCGACCTTGAGGTTGTCGTGCAGCCAGTTCGAGGCCAATCCCGACTCGACCCGCTTGACCGTCACCGACAGCGAATAGGGCCTCGACGGGCTCGCGGAGATCGAATAGCTGCGGCGCACGATTTTGCCGTCGATCGGAAGCTCGAAGGTCAGAAACTGGCCGGGACGATAGCTGAAGAGTTTCGGCGGCTCGGCGACGAAATGGAAGGTATTCACGTTGCGGGTTTCGTCGACGACGTGGACGCAGCGCAGCGGCAGCTTGCCCCGCCGCCAGACCGTATCGGCGCCGGCTTCGATGAGGAGACCCGCGGCCGGGCGCGACGCCGGCTGGGGCTGCGCGGCGGAATCCGGCCGCACGGTCGCCCGAGCGGCCGCGCGCGCCGAAGGGAGCGTGATGAGTTCGCGCAGCGAGGCAAATTCCCTGGTTTCGGCCGGGTCTGCGGAGAAGCCGGCCGGCACCCGCCCCGCCTTCCGGATCTCGTTGCAGAAATGCAGGAAGTCGCGTTCGAGGCTCTCCCGCTCGTCCGGCGGCGCGGTCCCGAGCACCGTATCGAAATCCGCCGCCGCGCGATCGATCGAGGCCCGCAACGCTCCCGAGGCGTATTGCTTCCAAAGGCCGGGCTTTTCGGCCCGAGTGTTGGCCAGCGCCTCTCTCAGGAGCGGCGACCGGCACCATTGCCGTTTCTCGATGAGCGCGTCGAACCGCTCCATTTCGCGGGCCGTCATCTTGCCGTCGGCGTCGGCGAGCCGCAGGAAGAGCAGCATCGGCAGCTCGACCAGCGCGGGGGATTTCTCCGTCAGGCGAATCGCCATGAATCGTCCCCTGTCACGCGCCCGACGGGCTCGCCGCCGGATGCGACGAATGCACGGTCGTCGAGATCGTGTTGATGAGATAGCCCGAGACGACCTTCAGGAACCCTCGCGCGGCCGGAAGATCGCGTTCGAGCAGGTCGTCGATGATCGCCTTCGGAATCGAGACGCCGGACGCCGAGGCGCTCACGACCTCGACCGACGCCGATCGAGGGCGCCGGGCGATCACGCCGAGCTCGCCGAAGACCGTTCCCTTCGCGCCGCGTCCAAGAACAATGCGGCCCTCCTCGCCCTCGACCCAGGTCTCGGTCTCGCCGCTCACGAGCAGAAAGATCGAGTCCGAATCGGCTCCGGCGCGGCAGATTTGATCGCCGGCCTCGTAGACTTGCATCGTCGAAGCCGCAGCGACATTGGAGAGCGCCCGCAAATCGAGCGCGGTGAACGCCTCGACGGAAAGCAGCTCCGCCATGACGGCGACCGACGCCGGGCGGCGGCCGAGGCGCAAGGTCTTCCGCAATTCCTCGAGGAACGGCGAAGCCGCCGCGTCCCGCGGCCAGAGCTCGTCGACGAGGGCCGCGGCGTTCGCCGGATCGGGGGTTGCGAGACCCGAGACCGCGAGCGCGCCTACGAAGGCGTCGCGGTCCGCAGCGAGTACGCGCAGAACCTCGTCGGCGGGCCTCAAGGCCTCGACGACGTCGGCATAGGAGAAAAAGACCTTGTCCTCGGTCGGGCTGCGAAACGCGTCGCGGATATCGGCGGGCGCGGACGCGGTCGCCTCCATGAGCGCCGCATCGGTCTCGTGGCTCGAGAGCATATAAACGGTCTGCGCGACCGAGCGGGCGACGTCGGCGGCGTCGATGCTCGCGACCACCGCGACGACGTCGTGGATCAAGTGCATTAGCCGCAAGAGCAGCGCATGGCGAACGAGCCGAGCCTCGGGCCGGCCGTCGGAAGAGAGCGAAAACCGGAACGCCTCGACCTCGCGGAACGCGTCGAGGAGCTTCAGGGCGTTCTCGACATATCGGGCGTCGTCGTGCGTGACCTCGGCGAGGATGCGCGCGTGCTCCTCCTCGGAGACGCCGAAGGCGCCGCGCAGAAGCTCGATTTCCTTCGCCGCCGCCGGACTGGCGAGGTAAACCGCGGGCGGCGCATTGCTCGCGAGGCCCCGCTGGGCGAGATCGACCAGAAACTTCCGATAGCCGTCCCGCCTGAGTCTCAACTCGATCGATCGAGCCTCGTCGGTGTCGAGAAGGGCCGGGTCCTGGACGCCGACGGACTCGAGGATCGCTGCGTGGTCGGCGTCCGTGAGGCCGAGCTGCTCGCGGACGTCGCGCAAGAGTTGAAGGCTGTCGGACGAGCGGGTCTGCCCGGTGTCGAGCGCGTCGACGAGAATATGCCGGTAGGCTTCGCGCTTTTGCGCCGCGGAGAAATTGGGCAGGGTCTTGGCGAGCACGTAGACCTCTTCGGCCGAAAGCTCGTCGATCGGGCGTCCCTCGAGGACGTCCTCCGACCGGAACCCCATCCGGACGAGCTGCTGGCGAAGCGTCTTGCCGAGGCGCTCGCGCAGATAGATGTCGGCGTTGCGCGAGAGCGAGGCGATGAGCCAGGTGATCGTCACGGCGGCGATGACGAAGTCCACGAGATTCTGCGCCCAGACCGGCAGCAAGACGAGGTTCGATCGTCCGGCGAACACATAGAAGAGCGTGATGGACAGGAACGCGCTGACCGTGAACATGCGATGGCGCAACTGCGCCGTCTTGAGCGGCTTGCCGAACCGGGCGGAAAGGCGAGCGTAGAGGCGTTCGCCGAGCGCAAAGAGCGCGTATGACGCGGCGATGCAGACGACGAAGTAAAGAGGCGCCGCCACGATCTTCGGAATCGGCCACGCGCGGCCCGCGATGAAGAGCCCGGGGGCCAGCAGCCTCGAGAACTGGCCGCCTTCGTGGGTCCAGGCGCCGCTGAAGTAATACGACCATCCGCCCGAGTAGAGATAGAAATACGTGTTGAACGCGAATATGAGCCCGAAAAGTCCGTAGTACACGAACCGCTTCGGCTCCGACTCCAATCGCTTCCAATAGGAATTTTCGAGATCCGCGTCGGGGCAATTCAGCGTGCAGCCGACGCAGGCGCTGTGATCGGCGCCCGCAAGGGGCGCGCGGCACATCGATTGGACGATCGGGGTCTCAGCGAGATGCGCCTTCGAATCGAGCAGTCCTCCTGGCCCGGTGTAGACCGCCTGAATGACCGCGACCGGGCAAAAATAGTTGCACCATGTCTTCCCGCCGTAGACGAGGCCGACCGTAAACGCCAGGACGAGAATGCACAGGATCACGCTGAAAAGCGTCAATCGATCCGAATTATAGAACAAGGTGCGCCCGAGCACGCCGAGGCTCAGGAAGCAGAACTGAAAATAATAATGATTGCGCCGCATCCAAGAGTCGTTCGGGATGAGCGCGAGGATGCGATCGACTTTGCCCGCGGAACGATTGAGCGTCTTGACCTTTCTCTGCCACCCCAGAACGCGCGGAATTTGGCTGACGAAGGAAAGCGGACAGATCCGCCGCCAGGTCTCGTGTCCGAAAAGCATCAGAAGCAACGGGACGATCGGAACAAGCATCGTCCAGAAGATGCGATTGCCCATCGGGTAGGGCTCGGGCGCAAGGGGAACGCCCTGGAGGAGGGCCGGCGACCCACCGATGCGGAAGGGGCTCGCCAAATTGTCCGGCGAGGTGAGCTTCTGCGTGAAGGGGTCGTAAAGAAGCGAGGCGACGAGAACGAGCCAGCCAAGAAGGAGCGCCGCGCGAACGACGCGCATCCTCTTTTCCGGCGCCCGGGACAGCATGCTGGCGACCTCCCGCTCCCCAACAGCCCCTCGATCTTGGTAATGCCGTCAATCGCCCATGTCGAGCGCCGAGGCAGTGACGGGCGTCACAGCCCGGCAGAGCGATATTCCCGACGCGATACTGCGCTAGCGTCCTCATGCAACCTGTAACGCGCAGGAAGGCCCTCGAGCGGGCCGATGGACGCGGTGGCAGGTCGGTTAAGCGGGATCGGGCAGACCGCTCGACGCCTCCGCTGGAAAAGGTCAGCTCCGATCGGATCTCGCGGGCGAGATCGTCCATTGAGGGAGCGAAGCTGCATTGTGCTTCTCGCTGACCTTCGCTACAGATGAAGCGTCCCGGCGTCCCGAGAAGCCTGATCGGTTGTGCATGTCCCTCCCCTCCGACATCACCCTGAAGACCATCGACGGCAAAAGCGAGACGCTTGGCGCGTTCGGCGGCAAGGCGCTGCTTATCGTCAACGTCGCGAGCAAATGCGGCTTCACCCCGCAATATGGGGGGCTCGAGGCGTTGCGCCGGCGCTTCCGCGAGCGAGGCTTCGAAGTGCTGGGCTTCCCGTGCGACCAGTTCGGCCGTCAGGAGCCGGGCAGCGAGGCCGAGATCGAGAAGTTCTGCAAGCTCACCTACGATGTGAGCTTTCCGATGTTCGCCAAGATCGAGGTCAACGGCGCCAACGCCCACCCGCTCTTCAAGACGCTGAAGAAGGAGGCCCCGGGGCTGCTCGGCACCGAGGCGATCAAGTGGAACTTCACCAAGTTCCTGGTCGATAAGGGTCACAAGGTCGTGCGCCGCTACGCCCCGACCGACAGGCCGGAATCGCTCGCCCTCGACATCGAGGCAGTCCTCTAGGCCATATGAACCGCGGGCGTCCGGCGGTTCCGGCGATCGCTGACGGCCGCAATCGGGGTGAGCCAGACCTCAGCGACCTCGCCGAACAACATCCCCGAGCCGCGACCGTCGGGCGCAACCACGGTTCTCGTCAGGATTGTATATCCAAAGCATCCGCCGCCGGCGGCGCGATTTGGGCGTGGGGCCGGCCTCCCTGCCTTGCCCCATCCGCCACCTGTTCTCTCCCTCTTACGGGCGAATTATACCCCTGTTTCCTCGGCGTCGGGACATTTTTGAGCAAGTAATTGTAATTACAGGTATTTTATCGACGCAATCAAGCCGGAAGCGCCCGATCCTCCCTGTTTTCTCCCTGCTAGCAGGAAATTCAGGTTTCGAGATTCGACCGTTTCGCGGCACAACCCGGTCGCTCAAACGGGATGCCCCCGCGGCGTCAAGCAGGATACGTTGCGTGAATCCAGTCGCCATCGGCCCGGAGGATTCGACTGTCCCGTTTCTCCGGTGAGCGCTCCCCTAAGCCTGCATGAAATAGCGGCGGCCCAGAAGCCGAGGGGGAACGGCGAGAGCTTCTGGACCGCCGTCTCGCATCGCTTTCCGGGATCGCGATGGCGTCATGTAAGCACGTCTCGCGTCGCCGGCATTGACCCAGCGCAGGCAATTTGTCGGATCCTAGCGGAAAAGCGGCGAAACGAAGATTGTGGCCTAGCCGCCGACCGCGCTGACGAATGCGTCGGGTAAAACCTTGATTTGAAAGGGGAATATAATAACGAAGCGTCCGCTGTCCACTATGGCGCGGGGCGCCGGAATCGAGTAGACCCTCGCCATCCGATTTGAGGTGACGAATTGAGCGACACCCGCGACGACCGGCCGGGGCCCGAAGAGCCATCCGACATCAAGCCCGTCTCGATCCTCGACGAAATGAAGCGCAGCTATCTCGATTACGCGATGAGCGTGATCGTGAGCCGCGCGCTGCCTGACGTTCGCGACGGCTTGAAGCCGGTCCACCGGCGCATCCTCTACGCGATGCAGGAACTCAATTTCACGCCGGACCGTCCCTACAACAAGTCGTCGCGCACTGTCGGCGACACGATGGGCAAGTACCATCCGCACGGGGATCTTGCGATCTACGACGCGCTCGTCCGCATGGCGCAGGACTTCTCGATGCGTGCCCCGCTCATCGACGGGCAGGGTAATTTCGGGTCGGTCGACGGCGACCCGCCGGCCGCGTCGCGCTACACCGAGGCGAGGTTAGACCGCGTCGCGCTCGCGCTGCTCGAGGATCTCGACAAAGACACCGTCGACTTCAAGCCGAACTACGATGAGAAAGAGCTCGAGCCTGTCGTCCTGCCGGCGCGCTTCCCGAATCTGCTCGTCAACGGCGCCGGCGGCATCGCCGTCGGCATGGCGACCAACATTCCGCCCCACAATCTCGGCGAAACGATCGACGGCCTCCTCGCGATGATGGATAAGCCCGACATCACGCTCGACGAGCTGATGGAGCATATCCCGGGGCCCGATTTCCCGACCGGCGCGTCGATCCTCGGGCGGGCCGGCATCCGCGCGGCTTACGCGACCGGACGCGGCTCGATCGTCATGCGCGCCAAGGTCGCGGTCGAGGAGCTGCGCAAGGATCGCGAGGCGCTGATCGTCAGCGAGATCCCCTATCAGGTCAACAAGGCTACGCTGATCGAGCGCTTTGCCGAGCTTGTGCGCGAGAAGCGCATCGAAGGAATCTCGGACCTGCGTGACGAATCCGACCGCGACGGCATGCGGATCGTGATCGAACTCCGGCGCGACGCTGTCGCCGACGTAGTCCTGAACCAGCTCTGGCGCTTCACCGCGCTGCAGTCGAGCTTCGGCGCCAACATGATCGCGCTGAACGGCGGCCGGCCGGAGATGCTGACGCTGCACGACATGTTGCGCGCGTTCCTCGACTTCCGCGAGGACGTCGTCACGCGTCGAACCAAGTTCCTGCTCGTCAAGGCGCGCGACACCGCGCACACGCAGGTCGGCCTTGCGATCGCTGTGGCCAACATCGACGAGGTGATCCACCTCATCCGGACCTCGCCGGATACGGCGACCGCGCGCGCTGCGCTGATGGAGCGCCTGTGGCCCGCGCGCGACATGGCGCCCCTGATCGCGCTCATCGCCGATCCGCGCCACGCGCTCGACGCGGGCGGCGCGATCCGCCTATCCGAAGCCCAGGCGCGGGCGATCCTCGAACTGAGGCTTGCTCGCCTGACCGCGCTTGGCCGCGACGAAATCGCGGAAGCGCTGGAGAAGCTCGCGACCGAGATTGCCGACTATCTCGATATCCTCGGCTCGCGGGCGCGGCTGATGGGCATCATCCGCGAGGAGCTCGTCAAGGTGAAGGCCGACTTCGCCAATCCGCGCCGCACCGAGATCCTCGACAGCGACGCCGACATGGACGACGAGGACCTCATCCAGCGCGAGGACATGGTCGTGCTGGTGAGTCACGGCGGCTACATCAAGCGCGCCCCCTTGTCGACCTACCGGGCGCAGCGGCGCGGCGGCAAGGGTCGCGCGGGCATGGCGACGCGGGAGGAGGACTTCGTGGCGCGGCTGTTCGTCGCCTCGACTCATCAGCCGGTGTTGTTCTTCTCCTCCGAGGGC
>JAFAHO010000093.1 GCA_019237205.1 Hyphomicrobiales bacterium
CTGTCACCGTATTTCCCACCGTATTTCCAGCACACCCGCGTGACAGACGACGGTGCAGTGATAGACTTGCCCATGGACGGCTTCCCTATCAGATGGGTTGGTGACAACGACCATCTTGGCACGATGATGCCGCTCGGCGCGCCGTCCACCCCATCACAGTAATTCCACGGTCCTCGCGACTTTGGCGCCCGGCACGCGCCGCGCAGCGAAGGCGCGAGCTTGCCAATCGAGCCGTGTGACGGCAATAGACGTTCGGCAGGTTTATGCCGGACACTTCTCTGGTCGGGCAAGAGGATATGGGAAACTCCGATATCATGATCATGGACCGTGGAATTGCCGATGCGGGCGCGAAGGACGAGAGAGCTCTGCCCGGGCTTCGGTCGGGGCTTCTCAGCCGCCGGTCGTTTCTGTTTGGCTCCGCCGCCGGTCTCGGCGTGCTGGGGCTGGCCGGTTGCGCTTCATCCGACGACCTGCTCCGCGCCGAGGCGGCAAAGCTCTACGGGCCGGCGCCCGACGAGAAATTCCCGATCCCGGCGGTCGATATCAGCAAGATGGATCCGAAATATTTCCGCCAGATCGTGCACTACGACAGCAACGAAGCGCCCGGCACGATTATCGTCGATCCCAGCAATCATTTTCTTTACCGCATCGAAGGCGACGGAAACGCCACCCGCTATGGCGCCAATGTCAGCCGCGCCGAGTTCCTGTGGAGCGGTGACGCTTATGTCGGACGCAAGGCCGAATGGCCCGTCTGGACTCCGCCTAAGGAAATGATCCAACGCCAGCCCGAGGCGGCCAAATATGCCGGCGGCATGCCCGGAGGTCTCGGCAATCCGCTCGGCGCCCGCACGCTCTACCTCTATCAGGACGGCAAGTACACGCTCTACACGATCTACAGCACCAGCGATCCCGACTCGATAGGCGACGGCGTTACGAGCGGCTGTACCGGCCTCCTCAGTCAGGACATGCTGGACCTCTATCCACGAACGCCCGTCAAGACGAAGGTGGTCATGCTGCCCGCATAGGCAACGCCATCACTCGATAAGCGCGCCAAGGCGAGCCTCCCAGTCTTCCGCGGCGGCGATGTCGTGCCGGTCGAGAAAAGGCGCGAAACCCGAAAGCTCGAGCCCGGCCACGAGGTCTTCCGCCAGCGCCGCGCCGTCCGAGCGGGCGTAGGAGATGAAGACCTTGAGCCTTTCGGCCGGGCTTTCGACCGTGTTGGCGCCCATCGACTTCCAGCCGCAGGGTTTCGACCAGCAATAGGCGATATCAACGAATTCGGACAGGGCTCAAGCGGATGAATCGCCCGGTTCGTCTGGCCGGGCCGCAACCGCGCCTTTCAGGTTGGAAGACCGGGGAAGGGGTTCGGCGCCACTTGGGTTGCTAACGGCTATGTTCGGCGGCAATCGCCACGCCGGTCGCCGAACGTCATTGCCATTTCGCGGGACCTGCCTCTTAATCGAAACCAAGGGAGGGGAAGAAACGCGATTCTGATCCGCGGAGTGGCGGGCTCCTTGGGGGTCATCCTGTTCAGTGGGTCGGCGGCGCTCGCCGCTGACACATCGCTCACTGACGCTTCGGCGCCATCCCAGGAAGCACAAGGCGCGACGCAGGCTCCGGCAGCGCCCGTCGCGTCGGTTTCAGACGCTTCCGCGAGCGGTCCCGCGCCTTTCCCCGTCTTGCCCGCGCTCCCGGCAGACTATTTTGCGACCACGCCGCATCTTCTCGGCGAGTGGCCAGGCATCCGCTCCAAGCTCAGCGACCTCGGCATCGACGTCTCCGTGACGGCCGTCGACGAGGCGGTGTTGAATCTCTCTGGCGGCCTGCGGCAAAACGCCCAGGAGGCCGGGCAAGTCGCCTTGGAGGCCAACTTCGACTTGCAAAAGAGTTTGGGTCTCCAGGGCGCCTCGTTCCTGGTGACGCTGGTCAGTCGCTGGGGACGAGACGCGGCTACAGACGCCGGCATCCCTGCGCTACAGTTGATCAACGAAGTCTATGGGCGCGGCAATATCGTCCGGCTAGAGCAATTCGCCTGGAATCAAAAGCTGTTCGACGACCGAATCGAATTCACGGTTGGCCGCCTCGCATTCGGCGACGAGTTTTTCAGTTACCCTTGCGATTTCATCAATCTGACCTTCTGCCCTTCGCAGCCGGGCAACCTCGTGGGCAACTATATTTACAACTGGCCGGTCAGCCAGTGGGCGGCCGTAGGCAAGGTGAATTTCGGATCCGAAGGCTATGTCCAGGCCGGCATTTATGATTCGAATCCGGACTATCTCAGCACGAAGCCCAACCCCGCACTTTGGCCAGCCTTCCCCGACGACTCCCAAGGCGTCATCCTTCCCGCCGAAGTCGCCTGGACGCCGAAATTCGGTGGCCTGGCGGGGAGCTATCAGTTCGGTGGTTGGTGGAATAGCGACGCGGCTGCGAATGTCGCGACCAGCATCAATGGAGAGCCGATACTGGTTTCGGGACTGCCCGGGCTACCCGGCCACGGACGCTACGGATTTTCGACGGTGCTGCAGCAGCAACTGACCCATGATCCTGGGATCGCGGACCCGAAGAACGGCCTGCATGCCTTTTTCCTCGCCACCTACGCGGATCGCCGCACATCCATGACGGACTATCAGGTCTTCTGGGGACTCGTACAATATGGCCTCGGGCCCTGGAGGCCGAAGGATGGATTTGGGATTGCAGTCGGCACGACGCACGTCAATTCGAATGTCGCCAATGCGCAGATCTTGGCCAACGCCTTGGGCGTTGGCCCGGGCTATGTGCAGCGCAACGAATACGTGACGGAAGCCTGGTATGGATGGCAGGCGACTCCCTGGCTGAATTTGAAACTCGACGCGCAATACGTCATCTGCCCGGGCGGATATACCATCCCGGACGATCGCAACGCGTTTGTGCTCGGCGTTAGAACGACCGTCGATCTCTGGTAGGATCTCTGGAAGGCCTTGGGTCTCGATGAGAATCGGCGCGTCGTCGATAGCTGTAAGGCTCTAGCGGAAGGGGCATGGAATGGCCGATACGACCCAACGCAGCGCAGCCAGCAGCCTCCGCGCCGGTCCGTCCGGCGGACGCCTGGATCCGGTCCCCGATCGGCTTCCCTTCGCCCGCGGCGCGAGCGTCCTCGCGGTCGTCGTGTTGGCCGGGGCTCTCTTCGGATACGACCAGGGCGTCATCTCGGGCGCTCTCCTCGGCATCCAGAAGGCGTTCGCGGTCGGCGCGGTCGCGCTGGAGATCGTCACCAGCTGGGTCACGCTCGGCGCAATGTTCGGATCGCTCGCCGGCGGCTATGTCGCGGACCATTTCGGGCGCAAGCGCGCGCTCCTCGCAGCAGCGGGGCTTTTCATCGCCGGCGCGGCAATCGAGGCCCTAGCGCCCGAGGTGCCGGTTATCGTCGTCGGCCGACTCGTAGCCGGCTCCGGCGTCGGCGTCGCGGCGGTCGCGGCCCCGCTCTATGCAGCGGAACTCGCGCCGACCGCGGTGCGGGGGCGGTTTGTTTCCTGCTATCAGCTTGCAATCACGATCGGCATTTTTGGCGCCTATCTGGTCGACGAGGCGCTTGCGGGACCGAGCGGGTGGCGCGCCATGTTCGGGGTCTCGGCCATCGCGGGCGTTCTTCTCGCGCTCGCCGTTCTGACCGCTCTCGAGTCCCCACGCTGGTTCGCCAAGGCCGGACGGCCTGACGACGCCCGCCGCACGCTCGTGGCCCTCGGCGCCGGCGACGATGCGGATGCACGGCTCGCGGCGATCGAGGTGTCGCTGCGCGAGGAGCACGAGACGCCGTCGTGGAGCGACGTATTTGCGCCACGCTGGCGGACGCCGCTCATCATTGGCCTCGGCCTCGCAGTCTTGCAGCAGGTCACCGGCATCAACGCGATCATCTATTACTCCGACAGCATCTTCGCCGCAGCCGGCTTCACGACGCCCGCGGCGCAGACCCAGGCCACCACCTGGGCGATCGGCGCCGTCAACGTGCTCTCGACCTTTATCGCGATCGCCTTCATCGACCACCTCGGCCGCCGCCCGCTCCTGATCGCGGGCCTCATCGGGATGGGGCTGAGCCTGACGGCCGTCGGCTTCGCCTTCTATCACTCGGGCGGAGCGTCGGGCCAAGGCTCGGCGCTCGGTGTCGTCACGCTCGCAGCCCTCGTCGTTTTCATCATTTCATTCGCCTTCTCACTCGGCCCGGTGACGTGGACCGTGATCAACGAGATCTACCCGGGCGAGGTGCGGGGCCGGGCGGTGGCGGTGGCGACGGCGGTCAACTGGGGTGCGGCGTTCCTGGTCAGCGGATTCTTCCTCTCGGTGGTCAACGCGATCGGGCAGGCTTCCACGTTCTGGCTGTTTGCCGCGTTCTGCGCGATCGGCCTCGTCTGGGTCATTGTCGGCGTGCCTGAGACGCGAGGCCGCTCGCTGGAAGAGATCGAGGCGTCGTGGGGAGGCGCGTCGGCTCCGCAAACGCTTCGCTGATCTCTCGACGCCTAGATGAATGTGCGCGGGACCGCGGAGGCGAGCCGAGCAGACTGAAAGCCCCGAAGACCCAGGACGAGCTCGCGGCTGCGACGCGAGCGACCCGCCCGCGCAACCCGCCCAGGGCTTGGCTTCGGCCTTCTAATGCTGGGCGAGCGTACAGCCGCCGGCGCCGGGCGGGCGGAACGCCTCCGCGGCCGGGATTTTCGCGACGACCGCCAGATAGTCCCATGGGTATTTCGATTGGGTCGGCGTCTTCACCCGCATGAGATACCGGTCGTAGAGCACGCGCCCATCAGGGCGAATGGTCCCTTCGTCGGTGAAGACGTCATGGATCGGCGCCTCACGCATCGCGGCCGTCACAGCGCCGGCCTCGTCGGTTCCCGCCTTTGCGACCGCCTCGAGGTAGTGGCGCACGGACGAATAGAGCACGACCTGATTGTCGTTGGGCATCCGCTGACGGCGGTCGTAGAAGCGCTTGGCGAAAGCGCGCGCCTGATCGTTGAGGTCCCAGTACCAGGATTGCATGAAGGTGAGGTCGTGGGCGACGTCGAGGCCGAGCGCGTTGACGTCACTGAGGTAGGTGATGGGCGTCGCCAGATATTGCGCCGGCGCGAGCTTGAATTCATTGGCCTGCTTCAGTGCGTTCGAGAGATCGGCGCCGGTGATGGCGAACACGATCACCTTGGCTTTCGAGGCCTGGGCGGCGATCAGATAGGAGCTGAAATCGGCCGTGTTGAGCGGCGAGCGCACCCCGCCGACCACGGTTCCTCCCGACTTCCCGATCGCATCCCGCGCGTCGGCCTCGAGCGAGACGCCGAAGGCGTAGTCGGCGGTGATGAAGAAGAAGCTGTCCAGCTTCTGCTCGATGAGTAGGCGCATCAGCGCGACGCCGTTCGACCAGTTATCTGCGTTCCACTGAATGCCGTTCGTCGAGCAGGCCTTGGCGGTGAGGTCCGAAGACGAGGCCGAGTCGAAGATGACGAGTCGGTTGCGCGACTTCGCCAGATCCTGGATCGCCAGCGCGACGCCCGAATTGGTGATGTCGAAAATCGCCCGGACGCCGCGCTCGTCGTACCACTGGCGGGCGATCGCGAGGCCGACGTCGACCTTGTTCTGGTGATCGGCGACCAGGAGTTCGATCGGCTTGCCGAGAACTTTGCCGCCGAAATCCTCGATCGCCATGCGCGCCATTTCGACCGAGCCCGGTCCCGCCAGATCGGCGTAAGGGCCGGACTGATCGTTCATGATTCCAATGACGAAATCCTCGTCGGCCCGCGCCGGAGCGATTGCGGCGAGCGCAAGCAAGAGGCCAAACGCGAGCGCACGCCGAAACATGAACAACCTCCCGGCGATGATCTGCAGGAGCCCGGCCAGACCGCAAGGAAACGGTTCGGTCAGGCGCCGCGCCGAACGACGTTCGGCGCGAGGGCGTTTGCGACTTACATGGTCATGGCGTCTTTGACGCATTTCTTGACGAACGAGGCTTCGGCCGCGCCGTGCAGCTTCTTGTCGGCGGCTTGCGCCTCACAGGCTGTCTTCTCGCATTTGGTCATGAAGCTCGTCTTGGCGGCCCCAGCGAGCTTCTTGTCCGTCGCCTGGGTCATGCAGGAGTCTTCGGCGAAGGCGAGCGTCGGCGCCTCGGCGAGGCAGAGGGCGAGGGCTGCGAGCGCGACAGTCTTAGTCATTGAATTCATCTCCCGAATCAGGCCTTTCGTTGCGGCCGCAGGGACCATAGCACGCGTCGCCGGGCTGACGAGGGGCAGATGTTTGCGGTCGTTCGTGGCATCCCCGTGAGCTGGGCGCGGGCGAGCGCCGCGCCCGCGCGGCGACGATTGTTGCGAGATCGGGTGGCGGATCGAAATAGAGCGGTTCTGGCGTCAGGCGACGCGTCTGATAAGATCAATATCTTCCGGAACGCTGCGACGCGATCCGACGGACCCCGCGAGCAGCGATGAGACGCGTTACGAATTGGCTGTTGTTCGGTCTCGCCATGGCGGCAGTTGCCGCCGGATCGGCGGAGCGGCTCGGCGTTCTCAGCGCGCCGGTTTCCCCGATCGCCTTCGGCGTCGCATCGGCCGCGTGCGCCGCGCTCCTTCTCGTCCGCGCGCTGCCGCTGAAGGTCCGGCGCGCGGTCGTCTTTTCCGTCACGCTCGGCGGTCTCGCCGCGCTGACCGCTGGGCTCGCCTATTTCCAGTTCGTCATCAAGCCCACCATGGTCAAGGGCTTCATCAGCGCCGCCTTCGCGCCGAAGCCGACGGTGGTGTCGGCAGAGGAGGCCCGCACCGAACAATGGCCGCCGCAATTGACCGCAATCGGGACGATGCGCGCCTATCAGGGGATCATCATCGCGCCGCAGGCGGCGGGCGTCATCACCGCCATTCACTTCGAATCGGGCGGCGACGTCGAGGACGGACAGCTTCTTGTCAACATCGACGATTCCGTCGAGCGGGCGGACCTCGCCAACGGCCTCGCCCAGCTCCGGAACGCGGAAACGACACTGGCGCGGCAGAGGTTGCTGGTCGCCGGCGGCAACACGCCCCAGTCGACGCTTGAGTCCGCGGTCGCGGCGCGGGATTCTGCCGCAGCGACCGTCGATCGCACACGCGCAGTGATCGCGCAGAAGGCGATCCGCGCCCCCTTCCCGGGGCGGCTGGGCCTCCGCAACGCCGATCTTGGGCAATATGTCGCGGTCGGCACGGCTCTGGCTACGCTGCAGGAGCTCGATCCGATCTACGCCGACTTTCCCGTCCCTGAAGGGGCGCTGGCGACGCTCGCCGCCGGCCAGGATGTCTCGATGACGGTCGACGCCATTCCGGGTCGCACGTTTGAGGGAAAGATCAAGGCGATCGACGCGCGGGTCAGCGCCGAGTCGCGCAACGTCACCGCGCGGGCCCAGTTCGACAACCCGGACCGCAAGCTGCTGCCTGGCATGTTCGCCAATGTGACGGTCACGACCGGAGCCAGCGCCGCGGTCTTGACGCTGCCGCGCACCGCGATCGTCTACAGCCTCTACGGCGACACGGTATTCGTGGTGAAGAATGGACCGGCTGCGCCGCCCGCCGTCCAGACCGCGAACGCGGGGCAGGGCGCCAGCGCCGCCCCTGCGCCGCCCCCCGCCGGCGGTCTTGTCGTCGAGCGTCGGTTCGTGCACGTCGGCGCAACGCGCGGAGATCGGGTCGCCATCCAAAACGGGGTCAAGGCGGGCGAGCAGGTCGTCACCGCCGGCCAGATCAAGCTGCAGGACAAGTCGCCGGTCACAATCGACAATACGCTCGCCCTGCCGCCTCCGTCCGTGACGCCGAAACCGTGACGGCGCCGCAATGAACGCCTTCACCGATCTCTTCATCCGCCGGCCGGTCCTTTCGACCGTCGTCAGCCTGCTCATCCTGCTGGTTGGCGCGATGGCGGGTCTGAAGCTGCAGATCCGCCAATATCCGCAGATGTCGAATACGACGATCACGATCACCACGACCTATCCTGGCGCCAACGCCGATCTGATCAAAGGCTTCATCACGACGCCGCTCGAGCAGGCGGTGGCGAGCACTGAAGGCATCGACACGCTCGTCTCGAATTCGCAGCAGAACGTCTCGACGATCACCTTGAACTTGCGCCTCGACGCCAGCCCGGACCGCGCCGTCGCCGACGTGCTGGCCAAGACCAATCAGGTG
>JAFAHO010000298.1 GCA_019237205.1 Hyphomicrobiales bacterium
CCGCCAGCAACGCTCGCGCGTCACTCCTACCGCATCCAGCGCCGATTTATTCGGCCTGTAGCCATAGGAATCCGGCAGAAAGACCGGCTCCAGGTCCGGCTCAATCAGCTGCTTGACCGTAAGCGTGATGTGACGGCCGCCTTACGGAAGCGGTTGGCGTCGGTTAGGTGTCCACCTGCGATTTGGTGGACACCTGATGACGACGGCGAAGCGATCGAGAGGGCTTGAATCTGGTGGCGTCGAGGCCGGCCGGCTGGCGAACCGCCGCTCCTGGAGCATGGCGGAGCGACAGCGGATCGTGGAGGCGGCTCTGACGCCAGGCGCTTCGGTTGCGGGCGTGGCGCGGGCGCACGACGTCAACGCAAACCTGGTTTTCAAATGGATTCGTCGGTCGCGGGAAGGCTGGCGCGATCGCCGCTGCGCTTCGCGGCGGTCGCCCGGGGCCGACGCGGCCCAATCGTTCGTCCCCGTTCGGCTTGTTGCGCCGGAGCCAACGGCGCTGAGGGATGCGGACGCCGGGAAAGGCGGCGCGCCGAGCCGGCAGTGCGATCCGCCGAGCCACGCGCGGCTCGGAGCGATGGAGATTCGCCTTCCCAACGGGGCGCAAGTTCGTGTCGAAGGCGGCGTCGACGGCGAGGCTCTGCGTCTCCTGCTTTCGACGCTGAGCGGTCTGTGATGCTGCGCGTGGCGCCCGGCGTCAAAGTCTACCTGGCCTGCCAGCCGGTCGACATGCGGCGCGGCTTCGACGGGCTGTCGGCGGACGTGGCGCGGATTCTCGCCGCCGATCCCTATTCGGGGGCAGCCTTCGTCTTCCGCGGCAAGCGCGGCGACTACGTGAAGATTTTGACCTGGGACGGCTCGGGTCTGTGCCTGTTCGCCAAGCGGCTGGAGAAGGGCAGGTTCGTCTGGCCGCCGATCGTCGAAGGCGCACTGCAACTGACGGCGGCGCAACTGGCCTTGCTGCTCGAGGGCATCGACTGGCGCCGCACGGTCGCGCCGCCGCAGCCGGAGCGTCCGCGGATTGCTTGAGCAGCGGGAGTCGCCATAAAAATCAGGCGATTCCGAGAGATTGCGGGTGAGTCGGAGTCGCGATTGTGGTAGTCATAGCCATGTCGCCGTCGCCGCCTGATTCGCCTCGCGAGCCCGACGATCTGCGTCGCTTGGCGGATGATCTGCGACGCGATGTCGCCTGGCTCAGGGCCGAGGTTCACGCCAAGGCGTTGATGATCGAGAAGCTGCGCGCTGAACTCGCCGTTCTTCGTCGCGCCCGCTTCGGCCGCTCGTCGGAAAAACTCGAGACGCAAGTCGAGCAGCTCGAACTCATGATCGACGAACTCGAGGAGGGCGCCGCAGAGACGCTCGCGCGCGCCGGCGTCGCGGAGCAGGACGCGGCCGAGGCGACCGAGACCGGCGCCTCGTCGAAGAAGAAGCGCAAGCCTTCGAACCGCGCTCCCTTGCCCGACCATTTGCCGGCGGAGACGCTCGTCCACGAAGCGCCGTGCGTGTGCCCGACCTGCGGCGGGGACAAGTTCGGTCGGATCGGAGCGGACGAGCGCGAGGTGCTCGAATACGTTCCCTCCCACTTCAAGCGCGTCGTGCACGTGCGGCCGAAGATGAGCTGCCGGGCGTGCGAGACCATCGTCCAGGCGCCGATGCCGACGCTGCCGATCGAGAAAGGGCGTCCGGGCCCGGCGCTGCTCGCCCACGTCGTCGTGTCGAAGTACTGCGATCATCTGCCGCTGCATCGTCAGGCCGACATCTACGCCCGCAGCGGCGTTGAGATCGACCGTTCGGTCATGGCGGGCTGGATCGGCCGCCTCGCCGGACTGCTCGAACCCTTGAGCGAGAGGATCGAGCGCCATGTTCGGGCCGGCCTCGCGCTGCACGCCGACGACACGCCGGTCCCGGTGCTCGATCCCGGCAGGGGAAGGACCAAGACCGGCCGGTTGTGGACGGCGGTGCGCGACGAGCGTCCGTTTGGCTCCACGGCGCCGCCCGCCGCCTTCTATCGGTATTCGCCCGACCGCAAGGCCGAACACGCGCATGCGTTGCTCGCGGGCTGTCGCGGCTTCCTGCATGCCGACGGCTACGCCGGCTTCGCCGATCTCTACGCGCCCGACGCGAAGACCGGCGTTGCTCGCCTGACCGAAGTCGCGTGTTGGGCCCATGCCCGGCGCAAAATCTACGACGTGCTTGTCGAGACGGGCTCGCCCGCCGCGCGCGAGGCGCTGGAAAGGATCGCCCGGCTGTTTGCGGTCGAGGCCGACATTCGCGGGCGCAGTCCGCCCGAGCGCCGGGAAGTCCGACAGCGACGCTCGGCGCCGATCCTGGCCGACCTCAAAGCCTTCCTCGGCGCAACGCTCGCCAAGATCAGCGGCAAGAGCTCGCTCGCCGGCGCCATCCGCTATGCGACCTCGCGCTGGGAGGCTCTCACCCGCTTTGTTGACGACGGCCGGCTCGAAATGACCAACAACGCGGCCGAACGCGCGATCCGCCCGCTCGCCCTCGGGCGCAAGAACTATCTCTTCGCCGGCTCCGACGAAGGCGGCCGCCGAGCCGCCGTCATGTACACGCTCATCGAGACCGCTCGCCTCAACGACGTCGATCCCGAGGCCTGGCTCGTCGACGTCATCGGACGCATCGCCGACCATCCCATCAATCGCATCGACCAGCTGCTGCCCTGGAATTGGTCCCCAGTCCCAGCCCAGGCCAAGGCCGCCTGATCAGCCCCGCGGTCATCGGATCACGCTTACCTTTTCGCTAGGCATAGCATGGGAGATGAGCGCCGAGAGAATGCGTCAATGCACGGCTCGGCCTCTGAAAGCCCACCCCCGCTTCGCCCGCCGCTACAAGCGGCGATCAGAGCACCCTGAATTGGACCTGATCGATGGGCAATCGGTTGCCCGCCGCGCGGCTCGGCTAGGCAAAGCCGATGTCGCAATTGGGTCGGAAGCCGAAATTCAGACCGAGGCACTACCTGAACGACGTAGGAAATTGCGGGGCGTCATCGGCCGTTCTACGGAACGTGCGAAGAGAAATAGCGCCAGATTAAATGGTTTGTGGCGCTGCCTGGAGTGCACAGCCGTAAAGGGACGTGAAACGACGAACGATGCGATCATGCTGATCGCACTTCCAAACTATAACGCTATGACCGAAGCGATTTCCGCTCCTATTGGCCGAGTAACGCTTTGACCCTCTCAACCAGACCTTCAATATCGACCGAGAACTGGAATTCCGAATCCTTCGCGTGCCTGGGATGGTCGAGCAAGTCCTGCTCCGACTGTTTCTGAAACAGGACGACGTGGTCCAATTCGAGCATTGCGCACAAGTGCGCGGACCACGGGTCGTGCTGACCCTCGGCGATGATTTCCACGACCCTGGTTCCCGGACGACAGAACATGACGTTCGCCATCGCCGCCCCGAATTCCGTGACGATCACATCAGCGCCCGAAAAAAGCATCGCCTGCTCGTCGAACTTGAGTTTTTCCGGCTGAATCGCCGTGAAGCCGAGCGGCGACAACGCTTCGATGAGCGACTTTCTGTTCTTGATGTTTCGGCTGTTCTTAAGGCCGCGGCAAATGAGAATCCTGCGTAAGCGCTGAGTTGTCGGCGCATGCTTCTTGATGTTCTCGAGGATGAGCGAAAACGCTTGCTTATGCTGCGGGTGCGCGTTCTGGGAACTCGCCCCGCTCAGGCGATTGCTGACGATCGCGTGCTCGAGAAACACCGCCTTGGGCTTGATTTCCCGGATCAACCCCGGCGGGACGTCAAGCCTGGCGATGAGCGCGCGCTGCCATGGCTTTAAGCTCCAGGTCAGCATCGGGACGCGCATACTTGCGCCGAGGTGAACAAGAGGAACGATGTCCAGCATGTAATGGCCGAAATTCGGCTGGTCCGAATTGGCGATCAGCAGATGCTCCCCGGACAGTATTGGAATGCTGCTCAGCCGCTCAGGATAGAGCCAGTGCTCTCGCGTCCCGTCGGGCGCCGCGCGGTCGACGATCGCCTTGATCGACGCCAGGAAGCCATCCTGAAAGGGCCCCAAGAACGAATGGCGCCAAACCTGCCCCTGAGGCGAAAGGAGGAGGCCGAGAGCCGGAAACCAGTATTGATCGACGAGATGCTCGAGCGTCATCGCCGGCGCTTCGACCGTATGATCGACATAGTGGATGCGCTCAGCCGTCGTCGAATTCACGCTGAGCGGATGCAGTCTCGTCCGGTATTGGCAAGGCTCGACGACCACGCACTGAGCGAGGGCTGGGGGAAAGCGGCCGGCGTAGGGGACGACCGCCAACTGCGTCGTATGATCGACCGCGACTGGAATCCCATTTGATTTGGCCGTCATTGCCCGCCGCATCGCCCGGCGGGCGTTGCGCCACGGCGTTCTGACCGCCTTGCGCCACAACGCGTGCAAGCGTTCATTGAGCCACAGGCTCATGGCGCGATCGACGCTGTCGGGAGTGGCGGAGCTTTGCCGCGCCGCAACGGGGCTTGTTTTGAT
>JAFAHO010000125.1 GCA_019237205.1 Hyphomicrobiales bacterium
ACACGACACCTACGGATTCGCGCTCGCAGCGCAACCGGGCGAGTCGCAGAGGCGGCCAGCTACTAACTCGAGCTCGCAGCTCATCAAGTTGATCGGCCTGCCCACACCTTCGTGCTCCCGGCGCCTCTGTCCCGGACGGTCGCACCATATGCCGCAGGCTGGTCGGCCGCAGCAGAGGACTTGGCGCCGCCTCTCTCATACCGGTTACAAACATGCTCGAACGCCTCAACAAAGAGATCATGCGGCTTACTTACGTCGTCCGCATCTTCCCCAGCTCAAACGCATGCGCTCGCCTCATCAGAGCCCTCGCCGTCGAAACCCACGAAAACTGGCTCGAAGCCCACCGCTATCTCAACATGAACGATCTCAAAGAGCGCAAAAAAACCGAACTCCGCCAAGCCGCATAGCCCAGCCCCAATGACCGCCTTTTGCAGAACTTGACGCACAGAATACAACGGGATTCGATGCCGCGTCATTGTTTGGAGCGCGCGTCGCGGATATCTGCTCGGCAGCGTCCATACATGGGCGCCGAAACCGCACAAATGGTCGCAAGCGATCCGTTTCACTCCTCGCCAACGCTCTTGCAGGCAGGGGGCCGCCCAAATATGCGAGCCGGAGCGCAGCGGCGGGCGAAGCAATGCACCGCTGCGAGCGCGGAAAAGTGGAATTGCTTCACGCCTGCCTTCGGTCGGCCCCCTCGCAAGGACGACTCTCCTTGATCGGAAGCTGCCCTAGATGTGAGCTTTCAGGAGGTTGTCCATTCGGACCTGACCGGGAATGCTGATGTCGCCAAACCTCAGTGATTCGCCGGAGGCCCGAATGGACACGCATAAGAATGCGCCCATGTCGCCAAAAGGTCGAGAGATGATGGTCGGCGCAGTGGTCGAGCGCGGACTGTCGAAAGCCGTTGCGGCGCGCCAGTTCAACACGACTCCCAAACCGGTCGCGATGTGGGTCAAGTTGTCCGGCCGGAGTGTCGACATAAAGGAGCGTTGCGGGTGACGCGGCAGGGCACCTTCGACGGGGTGAAAATCTGTCCGCTCACGCCGCAGGACCTCGACATTTCCGCCCGCCACTCAATCCGCCTCAGGATCGAGGTCAAACCGGACGCGCGCCATCCTGGCGGTGTGAACATCTTCGGCCGCGGCTTCGGCAATTTCGACCAGGACATCGTGCTGAGACTCACAACCGAGCCGTGAGCGACCGGCGCGCGCCGTTCGCATCACACTCAGAGGGTCACGCCGTTTGCGAAGGCGGCCTCGGCCGTTCGCCCTCCCAAGCGCCCTGGCCAACGTCGTCTGGCGATAGAACCGACTCCTTCAGCAGGACCGAGTAGGGATGCTGAGGGTGGATCAGGACTTCGCGCGCCGGTCCGGTCTCCACGACCTTGCCCTTCTGTATGATGATCACGCGGTCGCTGACGTAGTAGGCGGTAGCGAGGTCGTGGGTGATGTAAAGGATCGACACCCGCAACTCATCGCGGAGGCGCCCGAACAGATTGACGATCGACATGCGGAGCGAAGCGTCGACCATCGAAACCGGCTCGTCGGCGACGATCAGCGCCGGCGATGAGATGAGCGCCCGCGCGATGGCCGTACGCTGCAATTGGCCGCCTGACAATTCGTGGGGAAAGCGGCCCTTCACCTCGGTCAGCGATAGCCCGACCTTCTGAAGCGCATCGTTCACCGCCTCGTCACGAGCCTTCTGCGACTTGGCGCCGGCGAGTCGGGTCGCGCTGGCGTAAAGATAGCGGTCGACGCGCTTCAGCGGATTGAACGCTTCGTAGGGATTCTGGAGAATTGGCTGGACCTCGCGCATGAAATCGAGGCGCCGCTTGCGGCCCCGCACCCCGAGAAGGTCTTGGCCGCGAAACCGGATGGCGCCGCTGGTCGGTGCAAGCGTGTTCAGGATCATGCGTGCGAGCGTAGTCTTGCCGCTGCCCGATTCGCCGATGATCGCGAGGATCTGCGGCTGACCTGCATCGACCTTGAAGCTCACATCGTCGACCGCGTTGAAACGGCCGCGGCCGAAGAGTCCGCCGATCGCAAAGCGCTTGGTGAGGCGCTCGACCTCAAGGAGATTGCCGCTCACTGGACCAAGCCCACGCGCTCCGCGCGGTGGGTCGCGCCAGCGACGCGCTCGGCGGTTGGGCTCGGCTTAACGAGGGGACTCGCGGCGTAACAGGCGACGCGACGCCCCGGGGCGAGCGTGGTGAGCGCCGGCGACGCCTCGCGGCAGACCTCCATCGCCAACGGGCAACGGGGATGAAACCGGCAGCCACTGGGGGGGTTCGCAAGATTCGGAGGCGCGCCAGACAGCGATTCCTTGCGCGATTGCTCGCCGATCCTCGGCAGGCTCGCGACAAGATGCGCGGTATAAGGGTGCTTCGGATTCGCGAAGATGTCGGCGGTCGGCGCCTCCTCGACGAGCCTGCCCGCATACATGATGCCTAGGCGGTCGGCGATATTGGCGTGGACAGTCATGTCATGAGTGACGAAAAGCATCGATGAGCCGATCTGCTGTTGCGCCTCGCGGATCATCGCGAGCACATCCTTTTGCACGATGACGTCGAGCGCCGTCGTCGGTTCGTCGGCGATGATGAATTCCGGCCGGCATATGGTGGCGAGCGCTATCGTAACCCGCTGCTTCATGCCGCCGGAGAGTTCGTGCGGATAGGCGTCGAGGACGCTGGCAGCGAGGTGGAGCCGCTGCAGATGCTCATTGACCGCGGCGAAGAACGGGCGCCGTTTCAATCCCATGTGGCGGTAGGCGAAATCGATGAAGGACTCGCGCACCCTGCGCACCGGATTGAGGACGTTCATCGAGCCCTGGGTGATGTAGGACAGGCGCCTCCAGCGTATCGCGGACAATTTCGCCGGGTTGAGCGCATAGAGGTCGCGATCGAGGAATGCGTACTGGACCGAGCCGCCGATCACGGAGAGCGGCGGCCGGACCGCGGCGGCGACGGTCTTCAAGAACGTCGTCTTGCCACAGCTCGATTCGCCGGCCAGCCCGTAGATCTCGTTGCGGCGAACGACAAGCGAAATGTCATCGACGGCGCGCACCTCGCGTTCGACCCCGAAGTAGTGTGTCAGATAGTAGGCGCGCAGGTTGTCGACCGACAGCGCCGGCGCCCCTTCCGGCGGCGGATGCGGCCCGACCGTCGATCCGTTGTCCCGGCCGGACTGGCGCATCAGGCCGCGCC
Organism: Hyphomicrobiales bacterium; assembly: GCA_019237205.1. Taxonomy (GTDB): domain Bacteria; phylum Pseudomonadota; class Alphaproteobacteria; order Rhizobiales; family Beijerinckiaceae; genus Roseiarcus. Next base: position 3,206 of record JAFAHO010000125.1, read on the forward strand.
GCCCATGCCGCTGAGGCGGCTGCGGGGATCGATATACTCGTTCATCGACACCGACAGCAGATAGAGCCCGACGAACGTAATTATCACCAAGCCCACCGGAAACGCGATCCACCACCACACGCCGGCGACGAGCGCGGTGTGCTGGTTCGCCCAATAGATCATCGTCCCGATCGTCGGGGTATCGATGTTCGTGAAACCGATCACCGAAAGCGTCACTTCGAGACCGATCGACCAGTTGATGTTGTTCATGGTCGTCGCAAAGACGATCGGCAGCACATAGGGCAGGTGCTCTTCGGCCAGGATCTGCCCGGTACTCATCCCCGAGAAAAGACTTTGGGTGGTGAATTCACGGGTCCGCAGGCTCAGCGCCATGGAACGGATCAGGCGCGCGTCATAGGCCCATCCGAGACAAGCCATGGCCACCGCCAACAGCGCCCAAGACATGTGGTCCTTGAAGATAAAGTAGACGAGGACGAGGATCGGGAAGGGCGGGAAGACGACGAAAGTGTCGTTGATCGACATGAGGACGCTATCGACCATCCCGCCGACATAGCCGGAGGTCAGGCCGACGACGATCGCGATGAGACGGCTCAGGAGTGCGACCGCTGTGCCAAAGAGAAGGCTGTTGCGGATGGCGAAAGTGAGCTGCCAAAAGACGTCCTGACCGCGCGAATTGGTGCCGAAGGGGTGGTCCCAGGACGGCGGCGCGTCGAAGGGAACGACGTACTGCATCCCGGACGGATATGGCGAGAGGAACGAGGCCAGCGAGATGGCGACGACGAGCAGGATCAGGATCGCGCCAAGCGAGAATTCGCGATTGTAGCGAAAGAGATCCTTGAGGATGCGAAGCATGGCTCAGGCCACTCGCACCCGTGGATCGAGAAGCGGCAGAACGAGGTCGATCACCAGCGCCGCAAAGGCGACCGCGATGATCGACGTCGAGGCGATCCCTATCACGAGGCTGTAGTCGCCGGCATAGACGGCGCGAATGAGCAGGTTGCCGAGCCCAGGGTAGCCGAAGACGACCTCGGTAATCACCGCGCCGTTGAAGATGAGCCCGAGGGAGAGCGCGAGGCCGGTCACCTGTGTCAGCAGGGCGTTGCGCATGACGTAGCTTATCAGGATGCGCCAGCGGTCGACGCCGCCGAGTTCGGCATAAGCTACGTAGTCTTCCGTTACGATATTGGAGACGAGCGCGCGCATGCCGATGAACCAGGCGCCCGTGCCAACGAGCACGAGCGAGAGGACCGGCAGGAGAGCGTGCTGGAAGACGCTCTGGAAATAGGCAAGGGTCCAGCCTTGCGGCAGGTTAATCTGCGACGATCCGGTGATCGGCAGGATCGGCCACACATATCCGAAGAGGACGAGCACGATGAAGGCCATGACGTAGTTCGGAATCGGCTGCAGCCCGGAGGCGACCACGCCGACTAGCTTGAGCGGCACGTTCCGCCGGTAGTAGCCGGCGAGACCGCCGAGAAGGTTGCCCAGTCCCCAGGAGATGAGGGTGGCGACCGATAGCAGTCCGAACGTCCACGGTAGGGCGCGCCAAATCAGGGTCGACACCGGGGTTGGAAAGGCAGACAGCGACGGTCCGAAATCCGCCCGAGCGACGCGCATCCAGAACACCACATACTGCTGCCACAGATTGCCCTGCAGGCCGTACAACTCGCGCAACGCCTCGCGGGTCAATTGGACGGCCTGCGGATCGGCCTGTGAGAAGCGGGTGGCCGCCGCGATCGCTGCCGTGATCGGATCGATCGGTGTCGCGTGGGTGACGAAAAAGGCGATGTTGATGCCGACGAACACAACCAGGACGAACTGCCCGGATCGCCTGAGCACGTACAGCGCGTAGGCCGCCATAGCACCCGCTCAGCCGTCCGCCCAAGCTGACAGCAACGCGAGACGAGGGAACGGCCGCCGCCTCGCGCCAAGGAGACCAAGGCCTAGATCACTGCGCGCCAGCGGGCTTCAGCTTGACCATCATGTATTTCGTGTTCCCCCAATTGGGCACGGGGTCCGTGTAAGGATCCGTTTCGGCGCTTGGGTATCCCGTCCAATAGGTCGAGTCCATGATAGTGAACACGTTGTAGGACATGAGTGGGATGTTCGGCATGTTCTTCACCGCCAGCTTAACGAAGTCCTGGCCCAGCTCGATGCCCTTGGGATCGTCAAAATCGATCGCGCGAATTTGCTCGATGATCTTGTCGAGTTCGGGGTCCTTCCAGCGCTGCCAATTGCGCGGCGGCTGGAACTTGCCCGGATCGGACAGGAACTGCGAGTGCCAGGAGTCGAGGAAGAAGGACAGGTCGGGGTGACCGCCCCAGGTCTCGACCGTCCACGCCATCGTGGCTTCGTTCTGGCCGTTGAACATGTTGCTCCACATGGCGGTCGGCAGAGCATCGATCTTTGAATCGATGCCCGCCTGCGTCCACTGCTGCGCGATGATGCTGCCGGCGCGAGTCATGACCGGACGATTGTCGCCTTCAGTCGAGATCGTGATGGTGAACGGGGTCCCGTCGGGCAGCATCCACTTGCCACCGATTTCCTTGAGGCCGGCCTTCTCAAGGAGCTCGGCAGCCGCTTGCGGATCCTGTTTCCACCACCCCCGACCGAAAGCGGCGGCGATCGCCTGCGGGTCTTTGGGGATGGCGGCTCCCATCGACGGCCGCAGCATGTCGGCGATTTCCTTACCCATGTTCGGGTCATAGGGGTGGATCGTCCTTTTGCCGGTGTCGATGGTGAAATCCTTCAGCCACTGCTCCATCGGCTCGAAGTAGTAGTGCGGATACGTGCCTGTCGGCGGGACGTCGATGGCCGAGATCGTCGCCGCCCCGCGATAGGACGCCATGTCGACCGCCTTCATGTCGATCAACAGCGCGAGCGCCCAGCGCACGTCCGGATTCTTGAACTTCTCGAGCTGGTCATTGAGCACGACCATCGGCAAAGTTGGATCCGGATGGGCGTAGGGGAAGCCTTTGAACCAGCCGTGCGAAGTGGGCGACGACTTGATCAGAGCGAACGCCCCTTCAGGCGACGTGTCGTGGATGATGTCGAGCTGGTGGTTCTGCTGCAGGATCACCCGCTTGTCCGGCGGGCCGGGATCGATGTACGCGACGTAATTCGGTCCAGGCTCGCCGAAACGGGCGAGCGTCGTCTTCTGCCAGTCGTCGCGCCTTTGCCAGATGAACCAGGCGCCGTTCGGGTCAAAGCTCTTGAGCTTATAGGAACCGAGGCACACCGGTGGATTGAAGTTGTATTTGCTGGGTTTCTCCTGCTTCTCGAACACATGTTTCGGCATGATCCAGGTCGCGCTCCAGCGTACCGTGAAGGCCGCGTGGAAACGTGAATTCGGCTTCTTCAGCTTGAAAACGACCGTGTCTTTGTCGGGGGCCGAAACGGTGTCGACATTGGCGGCCATTCTGGCGCCGTCGTTGAACCCGCCGGGGTCGGCCATCAGCGTCTGGACCGTATAGACGACATCATCGGCGGTGAACTCGACGCCGTCGCTCCACATGATGCCGGGCCGGAGCTTCACCGTCATCTCGTTGAAATCCTTGTTGTATTGCGGCTTGTCCGCGGCAAGGGAATTGTCCCAGACCTTGCCGTTCAGCCCCTGATCCGGATCGATATACCAGAGCGTGTCCATGCACAGCTGCTGGAGACCCGTCGAGGTGCCGTTCGGCTTCGGAACCCAGAGATTGAAGTTCGACGGGTCGGTGACCGTGCCTTCGGGGTTCTCGGCGATGAGAACCTGATTGCGAGGGATGCCCGCTAGGAAGTCTTCTGCTGCTTGCGCCTGTTGGCCTAGGACAAGGCCGCCGAGGGCAAGTGAAAGCGCCGTCAGAATTCGCATCCGCTGTTCCTCCCTCAATTAGCGCGGCGCCCGCGAGACCCGCGCTTTTCTCGTTCGAGCATTACATCCGGCCCTGGATCATCGCTTGCCGCAGATTGCGCCCGCGCGGGTCGAGAGCACGTCGCCGTACCGATGCGTCTCCAGGAAGCCTTGCGAAATAATTGTAGCGGGGAAACGCCGCGGCGCCAAGCGCTTTCCATCCGTAATTGCGATATTATCGCTCTTTCGGAATCCTCCGCCACTGGAGCGCAGGGCTGACCCCCAAGCTCCGGTTTCTCTCGGAAAACCGAGCACTTTGGCGCGTCGAGACGGTCCAGCCAAGCCGCTTGACGAGGGCGCACGAAACGTCTCTATTGTATCCGACAATCTGATATTGATAAGGCGAGGACCATGAGGGCGACCGTCACAGCGCATCGCGACTACCGCATCGCGACCATCGACAATCGCCTCTACGGCGCGTTCCTCGAGCACCTTGGACGGGCGATCTACTCCGGCATCTACGAGCCGGATCATCCGACCGCCGACGCCAACGGCATGCGCCGCGACGTGATCGAGCTGGTGCGGGAACTCAAGGTTCCGATCGTGCGCTATCCCGGCGGCAATTTCGTTTCAGCCTACAATTGGGAGGACGGAATCGGCCCCCGCGGGCAGCGACCGACGCGCCTCGACCTCGCGTGGCACACGTCCGAATCGAATGCCGTCGGCGTGCACGAATTCGCTGAGTGGTGCGAGGCCGCCGGCGCCGAGATGATGCTCGCGATCAACCTCGGGTCGCGCGGGCTCGACGAAGCGCGCAACTTCGTCGAATACGTCAACGGGCCGACGGGCAGTTACTGGGGCGATCTGCGCAAGACAAATGGCCGCGCCGAGCCGTTCGGCGTCAAGCACTGGTGCCTCGGCAACGAGATGGACGGCCCTTGGCAGGTCGGCCACAAGACGGCGCACGAATATGGACGGCTCGCCAACGAGGTCGCGAAGACCCTGCGAGCCTTCGACAGTTCGCTCGAGCTCATCGTTTGCGGCTCGTCGAACTCCGACATGAAGACCTATCCGGAGTGGGAGCGGGTCGTGCTCGAGCATTGTTACGAGGCGGTCGACCACATCTCGCTGCACATGTATTTCGCCAACCGGGCGAAAAACGCCGCCGAGTACCTCGCCCTCAACGCCAAGCTCGACGCCTATATAGGCGCGATCGCCTCGACCATCGACTTCGTCCGCGCGATGAAGCGCAGCCGAAAGCGGGTGACGATTTCCTTCGACGAATGGAACGTCTGGTACCATTCTAATGTCGAGGACCGCGAGATTCTCGGGGGCGCCAAGGGCTGGCCGCACGCGCCGAGGCTGCTGGAAGACATCTACAATTTCGAGGACGTCCTCCAGGTCGGCTGCATCCTCAATACGTTCATCCGCCGCGCCGACGTCGTGAGGATCGCGTGCATTGCGCAGCTGGTGAACGTCATCGCGCCGATCATGACCGAACCCAAGGGCGCGGCGTGGCGGCAGACGACCTACTACCCCTATTATTTCGCTTCCCGCTACGGACGCGGCGAGGCGCTGCAGCTCGGGGTCAAGTCGCCCGGCTACGACGCCGAAGTCGCCGACAACGTGCCCTATCTCGACGTATCGGGCGTCTACGATGAGGAGGGCGGGACGCTGACCTTCTTCGCGGTCAACCGGCACGGGGAGAAATCGATCGATCTCGAGGCGAGCCTGCAGGGCTTCGGCGAGGCGAGGATCGTCGATCACCAGGCAATGACCAGCGCCAGTCTCGAGGCCGCCAACTCCCCGAAAAACCCCAAGACAGTGACGCCGGCAAAGGGGACAGGCGCGAGCGTCAAAGACGGCCTTTTGACCGCAACCCTGCCGCCTTATTCCTACCAGATGCTGCGGCTGAGCCTGGCGGCGCGATAATGCGCTGAAGTCGTTGGCCCGGGCGCGAGGCGGACGACCAAGGAACGCCCACTTCGACCGACGCGTTCTCCATCGCCATTGCAAAATGGAGGCGTCATGAACCAGCCAAACTCCACAGAGCGTGCGGAAGATAATTTCGCCAAATCGCTTGATCGGCTGAAAGAAAAGTCGAAAGAAGTGAAAGCGAGAATCGAACAAGAGAAGCGCCGCCACGACCTGCCGGTCGATTCCAAACTTGGCGACCCTTAGCGGGAGCAACCGGCTTCCGACCGGCGTCTCGACCTTTCTGGGCAGGACGAAAACTAGACTCTAAGCCGTGACCGCGCTATCCATGCACGCCCCCCCCATGGGCGGGCCGGCGATGACAATGATCGGCGAGCCGCTTCTCCCTCCTCGCGATTCTTCGTACGCTTTTGGTCTAATCCAAATAGCGGAGGACGTGGCTATCCAAAATAGCGCCCCGTGCATGGCCGTTGGCTGGGGCGGGAGGATTCGAACCTCCGTATGGCGGAATCAAAATCCGCTGCCTTACCGCTTGGCTACGCCCCAATCCGCCGCTAGGACCGCGTGGGCCGGCGGAAAGCGGGCGGACCATAGTTCGCGGGCGTGAGCGCTGCAATGGCTTTGACCGCGATTTTGCGTCTTCGCCGGCCGGGGGAGGAAACCTCAGAGCATCGTGCGCTTCGACCGAAGCGTTCGCGCCGAACGATCATTCCCGCGAACGCATGCTCTGCGCGCATAGCGGCAACAGTTGATAAAGGGCGTTTTTCCGTCCCCGGGCGGTCTTCCCGTTCTCGCTCTCCCTCCCCTGTCATCTCCCTGTTAGGCGCCGAATTATTTCCCTGTTATCGTGCCTATTCGAAAAGCTGAGCGAACGTCGCGAGATCGGCGTTCGCGCCGCAGACGAGGACGCCGACCCGCTCGGCCTTCGCCGGGCGCCAGGCCGCGCAGGCAAGCGCGGCGAAGGCCGCCGCGCCGCCCGGCTCGGCGACGATCGAGGCCTCAGTCCAGAGGCGACGCTGCGCCGCGGCGATCGCGTCGTCCGGAACAAGCGCGACCTCGCTTACGAACCGCCGGCAGATGTCGAAGTTGAGGTCGCCGACCCGTCTTGCGCCGAGCGAATCGGCTGCGATCGAGCTGACCGCGACATCGACGGGCGCGCCGGCCTCGAACGCGGCATGGAGCGCGCGCGATCCTTCTGGCTCGACGCCCACGACCCTGACCCGGCCGGCGAACCAGGCGGCGAGTCCCGATATCAGTCCGCCGCCGCCGACCGCGACGAGCACGATGTCGAGGCGGGGCAGGTCGAGCCGCCCAAGGTCCTCCTCCCATTCCAGCGCGACCGTCCCCGCGCCGGCGATCGTCTCGGGCGCGTCATAAGGGTGGATCAGGAGCGCGCCGGTTTCGGCGACATAGGCGTCACAGCGCTCCTGCGCCTCCGCATAGGTGGCGCCGCCGATCACCGGCTCCGCGCCATAGGTGCGGATCTTGGCGACCTTAGCGGCCGAGGCGATCTCGGGCACGAAAATGCGCGCCCTGACGCCGAGCTTGCCCGCGGCGTAGGCGACCGCCGCGCCGTGGTTTCCGCCCGAAGCGCAGGCGCAGCCGGAAGGCGGGGCGGGGCGGGTAAGAAGATTGTGGAACGCCCCGCGCGCCTTGAACGAACCCGTGTGCTGGATGCACTCGAGCTTCAGCGAAACCGGCGGCGCGCCGGCGATCGGCGAGGGAGTCTCGATCAGCGGCGTGCGGCGGATATGCGGGGCGATCCGCTCATGGGCGGCGCGAATGTGCGCGGGCGTCGCTGCCGGCTTCTGAGACGGCGCTTGATGGCTCAAGTCCGAGTTCACGTCGCGCCTTTCTGGTCAGCGCCGCGGCGACGAGCGCGTAGCTCTGGCGCAGATAGTCCTTGAGCTCTTCATCGGCGAGCGACCGGTCGTCGGTTCGCTGCAGCCATGAGAGGCCGCGCGACGCAAGATAGGGCGCGGGCCGAATTCCGGGGAGGTCCTTCAATATAGCGAAACTCGTTTCGGAGCATTTGAACGTGACGGCGAACTCGGGCGAGTCGGACCACCCGCCGATGGCGAAGACCTTCCCGCCGACTTTCCATACGCTCGCATCGCCCCATTGAACGATGTGGGCCGCGTGGGGCAGGCCGGCGCAGAACCCATCATACTCTTCGCGGGTCATGCAGCCGTCTCGGCGAAGCGCAGGGCGCCACGACCCCGGCCGCCATCAGAGTTTGATTGCGTCCTTCAGTTCGCGCAGGCGGTCAAGTTTCTCCTGGGCGAGACGCTTCTGGTCATCGTTCGCGTCGGCGACATCCTCTTCGGCGTTCCTGATCTCCTGGCTGAGCTCCTCGGCGCTGAGCTCTTCGAACGGGATCGCCGTCTCGGCGAGAAGAATGACGCCATTCTTGCTGGCGTCGGCGAAACCGCCGCGTACGAAGACGCGATGGTGCTTGCCGCGCGCGTCGTCGATGCCCACGACGCCTGGCCGCACCGACGTCATGACCGGCGCGTGATCGCTCAGCACTTGAAAGTCGCCTTCGTTGCCCGGAACGAGCACCGCCTGGGCGGGGCCGTTGAACAGCACTTTGTCGGGCGACACGAGTTCGAAGTGAAATGTGGCCATGGCGACGCCCGCTCCCGTCTGCCGTCAGGCCGCTTCGGCCGCGAGCCGTTTCGCCTTGTCGACCGCCTCCTCGATCGTGCCGACCATGTAGAACGCGGCCTCAGGCAGGTTGTCGTACTTGCCTTCAATGATGCCCTTGAAGCCCTTGACCGTGTCTTCGATCTTGACCTGCACGCCGGGCGTGCCGGTGAACACGGCGGCGACGTCGAAGGGCTGCGAAAGGAAGCGCTCGATCTTGCGGGCGCGGGCGACGATCAGTTTGTCCTCTTCGCTGAGTTCGTCCATGCCGAGGATCGCGATGATGTCTTGCAGCGCCTTATAACGCTGAAGGACCTGCTGCACTTGGCGAGCGACGGTATAGTGTTCCTGGCCGACGATGGCGGGCGAAAGCATGCGCGAGGTTGAATCCAGCGGATGCACCGCCGGATAGATGCCCTTCTCCGAGATCGCGCGATCGAGCGCGACCGTGGCGTCAAGGTGCGCGAAGGTCGTTGCCGGCGCCGGGTCGGTGTAGTCGTCAGCCGGCACGTAGATCGCCTGGATCGAGGTGATCGACCCCTTTGTGGTTGAGGTGATGCGCTCCTGCAGCGCGCCCATGTCGGTGGCCAGCGTCGGCTGGTAGCCGACCGCCGAAGGGATGCGACCAAGCAGCGCCGACATTTCCGAGCCCGCCTGGGTGAAGCGGAAGATGTTGTCGATGAAGAGGAGCACGTCCTGCCCCTGATCGCGGAAATGCTCGGCGACGGTGACGCCTGTCAGGCCGACACGGGCGCGCGCGCCCGGCGGCTCGTTCATCTGGCCGAACACGAGCGCGCATTTCGACTTCACGTTGGGGTCGGGATTGTGCGGATCGGCATTGACCTTGGATTCGATGAACTCGTGATAGAGGTCGTTGCCCTCGCGGGTGCGCTCGCCCACGCCGGCGAACACCGAATAGCCGCCGTGGGTCTTGGCGACGTTGTTGATCAGTTCTTGGATGAGCACGGTCTTGCCGACGCCCGCGCCGCCGAAGAGGCCGATCTTGCCGCCCTTGGCGTAAGGCGCGAGCAGGTCGATAACCTTGATGCCGGTGATGAGGATCTGGGCCTCTGTCGATTGTTCGACATAGGTCGGGGTGGGCTGATGGATCGCGCGGCGAGCCTCCATCTTGATCGGCCCGGCCTCATCCACGGGTTCGCCGACCACGTTCATGATGCGCCCGAGCGTGCCCTCGCCGACCGGGACCGAAATCGGTTCGCCGGTGTCGGTGACCTCCTGGCCGCGCACCAGTCCCTCTGAAGTGTCCATGGCGATGCAGCGCACAGTGTTCTCCCCGAGCTGCTGGGCCACTTCAAGCACTAGGCGATGGCCGTTATTGATGGTCTCGAGCGCGTTGAGAATTGGCGGCAGGTAGCTGTCGAACTTGACGTCGACGACAGCCCCGATCACCTGCGTGATGCGGCCGGTTGCATTTGCAATGTTCGCCATGTTGACGTCCTCGTTCTTCGGTCTTCAGGTCGCTTTGGGTGCGACACGGGTTGGCTAGAGCGCCTCCGCGCCCGAGATGATTTCGATGAGTTCCTTGGTGATCATCGCCTGGCGGGTCCGGTTGTAGCGGAGCGTGTACTTCTTCACCATTTCGCCGGCGTTGCGCGTGGCGTTGTCCATCGCGCTCATCTGCGCGCCGAAGAACGAGGCGGCGTTCTCGAGCAGCGCGCGATAGATGCGCACCGCCACCGCCCGCGGCAGTAGTTGAGTCAGGATCTCGCCCTCGTCCGGCTCGTAATCATAGACGGGCGCTCTTTCGTCCTTTGCGCCGAGTTCCGGCGGGATCAGCTGCTGGGCGGTCGGGATTTGCGAAATGACCGACCTGAAGCGCGAGTAAAACAACGTGCACACGTCGAACTCGGCGTTATCGAACAGCGCGATGATTTTTTCCGCGATCGGCTGGGCGGTCTCATAGGTGATCGCGCGCACGGCGCGGAGGTCGATCATTTCGAGAATCTGTTTTTCATGCGTGCGGCGGAGCTGGTCGTAGCCCTTCTTGCCGACGCAGATGATCTTGATGGTCTTGCCTTCGGCGGCAAGCGCGTTCGCCTTCTCGCGCGCGAGACGGACGATCGCGGTGTTGAAGGCGCCGCAAAGACCGCGCTCGCCGGTGCAGACGACGAGCAAATGCGTCTGGCTGGAGCCGCTGCCGACGAGGAGTCGCGGACCCTGGCCGTCGGCGGCCGCCCCGGCAAGGTTGGTCAGCACCGACTCGACGCGCTCGGCGTAGGGGCGCGCCGCCTCGACCGCAGCCTGGGCGCGGCGCAGCTTCGAGACGGCGACCATCTGCATCGCCTTGGTAATCTTCTGCGTCGACTTGACGGAGGCGATCCGGTTTCTGAGGTCCTTGAGGGACGGCATCGCTTGGCGTCTCCGCCCTGCGCCTCATCTCAGGCGTGGGGTCCGGTTGGGGTCCGATGGTTCAGACGAAGCTGGCGGAATAAGCCTCAACCGCCGACTTGAGCTTGGCTTCGACGTCGCTCGTCAGATCGGTGGACGAGCGGATCGACTCCAGAATGTCCGGGTGCTTTGAGCGCAGAAAGGCCAGGAGCCCGTCCTCGAACGGGCGAACCTTGTCGAGCGGCAGCTTGTCGAGAAAGCCGTTGACGCCGGCGTAAATCACGCAGACCTGCTCCTCCATTTTGAGGGGCGAGAACTGCGGCTGCTTGAGGAGCTCGGTCAGGCGCGCGCCGCGGTTGAGCAATCGCTGGGTGACCGCGTCGAGGTCGGAGCCGAACTGGGCGAAGGCCGCCATTTCGCGGTATTGCGCGAGCTCGCCTTTGATCTTTCCGGCGACTTTCTTGGTCGCTTTGGTCTGCGCCGAGGAGCCTACGCGCGACACTGAAAGACCCACGTTCACCGCCGGGCGGACACCCTGATAGAAGAGGTCGGTCTCGAGAAAGATCTGGCCGTCGGTGATCGAAATTACATTGGTCGGAATGTAGGCCGATACGTCGTTGGCCTGGGTTTCGATAATTGGGAGCGCGGTCAGGGAGCCCGAGCCGTTGTCCTTGTTGAGCTTGGCGGCGCGCTCGAGCAGGCGGGAATGCAGATAGAAAACGTCGCCCGGATAGGCCTCGCGGCCAGGGGGCCGGCGCAGGAGCAGCGACATCTGGCGATAGGCGACGGCCTGCTTCGACAGGTCGTCATAGATGATGACCGCGTGCATGCCGTTGTCGCGGAAGTACTCGCCGATCGTGCAGCCCGAGAACGGCGCGAGGAACTGCATCGGCGCCGGGTCGGAGGCGGTGGCGGCGATGATGATCGAATATTCGAGCGCCCCGTTCTCTTCCAGGACCTTGACGAACTGGGCCACCGTCGAGCGCTTCTGGCCGACCGCGACGTAAACGCAATAGAGCTTCTTGCTCTCGTCGTCGCCCAGGTTCAAAGGCTTCTGATTGAGGATCGTGTCCAGCGCGATTGCGGTCTTGCCGGTCTGGCGGTCGCCGATGATCAGCTCGCGCTGGCCTCGGCCGATCGGGATCATCGCATCGATCGCCTTGAGACCGGTCGCCATCGGCTCGCTGACGGACTTGCGCGGAATGATGCCGGGCGCCTTGACGTCGACGCGGGCGCGGCGGGCGGAATGGATCGGGCCCTTGCCGTCGATCGGGTTGCCGAGCGCGTCGACGACGCGGCCCAGAAGCTCCTTGCCGACCGGCACGTCGACGATCGCTCCAGTCCGCTTGACCGTCTGGCCTTCCTTGATCTCGCGGTCGGTCCCGAAAACGACGATGCCGACGTTGTCGGCCTCGAGGTTCAGCGCCATTCCGCGCGCGCCGTTCTCGAACTCGACCATCTCGCCGGCCTGGACCTTGTCGAGGCCGTAGGCGCGGGCGATGCCGTCGCCGACGCTTAAGACCTGACCGACCTCGGTGACCTCGGCCTCAGCGCCGAAATTGGCGATCTGGCTCTTGAGGATCGAGGAAATTTCTGCGGCGCGGATGTCCATCAGCCGACCTCTTTCATGGCTATGCGAATCGCGTTGAGCTTGGTCCTGAGAGAGCCGTCGACCATGCGCGAGCCGAGCCTGACGATGAGGCCGCCGATGATCGACGGATCAGTCTTGGTTTCGAGTTCGACGTCGCGTCCGCCGGACGTGGCGCGGAGCTGGTCTTTGAGCGCGGCGACATGGTCGTCGGTGAGAACTGTCGCGCTGGTCACTTCGGCGCGCGTTACGCCGCGGCTCGCGTCGTAGAGCTTGCGATAGGCCGCAATCATTTGGCGGAGATAGAAAAGGCGCCGCTTGACGGTTATGAGCCGGACAAAATTGGCGGCGACGCCGCCGATATCTTCCCTCGCGAGAATGGCGTCGAGCGCCTTCAGCTGATCGTTCGCGGAAAAGACGGGGCTGCGAACCAGCCGGTCGAGATCCGGGCTTTCGGAGATCAACGCATCGAGCTTGAAGAGCGACTGGGCCACGGCCTCGGTCTGGCGATCGTCCTGGGCGAGCGAGAAGAGGGCGGAGGCGTAGCGGCCGGCGACGCCGGAAACGAGAGTGTCCTCTTGTGCCAAAGCCCGTCACCTCGCCAAGGCGTCGCATCGTGCGGCGAAGCCCGTCGACTGTCGCCAACCCTAAGGAATTCGTGATGAATCCGCTTCGCGAAAAAAGAGCGGGCGGGCCGGTCGGACCCCAAAGGCGGGCGTTGCCTAACATAGGACTTTTCGGGGCGCAACCCGCGAAGCCGCGACGTCGACCAAAGGCGAAAAGCCGCTCGTACCGGCAATCGGCCGGTCGAGAGGCGGCGTCCTCCCGAGGCCCGTGGTTCAGCCCAGCGTCGAGCTCCAGCCGGCCGCCGGGTCTCCGCCGGGATAGGCGACGCAGTGAACGCCGAGTCCCCCCGCGTTGACAAGCAAGAGCACGCCGCCCGAGTCGGAGAGACCGCGGGCAGCCAGCGCGATGCTCGTCGGCTGGCCGGGCCCCAGGGCCGCTGTCGGCAAGGCGGTCGTCCTCCGGTCGTCGACGAGAAGCCTCCAGCCGGCCAGGTCGAGCGGCGCGTGGCTCATGTTGGTCAGGACAACCGAGCAGGCGCCGTCCGGCCCGCGATGGGCGGTCGTGAGCTGAGCCGCCCGCAACGGGGGCATGATCAGCGCGCCGTCGCCTGTGGAGAAATCGTAGGCCGGCGCCTCGGCGCCGGTCGCTCCGTCAACCAGATCGCCGTTGTCGTTGGTGTGCCAACCTTGGCTCTGAAACGACAGGAAGATCGCACTCATGCGCTTGGCCCGTCCGTCCCAGACGAAACAGGCGCCGTCGTGCCAGACGCCGTTCTCGTGCAGACGGGCATTGATCGCCTGGGGGTCGCCCTGGGCCATATGGACGTTGTCGAGGCCGTAGGGTGTCGGCGGGGTATAGCCGAAGGCGGCGTCAGTCTGGTGAGGGTTGTCCTTCTGGAATGCATTGCCGTAGATAATCACGTCGCAGTCCTGATCCTTGGCGAATTGCATGATCTGCGTCAGCCGCTGGACGAGACCGTCGTGGCCGGGACCTTCCGGCGGAAGAACCCGCATGTTGTTCGGGTCGAAAAGGCCGGCGCGCTGAAAGTCCATCGCGCCGCCGGCGAACGAGCGCTCGACCGGAGACAGGCCGGCAGGCCGGGCGAGGATCGACGGCGCGAAAGGGTGCTCGAAGTCGGCATCGACGAGATAGTAGAGGTAGGACTTGCCGAGCGGCCCCCCCGGCGCGTCCTTGTCGGAGCGCACGTTGATGGTCGCAAACCACTGCTCGGCGTTCGCCTCGAGCAGGATCCACAGATGCGGATTGGTCGGCGGCTCCGCGGGCGCGACCGCGTGAACTTTGCCCCGCAAGCATTGGTAGTTGATGTGGCTCACGATCCTTCCCTCCGGCGCGCCTCGGCGTTCCGCGCGACGGGCTGTTCATATCCGGCGCACGTGACGCTGGCATCTCCCTTCGCATGATCGCTGCCGCCGACCATCGCGCGAGCCGCAGGACCTTGAACTCGGCGTGAGAAGCAGGCGCTTTCAGTTCCCTTCCCTCGCCCGCCCTGCTATCCCGCCGCCATGACGGCCCATCCGATCGAAAACATCCGCAACTTCGCCATCATCGCGCATATCGACCACGGCAAGTCGACGCTCGCCGACCGGCTCATCCAACAGACGGGTACGATGGCCGAGCGCGAGATGGTCGAGCAAGTGCTCGATTCGATGGACATTGAGCGCGAGCGCGGGATCACCATCAAGGCGCAGACGGTCCGGCTCGAATACCAGGCAGGGGACGGAAGGACCTATATCCTCAACCTCATGGACACGCCCGGCCATGTCGACTTCGCCTACGAGGTCTCGCGCTCGCTCGCCGCCTGCGAGGGCTCGCTCCTCGTCGTCGACGCGAGTCAGGGGGTCGAGGCCCAGACGCTCGCCAACGTCTATCACGCGCTCGACGCGGGGCACGAGATCGTGCCGGTCTTGAACAAGATCGACCTGCCGGCCGCGGAGCCCGAGCGAATCAAGGAGCAGATTGAGGACGTGATCGGGCTCGACGCCTCGGAGGCTGTGCCGATCTCGGCCAAGACCGGGCTCAACATCGATCTCGTGCTCGAGGCGATCGTCAACCGCCTGCCGCCGCCGAAGGGCGACGAGACAGCGCCGCTCAGGGCGCTCCTGGTCGACAGCTGGTACGATTCCTATCTCGGCGTGGTCGTGCTCGTTCGGGTGATCGACGGGACGATCAAAAAGGGCATGCGTATCCGCATGATGGGCTCGGGCGCGGCCTACGAGGTCGACCGCATCGGGATCTTCCGCCCCAAGATGG
>JAFAHO010000166.1 GCA_019237205.1 Hyphomicrobiales bacterium
CGCAGCATCATGGCGCGCTAAACCGGTGTTCGAACAGCGGGCCGCGGCAAGGAGCGCCGCGGCCCGCAGCGCCGTGGGAGTCTACCAGCGCTGTGAAGGCTGAATGGAGCCCACATTATCCTTGGTGGCGATGACATAGGGCATCAGGAGATGGCTCTGATGGGCGAAGGAATTCGCCGGAACGCCTCCTGTCGCTAGCACTGTAGCCGCCGCCGCCGCAAGCCGCCCCTGTTGATAAACGTCGGTATATTGCGTTCCGGTCAGCTCGCCCTTCTCGATCGACTCGAGCGCTGCGACCTCTCCGTCGTTGCCGAAAATGACGAGCTTGCCGATGAGGCCCTTCTCCTTGGCGACGTCGACCGCGCCGAGCGCCATCGAGTCGTTGACGCCATAGACGCCGCCGAGATCGGGATGGGCGGCCAGAATCGTGTGCAGCACGTCCTGAGCCTTCTTGCGGTCCCAGTCGGCCACCTGATCGGCCACGACCTCGATCTGCGGATGATATTTCTTGAGCCCGTCGATGAACCCGTTGGTGCGCTGGTCGCGGATAATGATGCCCGGGGGCGCGTTGAGGATCGCGACCTTGCCCTTGCCTCCCATCGCCTCGCCCATCGCCTTGGCGATGTCCATCGCGCCGAAGTAGTGGTTCATCTCGACATGCGCCGCGTGCGGTTCGGTCGCGTCGATGTTGAGCGTGATGACCGCGATGCCGGCGCGCTTGGCCTTGGCGATCGAAGGCGCCAGCGCCACGGAGTCGATCGGCTGCAGGAAGATGACTGAGGCGCCCTGGCTGATGAGGGTGTCCATGAGGCTCGCCTGCACCTCGACCTTGTTCTGCCCGTCGAGCAGCTGGTAGTCGATGACCTGCTGCGGCTTGAGCACCTCCTCGATGCCCTTGGACCAGGCCGCCGGAACCGTATGCGGTTGCCACTGAATGAAGGCCATCTTGTAGCGTGCCGCCTCCGCCCGCGCGCGCGAAACGCCGAACTCGCCGGTCGTTCGGTCGAACCCCCCGAACAGGGCGCTCGCCGCGCCGGTCATTGCAGCGGAGCCGATCGCGACGCCTTTCAAAAAAGTTCGACGGCCAGCCGCTCGCTGTTGATCTCCTGCCATGTCGCTCCTCCCTGCGTGTTTGCCTGCCCCACTTCTTGAGGGGCAGTTTCTTCTCTATAAAGGACCGTTGCCTTTGAGGGTCAATCTGTTTTTTTTATACGAAAGAATACAAAGCGTGCGAGCGACGGCTTATCTTGCGCTCGGGTCAGGGGAGGGCATTCTCGTATGAAGACAGACGCCGTATTCAAACGCTCGTTCAACGATGCGCTCGATGTCCTCAGCAGGCTCGGCGACGGAGCGCCGCTCCCGTCCGAGAAAGCCCTTAGCGTGCAGCTCCGCGTAAGCCGCACAACGGTGCGTAAAGTCATATCCACGCTCAGCGCGCGAGGGGTGGTGACCGGAAGCGGCCGTGAGCGGATTGTCCATTCGGCGCGCGGGACGATGTGGCGGTTTCCGGACGCCGAGACGGTTTCCGCTTCCGAGCAGGTCGAAAAACGCTTCATGGAATGGATATTGAGGGAGAACACGCGCCCCGGCGCGATCATCAACGAACTAGAGCTCGCAAGGCAATTCGGGGTGGCGACAACAGGAATCCGGGAATTCCTGAACCGCTTTCAACGATTCGGGCTCATCGAGAAGCGACAAAACGCCGGTTGGTTCTTCAAGGGGTTCACCGAGAGCTTCGCACTCGAGCTCTTCGAGATCCGAGAGTTTTTCGAGCTACGATCCGCGATCGCCTTCGCAGCGCTGCCTGCGGGCTCGCCGCTATGGGCGCAGATCGAAGCGCTGCGCGACGAGCATCTCTTGCTGCTGGAAGACATCGAGCGCCGCTACCACGACTTTTCCGACCTCGACAGCCGGTTCCACCGTCTCGTCAATTCCGCTGCGCCCAACCGTTTCGTCGACATCTTCTATGACATCATCACTTTGATCTTCCACTACCACTACCAATGGAACAAGCGGGACGAGCGGCAGCGCAACGAGGCGGCCGTCCGGGAGCATATCGCGTATATCGATGCGCTGCTTAGCCGCAATGCCGTGGTCGTCGCCCTCGCTTGTCGGGCGCATTTGGAGTCGGCGAAGACGACGCTGCTGCGGTCGATGTCAGGGTAGCGAGCGCCTCAGTCGGCGCTTTGCGGCAAGGAGATGCCCGATATTGGCGCAATTGCTCACGCCAACGGCGGCAAAACACGCGCCGCATTGCGCCGTGGTGGTGGTGGAAGGCGCGACCGTCGCATCTCTTGTCGCGGAGACCGCCGCCATGCTCGTCATCGGACTTATCCTCAGCATGTTGGCGATCGGCCTGTTCTGATCTTCGCCCTCGCTGTGTACGCCTTGCCGTTCCACCCTGCTATCTCCCAGTTACGCGCGAATGATCTCCCTGTTATTTTTCTGTTCCCCAGGCACACGCGCGTTTGGCGCAAGCGATTGTAAATAAAGGTATATCATCGACGAAACCGGGTCGCAGGCGTCCGACTCTCCCTGTTTTCTCCCTCCTAGCAGGGAGAATCTCCCCCTTGGGCCCGAGCGCCCCGCTTGCCTTGCCGGTCGCGATTTGCGTTTATGCCCTCGATGAACGACATCGCCTTTCCCTTTCCGCTTCTCGTCTGCGACACCGGCGGCACCAATGTGCGGTTCTCGCTGGTCGACACGCCCGGCGGGCCGCTCGGGGCGGCGGTCCATCTCGTCACTGACGACTATCCAGGGTTGCCCGAGGCGCTCGAGGCGGCGGCGCCCAAGCTTGCAGCGCGCCCGCGCTCGATGATCGCCTGCGGCGCGGGGCCGGTCGTCGGGCGGACTTTGAAGCTCACCAACGCGCCCTGGGTGATGGACGGGCCGGAGACGGCGCGCCGCGCCGGCCTCGCGCAAGGACTGCTGCTCAACGACTTCGAGGCGCAGGCCCTCATGCTGCCGGCCATTCCGCAGGACTGGTCGCGCCCCATTGGCCCTTTCGCCTTCGGCGCCCCCGGCCCGCAGGTCATTCTCGGGCCTGGAACGGGCCTCGGCGTCGCTGCGCTGATCGAAATCGAAGGCCGTCACACCCCAGTCTCGTCGGAAGGCGGTCACATCGACTTCGGCCCGGTCTGGCCGGAGGAGTACACGATCTGGCCGCATCTGGAGCGCGCCTGCGAAAGGGTGACCGGCGAGAGCGTGATCACCGGGGCGGGGCTCGCTCGCGTCCACAATGCGCGGATCATGGCGCTCGGCCGTCCCGACCCGCATCTCGATCCGCCTGCGGTCACGGCCGCGGCGCTCGCCGACCCCACGGGGGAGGCGGCCGAAAGCGTCCGGCTCTTTTGGCGGATCGTGGCGCGCTTCGCCGGGGACATGGCGGTGACCTTCGTCGCGACCGGAGGCGTGACCCTCTCCGGCGGCGTGCTGCCGCGGGTGGTCGATTTTCTCGACGAGGCGGCCTTCCGCCATGCGTTCGAGGATAAGGCGCCGGTCGACGCGCTGGCCCGTAGCATCCCGACCCGGCTCGTCGTCCAGTCCGACGCCGTGCTCGTCGGGATGGCGGCGATCGCCGCTGCGCCTGACCGCTACGCCATTGATTATGCGTCAAGAAAGTGGGTCTGAGAAAACCGCGCGGAGCCCGGTGGGCGAAAATCGGGCGTCAGCCGCGCTTTCGCCTTTATCTTGGGGCTTCTGCGCGCTAATCGAAGCGGATTCGCTTCGAATCCTGTTGTGACGGAGTTCTTCGAAACGTGGCGCACAGACGGCTTTTCGGTTTGGCGTTTGCGGTCGCGGCGGCGGGTTTGGGCCTGAGCGCGCCGGCGTTTGCCGACTGCGGCAGCGACATGCAGAAGCTCGCCCAGGACCGCAACGTCGAGCTTCAGAGGGTCAACGATTTCGCCAAGGCCGCCCACGGCAAGCCCCTTGACCCGGAGGGTTTCTGCGCGAAGTCGGCCGGATTGCTCCGCGCCGAGGCGGCGCTGATCGCGTATATGGAAAAGAACAAGGACTGGTGCTCTTTCCCGGATGAAACCATCGACGGCCTTAAGACCGCCCACGCGAAGAACGCGGGCTTCAGCGGCAAGGCTTGCACGGTCGCAGCGAAAATCAAGAAAATGAAGGAGCAGGCGGCGCAGGGCGGCGGACCCCAGGCTCAGCCCTTGCCCGCCGGGCCGCTTTGACGGTCGAGCCCGGCGGCTCAACGGTTCTGCCGGATGCGCGGCCCCAAAGCCTCGTCCTGAGGCTCACGCCGGAATTCGCGCTTCCCTTCGTCCAGCTCGCCCGCCTCGACCGGCCCGCGGGCTGGCAATTGCTGCTCGCGCCCTGCTGGCAGTCGGCGGCGCTAGCCGGGCTCGCGCTGCATCGCGGACCCAATCTCTGGCATCTCGCGCTCTTCCTTGTCGGGGCGATTGCGATGCGCGGCGCGGGCTCGACCTATAACGACATTCTCGACCGCAAGCTCGACGCGGGCGTCGAGCGAACGCGCGGGCGACCGCTGCCTTCGGGCCGGGTCGGCGTTCCCGCGGCCCTCGCGTTCCTGGCCGTAGAATCTCTTGTCGGGCTTGCGGTGCTCGTCAACTTCAACCCGTTCACGACCTGGCTCGGCGCCGCGTCGCTCGGAATCGTCGCGGTCTATCCGCTGATGAAACGGGTCACCTCCTGGCCGCAGGCCGTACTGGGGCTCGCCTTCTCCTGGGGCGCGCTGATGGGCTGGAGCGCGTCCTTCGCAAGCCTCGCGCTGCCGCCGGCCCTGCTCTACCTGTCAGCCTTCGCCTGGACGATCGGCTACGACACGATCTACGCCATGCAGGACGCGCGCGATGACGCCATCGTCGGCATCCGCTCGACCGCCCGACTCTTCGGCACGAATACGCGGCTTGGCGTCGGCCTCTTCTATGCGGCCGCCGCGCTTCTGGCGCTGATCGCGACCCTCCTCGTTGGCGGCGGCCCGATCGCGCTGATCGGCTGGTTCGCCTTTGCGGGGCATCTTGCCTGGCAAGTCTCGAAGGTCGAGGGCGCACACACAGGGACGGCGCTTCGCCTTTTCCGCTCCAATCGCGACGCTGGATTTCTGCTGTTCGCGGGAATTGCCTTGCAGGGGTGGGTCGGGTAGCGGCGCCGATTGGTCCTAGGCCGCGATCTTACTTAGCAACCGCCGTCAAGCGGAGGCGCGCGTGTCGCAGTCCGACAGTGATCGAAACCGGCAGGCAGTTCTGAACGCGTTCGCTAAACAGACTGGGTGGTGTGAAGGTTTGGGCTCGCCATTCACTGCGCGCCTACTGACCGTCCTGGCGGACGACATCGCGGCCGGAGGGATCACCGCAGAATTGGTGTGTGCGTGGCCGGGCGACCCGATCGCGGACGCCTTGGCTCTCAGGATGGCTGGAGCGCTGCACGCGCTCGTATTGACAGAGACTGCGCCCGCTCTGGTCGCCTGCTATCCCCCGCACGCTGCAACGATTGAGCAGTTGCGGTCCATCGTACCCGCCGTAGTCGAGGAGCATCGAAGCCACATACAGACTTTTCTTTCGTCACCGCCGCAGACGAATGAGGTGGGTAGGTCCGGTGTGCTCGTTGGCGGGTTCCTGCAAATCGCCGAGGAGACGGGCTTGCCGCTGCGGCTTCTCGAAATAGGCGCCAGCGCAGGCCTGAATGCCGTCTGGGACCGCTACCTTTATCAGTTCGGCGCCGCCGACTGGGGCGACCGGCAGAGCCCCGTGCGCATCGCGCCGCACTGGGAGGGTCTGCCGCCGCCGCTGCACGCCCCCGTGCAAGTGATCGAGCGTTCTGCCTGTGACATGACGCCAGTCGAACTTGAGGACCCTGCCCAACGCCTTCGCCTTAGGGCGTACGTTTGGGCCGATCAGCGCGAGCGGCTGTCACGCTTGGAAAGCGCCATCGGCCTGGCGCGCGCCTATGGTCCAAGAGTTGACCGCGGCGACGCCGCCGATTGGGTCAGAGTCAAGCTCAAGGAACCTGTCAAAGCGAGCGCAACCGTCCTCTACCATTCCATCATGTGGCAGTATCTGCCTGCTCAGAGTCAGGCGGATATCTCGGCAGCCCTTCAGCGCGCCGGAGATCGAGCTACGGACGCCGCCCCCTTGGCGTGGTTACGCTTCGAGCCACTGCACCCCGACTCTCGGCCAGAGCTCCGTCTTACTTTGTGGCCTCGGGCTTGGGAAGTTTGCTTAGCCGTCGCTCACCCTCACGGGAACAGCGTAACATGGTCCGGCTTGTGAAACGATGCCGCCGTCGTGTTTCTGCCGGGAGCGCCAAATCCGCACTCCGGGGCGGTCTACTTCGTGCCGGCGAATCGATCGAGGTTCGCCGATGTCAAGCTGGTCGCCGCGCTCAACTGCTTGAGACGATGTGGGCTGGGAGCGCCTGCGCTCTTGAGGGGTTTCTCCGTCATTGCAGCGTCGACTTCGTAAAGTTCGACCCCAGTCGACCTCACTTCTCCAGACCTCAAACGCGCCGCTCGGGGACCGTTGACCGAAGCCGTATACAATAATATTGTATGACTTATTGGAGGTCCCGTCGAAGCGAAAAGGCGTTCCCCGCCGAAACTCCGCGCCCGATGGTCGGCGCTCCAAGGTGTTGACAACATGGGAGGAATTCGATGCAGATACTGAAATGGCTGGGGTGCGCCGCCGTCGGCGCGACGATGTTTTTCGCCGGCAGTTCGGCCTTCGCCGTGACGATCGGCTTTTCGCAAGTGGGCGATGAGGGCGACTGGCGCCCTGCCTTCTCCAAAGACATGCAGGAAGAGGCGAAAAAGGAGGGCATCGACCTCAAGTTCGCCGACGCCCAGGGCAAGGAAGAAGAACAGCTGAAGGCCGTCCGGTCGTTCATCGCCCAGAAAGTCGACGCGATCATCATCGCGCCCGTTGTCACCACCGGCTGGGACCAAGTGCTCGCCGAAGCGAAGAAGGCAGGCATTCCCGTTTTCCTGGCCGACCGAGACGTCGACGTCGCCGACAAGTCGCTCTTCGTCACCCGAATTTCTGCCGACTTTAACCTCGAAGGAAGACTCGCCGGCGCCTGGCTCGCCCAGGCGAGCAAGGGCAATTGCAACATCGTCGAACTGCAAGGCACCGTCGGCTCGGCCCCGGCGATCGAGCGCAAGAAGGGCTTCGAGGCCGTCATTTCGCTCTTCCCGAACATGAAGATTGTCAAGACGCAAAGCGGCAACTTCACCACCGACGGCGGCAAGCAGGTGATGGAGGCCTTCATCAAGTCGACCGACAACCTGAAAGGAATCTGCGGCGTGTTCGCCCACAACGACAACATGCAGCTCGGCGCGATCCAGGCGATGAAGGAAGCCGGGCTGAAGCCGGGCAAGGACTTCCTGATGGTCTCGGTCGACTACGTTCCGGCGGAGAAGGAAGCGCTCGCGGCGGGCGACGCAAACGCCTCGGTCGAGCTTCGCTCGGCGATCGGCAAATACATCTACCCCGTGGTGACCGACTACCTGAAGGACAAGAAGGACCTGCCGAAGTGGATCGTGATCCCCTCCGATCTGCATACGGCGGCGACGCCCGCCAACTGACGCGAGGCCGGGCGGCAAACCGGCTGTCGAAGCGCGCCCCGCAACTGGCCATCGGTCGGGCGGGGCGCGTCCGTTGCGGTCGGGCGAGCTTGCGCGCAGGCCGCGCCCCGACGATAGTCCTTTCAGGTCCGCGGGAACGGTCGGTGGGGCGGAAACAATGACTGCGCGCATTGAAATGATCGGCGTGTCGAAGGAGTTCCCCGCCGTGCGCGCGCTGGAGCGCGTGAATTTCAGGGTCGCATCGGGAGAAGTCCACGCGCTGATGGGCGAGAACGGCGCCGGCAAGTCGACGCTGATCAAGATCATGACCGGGGCGCTCGGAAGCGACGAAGGCGAGATTCGCCTCGACGGCCGCCCCGTCGAAATCAGCAGTCCCGGTCACGCCCGCGCTCTTGGAATCGGGGCCGTCTACCAGGAAGTCAATCTCGTTCCGACCATGTCGGTGACGAAGAACCTGACGCTCGGCCGGCAGCCGCGCCGGTTCGGCCTGATCTCCTGGCGCGAAGCGCGCGACCGCGCGTGCGAAAAGCTCGAGCGGCTCAAGGTCGACATCGACGTCGAGCGTCCGCTGGGCTCCTATTCTGTGGCTGTCCAGCAATTGATCGCAATCGCCCGCGCGCTCGAAGACGACACGCGCGTCCTGGTGCTGGACGAGCCGACCGCCAGTCTTGACGCCAACGAGACTGAGCTTCTCTTTCAGGTCGTGCGCGATCTGAAACACCGCGGCCTCGCCATCGTCTTCATCACGCACTTCATTGACCAGGTCTACGAAATCTCCGATCGTATCTCCGTCCTGCGCAACGGCCGCCTCGTCGGGGCCGGGGCGACGGCGGACCTGCCCCGGCTCAAACTCATTTCACTGATGCTTGGGCGCGAGCTCAAGCGTACAGAGGAGCGACTCGCCGCCGCCCCGGGGGCGTCCGAGGGGCCAGTCGTTCTCAGCGCCGAAGGGCTCGGAAAGCGACGGACGATGGCGCCCTTCGACCTCTCGCTGCGCGCCGGCGAGGTGGTTGGGCTTTCCGGTCTGTTGGGGTCAGGCCGCACGGAAGTCGCCAAACTCATCTTCGGGGCGACGCGGCCCGACTCGGGACATTTGGAGGTTAGCGGCGAGCGGATGACAGCTCATTCGCCCCGGCAGTCTCTGCGCCGGGGCATGGCGTTTTGTCCAGAGGACCGCAAGGCGGAGGGCATACTCGCGGAACTGACCGTTCGCGAAAACATCATCCTTGCCCTGCAAACCAAAATGGGGTGGCTGCGGCTGTTGCGGCAGAACGAACAGGAAAAGCTGGCGGAGGAGATGATCAGGGCTCTGGGGATCGCGACTCCCGACGCCGACAAGCCGGTCGGCCAGCTTTCCGGCGGAAACCAGCAGAAAGTGATGCTCGCCCGCGCCCTCGTTTCGGACCCGCGCATCCTCATTCTCGACGAGCCGACGCGCGGCATCGACGTTGGCGCCCATGCGGAGATCGTGTCCCTGATTCGCAAGCTTTCCGCGGAGGGCCTGGCGTTGCTGGTGGCGTCGTCCGAGCTCGATGAACTGATCGCAGTCAGCGACCGAATAGCGGTGCTGCGCGATCGTCGGAAGGTTGGCGAGATTGCCCGCAACGACATCACCCGGGAGAACATTATCGGCACGATCGCGAGCGCACGATCATGACGCCCTCGTCAAGCGTTGAGGCGGACCGGTCGCTTCATCTGCGAGTGCGCGCGCTCGCAGGACATCGAGCGGTTTGGCCAGTGGTCGCGCTCCTGCTCATCTTCGCGATCGACGGCGTCGTATCCCCGGGGTTCTTCCACATTCGCGTCGTCGAGGGCCGCCTGTTCGGCAATCTGATCGACATTCTCTACCGGGCCGTGCCTACGGCGGTGGTGGCGCTCGGCATGGCGGTCGTCATCGGCACGAAAGGAATCGACCTTTCTGTCGGCTCCGTGATCGCCATCTGCGGCGCCGTGATCACCTGGCGGATTCACGCCGGCGATCCGCACTGGCTCATTCTGTTGAGCGCGCTTGGCGTCGGCGTCTTGTGCGGCCTGTGGAACGGTTTCCTCGTCGCCGTTCTCGACATCCAACCGATCATTGCGACCCTGATCCTGATGGTGTCCGGCCGTGGCATCGGGCTCATGATCAATCTGCTCTACGGCGGCACCAATCCGAGCTTTAACAGTCCGCTGCTGCAGGGTCTGAGCGTGGGCCACATAGGTCTCGTTCCGACCCGGCTGATCTTGGGCGTGGCGATTTTTGCCGCGCTTTGGCTCTTGATCCGTCGCACCGCGCTTGGGTTGTTTCTCGAAGCGGTTGGAGGCAATTCGCCGGCCGCCAATCTGGCCGGCGTCGACGCGCGCCTCGTGAAGTACGCCGCCTATCTCATCTGCGGACTCTGCGCCGCGTGGTCGGGGGTGATCCTGGCCGCCGACACCCACACATCCGACCCCGTGAGCATCGGTCTCTATATCGAACTCGACGCGATCCTGGCCGTCGTGATCGGCGGCGGCTCGCTGTCCGGGGGCCGCATCTACCTCGGCATGACGATTCTCGGGGCGCTGGTGATCCAGACGCTAACCACGTCCATTCTCACCAGCGGGCTCCCGCCCGAGTATAACCTAGTGGTCAAGGCCGTCGTCGTCCTCATCGTTCTGCTGCTGCAATCCAACAATCTGCGCGGCGCCTTGTACGCGGGTTTCGCGAGGAAAACGGGATGAACGAGAAATACTTGCCCTTGGCCGCGACGATCGCTGTCTTCCTGGCGTTGTTCCTGATCGGAGGATTCTTGTACAAGAACTTCCTCTCGACGCTGGTTCTCGGCGACATTCTCGCCGACAACGCCTTCATCATCATCGCCGCGATCGGCACGACCTTCGTCATTCTCTCGGGCGGCATCGATCTGTCGATTGGATCTATGATCGGCTTCGTCGGCGTGGTTATGGCGAATCTCGACGTGGTCGGATGGCATCCTCTCATATCGGGCGGATTGATGCTTGGCTTCGGCCTTCTCTTCGGCGCTCTGCAGGGCCTCATCATCGACTTTTGCGAAATTCAGCCGTTCATCGTCACGCTCGCTGGGTTGTTCCTGCTGCGCGGGAGCTGCTTCATGGTCAATCTCGATTCCGTGCCGATCCGGCATCCATTCGTCGCCTGGTTTGCGGGACTCAGCATTCCGCTGCCTGGCGAGGGCGAACTGAGGAGCTCCGCGATCGTCATGCTCGTCGCCCTTGCGGTTGCGATCGTCATCGCCCACTTCACCCGCTTCGGCGCCAATGTTTACGCGATCGGCGGCGACCGCGTCTCGGCCGCTCTGATGGGCGTGCCGATGCGACGGACGACAGTGGCTATCTATGCGCTCGGCGGGGTCTATAGCGCGCTCGGCGGCGTCATCTACGCCCTCTACACGTCTTCCGGCTACCCGCTGGCG
This sequence comes from Hyphomicrobiales bacterium, assembly GCA_019237205.1. GTDB lineage: Bacteria > Pseudomonadota > Alphaproteobacteria > Rhizobiales > Beijerinckiaceae > Roseiarcus. Next base: position 10,966 of record JAFAHO010000166.1, read on the forward strand.
GGGACGGGAAACGAGCTGACCGCGATTGCATCCGTGGTCCTCGGCGGCACTTTGCTGACGGGAGGCGTCGGGATGGTGGCCGGCACGCTGTTCGGCGGCATGATCCTCGGATTGATTGCGACGCTGATCGACTTCAACGGGTCGCTGAACGGCGCGTGGATCATGATCAGCGGCGGAATTCTCCTCTTTCTCTTCATCGTCATGCAGAGATCTCTGGTCGGTTCCTTCAAATTGCGAGACACAACCTGAGCAGCCGAACATGGAGCGGACCGCCAAACCCTTGAGGGGCGCAACGACCGAGCGACGGCCGACCCCTCCCCGCGCGATCGCCGTCGGAAGCGTACGGCCCGGCCGCGACGACTCGGCGTTCGAACGCAACCTTCACAGTCAGCTTGCGGGCCGGCTTGGGCGGGACATCGTCGCTGGGGTCTATCCGCCCGGATCGCTGCTGCCGAGCGCGACGGAAATGTGCGCGCGCTTTTCCGTCTCGCGCACCGCGCTGAGGGAAGCCTACAGCAGGCTCAGCGCCAAGGCGCTGATCGTCGCGCGACCGAAAATCGGCACCCGCGTCCGCCCCAACACCGACTGGAACCTGCTCGATCCCGAAGTGCTCGCCTGGCACTTGCAGGCTCGGCCGACCGAACATTTCGTCGACGATCTCTTCGTCTTGCGGCAGATGGTGGAGCCGGCCGCGGCGGCTTTGGCGGCGTCGTCGCGCTCCCGCGCCACAGTGGAGCGGATCGCAGAAGCCTATGGCCGGATGGACCGGTTCAAGAACGGCGCGGGCGATCTGATCGGCGCGGATCTCGATTTCCACATGGGGATCCTCGAAGCCACCGAGAACCCCTTCCTGGCGGCCCTCGGCGGACTGATACAGACTGCGCTCGAATGCACGTTCCAGCTCAGCTGGCAGGGGGCGGCGCGCATTCAGGACGATCGTCTGCTGCAGCACCGGGGCATCTTCGAAGCGATCCGCGACCGCGCCCCGGAACTCGCCAGGGACCGGATGGCGGAGCTCCTTCGCGACTCGATCGGGGACGTGCGCGAGTTCCTGCGGCAGCGCGGCGAGGCTGCCGAGTCCGCTCCCGCGCGGTAGAGCGGATTCCGATCCAATCGAATCGCGATGACGGCGTCCCGCGTCGGACCCTTATGCGCGTCAAGACGCTCCGCCGCCCGCCCAACGCCGGCGCCGCAATCACTCCGCCGCCGGAGTTCCCGGCCGCCCGCGCGTGTCGCTGATCGGGGCGTAGGTGAATTCCTGCACGCCGACGTCGACCAGCACGTCGCCCTTCACCCGCGCGTTGACCGCGCGAATGAGCGCCTTGCCCATCCTGGCGAAGTCGAACCGGTCCATATGGTCGAAGTCGATCGTGTCGTCGTTGTAGACGTAGCGGAACGCCTCGTCGACCAGGATCGAGTCGGGCGCCATCGCTGCGGTCCTGAGCGCGTCGAGATCGACGGTGTAGCTTAAGAGCATGACCGCGTACCCGGTTACGCTGCCGTTCTTGATGCGCGGGACGTTGATCTCATGGGTCTTGCGCGCTTCCGTCTGTCTCTGCGGCGATGCGGCGGCCCGTTCCTCGCGCAGGTTGAGAAGCTGACGGGCGCCGAACTCCGCGGTGACCGTCGCCGCGGACGCAAGGAGCCCGATGACGATGGCGCGGATCATCCTTCGTGGCGCCTCCAGGCAAGCGCCGTATAGGTTCCGTCCGACTGGCCGTCGCGGATCGCGCGCGCGATGATTTCTGCGACCGCGACGGAGGCTTCCAATTGGACGCCGAGCGCGCGTCTGTTGGCTTCGAGCGTGGTCGCGAGATCGGCGAGCGCCTCGCGCAGCGCGTCGCTCGGGGTTGCGCCCGCGAGCGCGGGAAGGAGACGGTTGAGCTCCATGAGCCCCTGGTTCTTGCGGGCGCTGTAAGCCTCGTAGGGGACCGGCCGCCCCCGTGCGATGTCCTCGGTTTCGGACATCGCCGTCTGACGCAGGCGCTTGACGATCGGCAGCGCCATGGCGAGCGCGGCTTCGACCCTCGGCCCCAACGGGGGTTGTCGCAGGGAGGCGCTCATCCGCGCTTACGCGCCGCGAAGAGAACGCCGCCGCTGTCGACCGTGGCGGCGCTGGGCGCCGAGAGCATGTTCGCGCTCATCTGGGCCGCATCGCCGGCCGCTGTCGGCGCCTCGCCGTGACGCGCCGGAACGAGGTCGTGCGTCGCGAACAGTCGGCGGCTCAAGCCCAATGCGCCGGACTTGGCGATCTGCTCCGAAATCTGTTCGGAGAGCATCGAGCGCCACATGTCGCCCGTGGAGCCCGCGCCGAAAACGCTTCCCGCATCCTTTGGCAGGAGTTCGCCGACGAACGAATTGATGAGCGTCGCCTCGAATTCGACCTTGGCGCGCGCGGCCTTGTCAGGACCGTCCGCCATTTGGGCTAGGCGTGAGCGGGCGTCCGCGAGGCCTTCGGCGGAAAGGCTGACCTGAGGCGCGGACGCAGCCTTGTCGAGGTCGGCGGCGAAATCTCCCGCCGGCGCATTCGAGCCCGCGAGCGCGCTGAGCCGCTCGGCTGCGAGGCTCGCGCGCGCCGGGTCGGCTGCGTTCAGGACTTCGAGGATGACGTCGGAGCGAGGATTGAAAGCCATCGGTTTCACCCGCGTGAAGTGATTGGCCCCCTTCCCCCTTTGCGGGGGAAGGTGGACGCGCTGAAAGCGCGGACGGATAAGGGGTCCGGCGCCGTCGGCGGTAAGGGTGAGGTGATAGCATTCATGGGATCAACTTCCGTGGCCATGCTTACGTCGAGCTTGCGATCGAGCGCGCGATCGCGCGCTCGATGAGATCGGCGAGTTCCTTGCGCTCCTTGTCGCCGCGATAGCGCCGCGCCGCGGTTTCAGCGGCCTGTTCGGCGAGCCTGGCGGTCACGCCGTGCGCCTTCGCCTTCGCGCGCACATGCGTCGATTCGCGGGCGAGCGAATCAAGCTGCCGCTGCAGCGCGCGGATGTGGCGAGCGCTCAATTTCGCCTGTGCGCCGTAGGCGAGATCGCCGGATTGGAGCGCCTCGAAAACAGCCAGCAAATCCTCGCTGAGGCATGCCTGCTCCTGTTCGATCGCCGAGAGGCGCCAGCGGCCGAGATCGTGCATACGGGCCTGCAGCTTTCCGAGCCGGGTCAACGCATCGATGCGCTTCTTCATCATCCACCCTGGTTCGAGCCGAAGATCATCCTGAAACGAGCCAGGCGTTGAAGCCGATAAGGAAGGCCTCGATCGCCGGCTTGATGGTGGCGTAGAGCAGCGCGAGGCCGCCGGCCACGACGAACGGCGTCGCGACAAAGAAGATCTGGATCTGAGGGGTGAGTCGGTTGACGAGCGCGAGCGCCACGTTGACGATGAGGGCGTAGATCACATAGGGCGAAGCGATCCGCAGCGTAAGGCGAAACGACTCGCCGAGCGCGTCGGCGATCTGCCGCAGCGCAGTCTGCGCATTGAAATCCGCGCCGACCGGAACGACCTCGTAGGACGCGGCGAGCCCGCGCAGGAGCTCCCAGTGCAGGTCCGCGACGAAAAGGAGCGTGACGGCGGCGAGCGAGATCAGGGTCGCCAGCGGAGCCATCGGTTCGTTCGCGTCGATCTGCAGGCCGAACGGGTTGACGAAGCCGAGCATCTGCGCCGCGCCCGACGCCAGCGTCTCGAGCGCGAGAAAGAAAATGCGGGCGAGGATCCCGATCATCCCGCCGACCAGGAGTTCGACGGCGATGAGCCTGAAGGTGAAGATCGGATCGTCGCCGAGCGCGGCGCTCGGGACCTTGTCGATCAGGAGCGGCGTCAGCGACAGTGTGACCGCGAGCGCGACGAAGAGCCGGATTTGCATGGGGATCTGGCTACTCGAGAAGCCGGGCGCGAGCATCAGGCAGCCGCCGATGCGGCAGAACAACAGAAACGCGCCGATCGAGAATTTCGGCCCCAGCGCCTGCGGCGGGCCGGCGAGCGCCTCGGCCAACAGCGCGGTCAAGCAATGGTCCCCAGCGACTTCACCTCGAATCCGCGCGCCACCTCGAGCTGGGACAGAATGGCGAGCGTCGGGAACATGCGCTCGATGATCATGCGCACGTAAGGCCGGGTCTCCGCGGTGGTGACGAGCGCGAACAAGCGATGTTCGTCCATGCGCTTGCGGATGGCGGCGGACGCCTCGGCGGCGAACTGCTCCATGAGCCGCGGATCGATGTCGAATTCGGTGACCTCGCCCTTGGCGTCGCGCTTGAGACTCTGGTGAAACACGAGGTCCCAGCGATTGCCGAGGCGCAGAACGCTGAGCGCGCCGTTGTCGAGTAGATCGCCGCAGATCTGCTGCGCGAGCCGAACGCGCACGTGCTCGACGATTCCCTCTGGCCGCCGCACATGCGGCGCGATCTCGGCGACAGCTTCGAGGATGAGATTGAGATGGCGGATCGAGACGCGCTCGGCAAGCAGGAGTTTCAGCGTCGCGAGCAGGCCCGACTGGGAGATCTGCGAAGGGCATATGTCGTCGAGCAGGCGCTTGTATTCGGGTTCGAGCCGGTCCATCAGCGCGCGCATGTCCTTATAGGAGAGAAGCTGCGCGAGGTTGTTGTGGATGACTTCGCTGAGATGGGTCAGGAGAACCGAGACCGGATCGATCGTCTTGAACCCTTCGCGCCTGGCGTCCTTCACGATCGCCTCCGGGATCGCGATCGCCCGGATGCCGAAGGCGGGCTCGCGCACTTCGTCGCCGGGCAGGTTGGGGCGGGGGCCGTCGCCGATGATGACGAGGTGATCCTTGACGCGCAGCTCCTGGGTCGCGACCGCCGTTCCGTGGATCTTGATCTGATAGGTCTTGGGCGGGGCCTTGATGTCGTCGGTGAGACGGATCTCCGGAACGACGAAGCCGTACTGGCGGGCGAATTTTCGCCGCATCTTGGCGATGCGCGAGGCCATCTCGTCGCGCGAGAGAACGAGCGCGGCGTTCAGTTCCTTGCTGAGGCAAAGCTCGACCTCGAACGCCTTCAGCTGCTCCCTGATCGAGGCGCGCGCCTCGGCCTTGGCCTGCTCCTCCTTCGCCGCCTGCCGCGCCGCTTCTTCCGAGCGGTCCTTGGCGATGCGGCGGGGAATGGCGACGCCGACGAAGGCCATGAGGCCGCCGAGCGTTGCAAACGGCAGGAATGGCAGCCCCGGAACGACGCCGAGCGTCGCCATCAGGAGAGCGGCGAGAAAGAGCGCATTCGGATAGCCGCTGAGCTGGTCGATGACCGCCTTGTCCGCCGAGCCGCGCGTGCCGCCCTTGGCGACGAGCAGGCCAGCAGCCAGCGAAATGATGAGGGCGGGGATCTGCGTGACCAGGCCGTCGCCGACTGAGAGCTTGGTGAAAATGTCGGCCGCGGCGGAGAGGCTCAGGCCGTGCCGCGTGACGCCGATGACGATGCCGCCGAAAATGTTGACTGCGAGAATGATGAGGCCGGCGATCGCGTCGCCGCGCACGAATTTCGACGCGCCGTCCATCGAGCCGAAGAAGGCGCTCTCTTCCTCGAGCTCGCGCCTGCGTCCTTGAGCGACCTTTTCGTCGATGAGGCCCGCCGACAGGTCGGCGTCGATCGCCATCTGTTTGCCGGGGATCGCGTCGAGGGTGAAACGGGCGCCGACTTCGGCGATGCGGGTCGCGCCCTTGGTGATGACGAGGAAGTTGATCGTCACCAGAATGAGAAAGACGATGATGCCGATGAGGAAATCGCCGCCCATCACGAGCCGGGCGAAGCCGCCGATAATGTAGCCCGCCGAGGTCGGCCCCTCGGCGCCGCGCGAGAGGATGAGCCTTGTGGTCGAGATGTTGAGCGCGAGCCTGAGGATGGTCGCGACCAGGAGCACCGTCGGGAAGGCGGAGAACTCGAGCGGCTTTTGGATCCACAAGCCGACCATCAGGATCAGGACCGAGAGTGCGATCGACAGCGCCAGGCCAAAGTCGATCAGCGTCGCCGGAACGGGCAGGAAGAAGAGGCAGAGGATGAGGACGATGCCGACGGCGAAGCCGATGTCCTTGCCGCCGCGGTTCGCTGGGGCTGAAGGCGCGATGGTCACGGACATCTTTCGCGCTCACGATCCCCGCGCGCCGCGGTCATGCGGCGCAGGGGAAGGGTGGGCGGCGAAGCTTGCGCGAGGCGTTGTAGGGTGTTGCTCTTGGGCTCTCGTGCGCCGGGCGCCCTCAGAAACGCTCCTTCGGGCGCCGCCCGTGTCGTTGACCCGGCGCTAGAGGATCGCAAGCGCCGGTTCGCGGGCCGGATTCGAACGGGCGCCCGCGACAGCGTCGCGGGTCGTCGCCGCGCTCTCCGGATCGATCAGGATCTTGGCGTGCCGCGTGCTGCGCGGCGGAGAAAACGTCGAATCGGTGGCGCTCGGCTGGACCCAGTTCGTGGTGTGGCCTAGCGGCACTCTGACGACGACGCTCCTGCCGACCACATGCTTCACGTCGTGACAGACAGCGGCGCTTATGGGCCGGCTGAGCAGGGCAACGGTTGGTATCAGGAGTTCACCGGCGGCGCGCTGCTGGCGGACGCCATCGTGACTTATGACCTCGATGTCGTTTCGGGCTAAGTAACGGGGGGGGCATCGTGGCCGCGGACGGCGCCTTTCAGTCGAATACGCCGACCTTTTCTCTCCCCACAGGCGGGTGGATCCAGGTCACCGACCACATGCTGCCCGGCTTGCTGTCGGGCGCCGTGGCCTTCGAGGCGCTGACTTACGGGACGACCACTGGCGCGGTCCATGACGTCGACAACATCAACGTCACCGGCAATTTGGTCGTGCCTAAGCCGGCGACCATGACTTTGCTGGCCGGCGGGGCTTGGCGGTCTTTTCCTGCGCCGCCGCCGAGCCGCGAAGTTGGCGGCATCCGCTGCGTAGGGCAAGTGTCGGGCGCCGGCGGGAGCGACCCGATGACGGCGGTGGTTAGCAGTCTGAAACAAATGCTTCGGGAAAGCTGAAGTCTGTGCTATGATGCTTGTCTTCGTCGGGATCGGCTGACGACGGCAAGTGGGGGCTCTTTTCGCGATGAAGAGTTCGGCGCGGGCCGCATGGGCTGAAGGTCGATGCGCGTCCCTGGCGTGATCAATCCGCGCACGTCATCGCTCGGCTGGCAGACTGGAGCGGCCAGAAATAGCGCAGAAGAGGTGTGAAAAGATTGAATCTGGCGCTGGGGGTGGGAGCTTCTGTAGCCGCGCTCGGCGGGCGTGGCCGACGCGGTCAGCGACCGCGTCTACAAGTGGTCCCCCAGGCGTTGAAAAGTTGCAGAAAAACGCACTCAAGTCATTGAAAACATGAGATCGTTTGCAGAAACTGTCCGCCCTTCGTTGCGAGGCGCAAGGCGGTTCGGATGCCACGGGCGCTCGATGTTGTCTGGATTTGCTTCGCTTCG
>JAFAHO010000177.1 GCA_019237205.1 Hyphomicrobiales bacterium
CGGTTTCCTCGCCAAGTGAAGACGCAAAAGATCCACCGTCCGGAGCCTTCGAAACACAGCACCCGCCGCTCGCCGCCGACGTCCGTACCGCGAACGATGTAGACATCTCCGGCGAACAGGGCTTCGATTTGCTTAAGCGACACGCCATGCGACACGCACTTGGGCAGATTACCGCTGTCCCAATCGAAGCCCTCGAACCGCATCGCGAATGAATACTTTTTTGCATATGCAAATGCAATGCTAAATGCATGGATGCGAGCATGCTGCGAAGCCAAGCCCTCAGGCTAACTAACATTATCGCACGGTTTAATTGGAAAGAGTTGCAGAGAAAGGCGCCTAACCCTCTGAAAGGCCTCGCCAGGCGACAGACTCGCCCTGGGAGGAGCAGGGTAGCCGGGCCAGGCTCCGCAATAGAAGTTCCAAGATCATGGTGACGGTTAGCTGGCTAGCCCCTCCCGCATCTCTGCGACCGTCCCGGCTCGCCGCCCGCGGCGCAGACGAGGCGGACAGCGTCCTCGACCGGCGCGACATTCCTCGCCCCGCAGCCGAACGGCGCGTCCTCGAGGCCGGCGCGGACGTGGCCGCCCCGCGCGACCGCCTCCGGAATCAGCGGGCGGACGTCGACCCCGAGGCCTGCAATCATCCACGGCGCCGGGCGCGGCCTTGTCGTAAGGCGCAGGCGACGCCATCGGCGACGATCGGATCGAAGTCGTCGGGAATGCCCGGCTGGCGCCGCCGCCGGCGCCTCGCGCGAAGCGCGGCGCTCAAAAGAGGCCCGCGACATTCGCACGCCGGACCCCTTTTCCGCCATCGGTTCCGCGCGCCCTCCCTTCTCTCGGACGGGAGAAGGGGACGCGCGGAACCGGTCGTGTTATTCGCTCCCTCTGTCATGCCCGCGCACGCGGGCATCCAGAACTGAAGGCCGCGCGGCGGGACGACTCTGGATTCCCCCGTTCGCGGGAGTGACAATGCCCAAGGACCTCGACCCGCGCCTCAATCCCACGCCGAGAGAAGCCCGGCTCGAAGATGCCCTGCGACCTCTCGTGGACTCGCTGCGAAGCCTGCTCGCGACGGCAGAGCCGGAGGCTCAGCCCTTCCTTCGTGACTGGCCAGCGATGCTGATCGCGCGGCCGCAAACGGCCCGCTCGCTTCCGGTCGTCTCCGCGCTCGAAGGCCTGTCGCGCTTTGCCGCGCCTCACACGCGCACGCTCGTCGAGGCCATCGCGGCGATGGCCGAAGACACGGATTGGCGGCAGACCTACACGCGCGCGGATTTCGGCGAGCGTTTCTTGCAGAACTACGGCTGGAGCGAATGGGTCGGTCGGCGCGGAATGTTCGAGAGCGACGCGATCGCCTGCGGCGTTCTTCTCCTCGGCCCCGACATCGAATATCCCGCCCATTCGCACGAGGCGGAGGAACTCTATCTCCCCCTGGCCGGGCATGCCTGGTGGCGTTCCGGCCAGTCCGACTGGCGGCTTCGCCCGCCGGGACAATGGATCCATCACCCCTCCTGGACGACCCACGCCGTGCGCACCGCAGCCGAGCCCCTGCTCGCGGCCTATGTCTGGCGCGCGGGCGACCTCACCGCGAAGTCGCGCATCGGCCGATGAACGCCGGCTCGCAAAGGGCGGAGCGTCGCCGGCAGCGGCGCGGCGAGGCCCCCGGGCTCTTGACCGGGGCTTGATCCGGGGCGGAGCGGAGCCGGCGCGGCGGTTTGACGGCGGCGGATCGGCGCGATTTTATTCGGCTGCGCTACCCTTCGACCTCAAGCCCATTGTCCGCGCACCAGGCGCGCAGCGCCTTTTCCCTCGCGGCGGCTTCGTATTCGTACCATTGGTCAAGCGCCCCGTGGCGCACGAGAAAATCCTTGAACCGACCGTAGGCGCCTTTGCGGGAGAAGATGGTCGCGATCTCATCCGCGTGGTCGCTCATGACGTCGTCGGCGAAGCGCATGACGAGGCGGCTGCCGAGGTCGAGATCGCGCGGGCCGGGCACGGCGATATAGTCGTCGCTGTCGATGTCGTCGGGAGTTCGTCGACGGTGTCGCCGAGCTCGGAACGCCAAAAGACCGCGCCCGTCTTGCGGCAGACATAGGCCGAATTTCCTCCCCCGTCGAAGCTGACGAACATGAACGCCGACTCAATGTCGTCCCAAGCGACAGGCAAGGTCTCGCTTACCGCGATTTTCGAAGACCTTGAAGTCTCTGTAAGCTGCCCGGGCCGCCAGTTTCCGCTTGATCGCCCGCGTCCGCGATGGTTCGAATGATCCAATCGGGTTGGGAGGCAAAGGCATGGGCGACACGGAAACGATCTCCGACCGGGTCAGCATCGCGATCGCCGACCACGTCGCCGACGTTCGGCTCGACCGGCCGGACAAGCTCAATGCACTCGATTCCGCGATGTTCGAAGCCCTCATTGAAGCCGGCGAGCAACTGAGGCGCGCGTCGAACTTACGCTCCGTCGTGCTGCACGGCGCCGGGCGCGCCTTCTGCGCGGGGCTCGACATGGGCGCCTTCGCCGCGATGGCGTCGGGAAAACGCGACGGCGTCCCCGCCGATCTTCTCGCCCGCACCCATGGCGCCGCCAATGGGCCGCAGCAGGCTGCGCTCGCCTGGCGCGGCTTGCCGGTTCCGGTGATCGCGGCGATCCACGGCGTCGCCTTCGGCGGCGGCTTCCAGATCGCGCTCGGCGCCGACGTCCGCTATGTCGCTGCGGACGCCAAGCTCTCGATCCTCGAGATCAAATGGGGCCTCGTGCCCGACATGGGCGGCATTGCGCTGATGCGCGAACTGGCGCGCGGCGACGTGATCCGCGAGCTTGCCTTCACCGGCCGGCAGTTCTCGGGCGCCGAGGCGGTTGCTTACGGCTTCGCCACCGCGGTTCACGCCGACCCGCTCGCCGCGGCGCGGGCGACCGCGCGCGAGATCGCCTCGAAGAGCCCAGACGCGGTGCGCGCGCTGAAGCGCCTCCTCAACGCGGCGGCCGACGCGGATGCGGCTGCGATCCTGCTCGCCGAATCCAAGGAGCAGGCGGCGCTGATCGGCTCGCCGAACCAGATCGAGGCGATTCGGGCCGGAGTCGAGAAGCGGGAGGCCCGGTTCACCGATCCGGACTGAGACGAACAGGGAAGAGCACTCGAAAAGGGTGCAAGTCGGTCATTGTTTGCTTGGCGGAGCGGGGCACGGCGGTCGCCTGTGCGCTTTTGCAAAGGAGGGAGGAAATCGCATGTTCAACCAGGGCCTGTTCGCGGGCAAGAAAATCCTTATCACCGGCGGCGGCACCGGGCTCGGCAAGGCGGTCGCTGAGCGCCTGCTCGGCCTCGGCGGGGAAATCGCCATTTGCGGGCGCCGCAAGGGCGTCTGCGAGGCGACGGCGGAAGAGCTCATGAAGGCGCACGGCGGAACCGTCAAAGCTTACGGCGTCGACATCCGCGACGCCGCGGCCGTCGACGCGATGGCCGAGGAGATCTTTCGCGAAGGGCCGCTGACGTCGCTCGTCAACAACGCCGCGGGCAATTTCATCGCCCGCACCGAGGACATCTCGCCGCGCGGCTTCGACGCGATCGCCAATATCGTCATGCACGGTACGTTCTACGTCACGCAGGCGGTGGGCAAGCGCTGGATAAAGGGGGCGCATCGCGGCAGCGTCGTCTCGATCACCGTCACCTGGGCGCGCAACGGCGGGCCGTTCGTCGTACCCTCCGCCATGAGCAAGGCGGCGATCCAGGCGATGACCATGTCGCTTGCGACCGAATGGGGCCGTTACGGCATTCGCCTCAACGCCATCGCTCCCGGCGAAATCCCGACCGAGGGCATGAGCAAGCGACTCACGCCCGGCGCCGATCCGGGGTCGCGGACCGAAGGCGCCAATCCCTTCGGACGCGTCGGGCGCATCGAAGAGCTGCAGAACCTCGCGGCGTTCCTGCTGTCGGACGGCTGCGAATGGTTGACCGGCGAAACGATCGCGATGGATGGCGCGCAGGCGCTCGCCACCGGCGGCAATTTCTACGAATTGCGCAAATGGGGCGACGCCGAATGGAAGGCCGCGCGCGAGGCGATCGAGGCGCAGAACGCGCGCGACCGCGCAGCGCGCGGCTGAGGCGGACCCGCTAGCCCGGGATCGCTGATCGCGCGGCGACCGAGGTCAGCGACTTCGGCTACAATCGCTACCGCAGCTCGGCGGTGAACGTCTGGATCTTCTTGCACGCCTCCTCGAGCTCCCTCAGCGAAGTCGCGTAGGAGACGCGGAAGTTCGGGCCGAGGCCGAAGGCGCTGCCGTGCACCACGGCGACGCCCTCCTGCTCCAGAAGCGCAGTGACAAAATCCTCGTCGGTCTCGATCACGTTGCCCGAGGGCGTCGACTTGCCGATCGCGCCGGCGACCGACGGATAGACGTAGAAGGCGCCTTCGGGCTTAGGGCACTTGAGATGCTTGGCCTGATTCAACATGGAGACGACGAGGTCGCGCCGCTCCTCGAACGCCTTGCGGCGGACGGGGACGAAGTCCTGCGGCCCGTTGAGCGCCTCGACCGACGCCCATTGCGCGATCGTGCATGCGCCCGAGGTCTGCTGCCCCTGCACCATGTCCATGGCCTTGATGAGCGCGGCCGGTCCGGCCGCATAGCCGATGCGCCAGCCGGTCATGGCGTAGGCTTTCGACACGCCGTTCATGGTCAGCGTGCGGCTCTTCAGAGCCGGCTCGATCTGAACCGGCGTCGTGAACACGAAGTCGCCGTAGACGAGATGCTCATACATGTCGTCGGTCAATACCCAGACATGCGGATGGCGCATCAGGACGTCAGTCAGCGCCTTGAGTTCGTCGCGGGTATAGGCCGCGCCGCTCGGGTTCGACGGCGAGTTGAGGATGATCCACTTGGTGCGCGGCGTGATCGCGCGCTCGAGATCCTCCGGCTGCAGCTTGAACCCCTTGTCAAGATGGGTCGGCACAATGACCGGCTCGCCCCAGTTGATCGCGACCATCTCCGGATAGCTGACCCAATAGGGCGCCGGGATGATGACCTCGTCGCCCTTGTTCATGGTGACGAGGAAGGCGTTGTAGAGGATCTGCTTGCCGCCGGTGCCGACGATCGTGTCGGACGGCTTGTAGTCGAGTCCGTTTTCGCGCTTGAACTTGGCCGCGATCGCCTCGCGCAAAGGGGGAATGCCGAGCACCGGCGGATACTTGGTCTCGCCGCGGTTGATTGCGGCGATCGCGGCTTCCTTGATGTTGTCGGGCGTGTCGAAGTCCGGCTCGCCGACAGACAACGAAATGACGTCCCGCCCCTTGGCTTTAAGATCGCGCGCCTTCTGCGTGACCGTCATGGTCGCGGAGGGCTTCACGCGAGAAAGAACGTCGGCGAGGAAGGCCATGGAGGCGGAATCCGCTTCGGGGAGGAAAATTGCGCCGCACCATAAAGAGGCGGGCGCGAGACGGCAACGGGTTCGCGCGTCGCTAGCGGAACGATGCGCCCTCAGTGGCCCATCGTTTGAGGAGATGATGGGCGATCGCCATCTGAATCGGTGCCGTGAGACCGTTGGGGTGCCGCCGTTCGAGGAGGGCAAGCGTCTCCTCGCGCGAGAACCAGCGGGCGTCGTCCAGCTCCACCCGGTCGACTTCGAGCGCCCGGTTTTGCGCTTCCGCGAAGCAGCCGACCATCAGCGAGGAGGGAAAGGGCCATGGCTGGGAGGCGAAATAGCGGACCTCGCCGCAGGCCACGCCGGCCTCTTCCAAGATCTCGCGCCGGACCGCCGCCTCTATGGTCTCTCCCGGCTCGACGAACCCGGCCAGGGCCGAATACATGCCTTTGGGGAACCGGGGCTGGCGCCCCAAGAGGCAAGCGTCGCCGTCGACCGCCAGCATGATGACGACCGGATCGGTGCGGGGGAAATGCTGCATTTTGCAGACCGGGCACTCGCGTCGCCAGCCCGCCGCCGCAACCTCGGTCAGCGCGCTGCAATTCGAGCAAAAGCGCCGCCGCGCGTGCCAATGCATCAGCGCCTTCGCCGAGCCCAGCATGCTGGCTTGTCCGGGCGGGACGAGGCCGCCAGCCGCAATCGAGCGCAGGTCGATCAGCTTGAGATCATCGCGGCCAGGGACGATGAGAACCCGCCGGTCGAGAAAGCCGTCGCTCGAGTCCGACTGCTCCTCGACCGCCTCGTCGCCGAGCAGCACGGCGAAAACCGGCGCGCCGCCCGGCTCGACGCCCATGAGCGCCTCGACCCGGGCCCCGCCCAGCCTTACGATCTCGCTCATCGGCAGCATGGGGTCGAGCCCCGCTCCGCTCTTGAGGAGCAGCGGCATGTCGCGGGCGATCAAAATCGCGCGTGCGTCATCGCGGGCGCGGAGGCGCGCAACCTCGTCTGCGTCATCCCGCCGGTAGGAAAGGCGGTCGAGCGGATCGGCGACGAAGCCGAGACCATCGAGCATCGTCACAGGCATTGCGCCAACCGGCCGTTCAAGGATAGCGCGCCTTGAGACTTGCAATCCGCGCGGCGTCATAATCGATGATGCAGCTCAAGCGTGGATCGCCCCCTTTGGCCGTCATGCCAGCCTCGAACGGCGCAACATCCTGGCACTCCGAGTCTCGCCAGCTGACCCACTGGGCCTGAGCGTCATTGAGCGAGCGACGCCAACGCGCTTTCTGGGACGAGAGCAAGCCCTGGCGCGATTCGATCGATTTGATCGCCGCTTCGACCGCCGCGGCAAGCTGCGCATCGGCATGGTCGGCGCCAGCACGCAGGCATTCGGCAAGATCACGAGCGCCGATCTTGGTGGCGTCGCAGGCGAGCTGCGAGGGGCGGGCGTCTTCGGCCGCGGCGGGTTTGAGGACGAGCGCAAAGAGGACGGCCGCGGCGGCAAAAGGGATTCGCATGATCGGGTGTTCTCGCCTGGGGGGTCTCTACGTGCTTGCGTTCGACGACGCTGGACGGCCGAGATAGTCAGCCATCCGCGCCAGCGCGCGTTCGATGTTTTCCAGCGAGTTGGCGTAGGAGAGGCGTAGATAGCCCTCGCCGTGAACGCCGAAATCCGGGCCGCCGATCGTCGCGACGCCCGCTTCCTCGAGGAGCGCCGAGGCCAGGGGCTTGGCCTTCCAGCCCGTCCTGGAGACGTTCGGGAAGGCGTAGAACGCGCCTTTCGGCGTCACTGCGCTCACCCCGGGCAAGCGATTGAGTCCGGCGACGACAGCCTTCCGCCGACGGTCGAATTCCGCGCGCATCGCCGCAACCGAGTCCTGCGGACCCTCGAGCGCGGCGATCCCGGCAAACTGGGCCGCGGAATTGACGCAGGAATAGGAATTGACGGCGAGTTTTCGCGCCATGTCGCGCCATGGCTTGGGCCATACCGAATAACCGAGACGCCAGCCGGTCATGGCGTAGGTTTTCGACCAGCCGTCGAGCAGGATGAGCCGATCGCGAATCTCGGGATAGGCGAGCAGGGTCCGGTGGGCGAGGCCGTCGTAGGTCAGCTGCCCATAGATCTCGTCCGACAGAATCGCCGCGTTCGGCCATCGCAGGAGACCGGCGATGAGCTTGTCGATCTCCTCGCCCGGCGTGACGCCGCCCGACGGGTTCGCCGGCGAATTGAGAATGACGAGGCGCGTCGCCGGCGTCATGAGCGCCAGCGTCTCCTCAGCGGAGAAGGCGAAGCCGTTCTCTTCCCGCATCTGCGCCGGAACCGGCCGGGCGCCGGTGAATTCGATCATCGACCGGTAGATCGGGAACCCGGGGTCCGGGTAGATGATGTCGGCGCCCGGCTCGCCGAACATCAAAATCGCCATGAACATCGTGACCTTGCCGCCCGGAACGATGAGCACAAGGTCGGGCGAGACTTCGAACCCGAGCCGGCGATGCAAGTCCGCCGACACGGCTTCCCGCAAGGAGGCGATGCCGGTGGCGTCGGTATAGCCATGTTCGCCGTCGCGCAGAGCCTTGACCGCGGCCTCGACGATATGCGGGGGCGTTTTGAAATCCGGCTGGCCGATGCCGAGATTGATGACGTCGCGCCCCTGCCGCTGCAGTTCCGCCGCTTTCGCCAGCACGGCGAAGGCGTTCTCTTCGCCCATGCGCGCGAAGGCGGGATTGACTGCGATCAAGGCTGAAACTCCGTGAGGAGAGGCGCTCCTTTTGGCAAAGCCGCGACCAAGGGGCAAGCCTCGGGCAGCCGCGTGTCCTTCAATTGTCGCGGAAGCACCGGCGACCGACGCTTAGCGCAGCGCCTTTTCAAGCACCCGTCGCAGCCGCGCCGCAAACGCCGGAGGATCCTCGACGGTTCCGCCTTCGCGGAGCCTGGCCTCGTCGAGCATCAGCCAGGCCGCGTCCTCGAGCAGCGGCTTATCCTTGCCTGCGGCGAAGCGGCCGGCGAGCGTTTCGGTCAGCGGATGAGTCGGGTTGATTTCGAGGATGGGCTTGGCGCGCTCGGTCAAGCGCCCGTGGGCGGCAAGCATCTTCTCGAGCTGGCGGTCGGGGCCGAACTCCGGCGCGATGAGACAGGCGACGCTGTCCGTCAGCCGATCCGACGCTCGCACCTCGGCGACCTCCCCGGCGAGCGTCTGTTTGAAGAAGGCGAACAAGGTCGCGACCGCCCCGGTCGCCTCGGCGGGCGCTTTGGCTCCCTCGACGAGCGCAATCGACTTGATGTCGGCCGCGCCCTGGCTCACCGACTTGAACGGCTTGCCGTCGAACCCGGCGGCGGTCGAGACCCAAAAGGCGTCGACCGGGTCGGAGAGCAGCAACACCTCGACCCCCCGCGCGCGAAAACCCTCGAGCTGGGGGCTCGCGGCGAGGTGCTTCGCATCTTCGCCGGTCAGGTAATAGATCGCCGTCTGATTTTCGCGGAGGGAGGCGGCATATTGCGCAAGCGTCCGGTCGCCAGCCGGATGAGTGGTTGAGGCGAAGCGCGCGATCTTGAAAATCCCGTCGCGCCGCTCGGGATCCTCGTAGAGACCCTCTTTGATGACCGCGCCGAAATGCTCCCAGACCTTGGCGAATCTGTCCGGCTCGGACTCCGCGAGTTTGCCAAGCTCCTGAATGACACGGCTGGTGACGCCCTTGCGGATCGCCGCGAAGACGTCGCTTTTCTGGATCAGCTCGCGCGAGACGTTGAGCGGCAGGTCGGCGCTGTCGACGACGAGGCGCATGAAGCGCAGCCAGCCGGGCAGGATGTCGGCGTCCTCGGTGATGAGCACGCGCCGCACGTAGAGCTTGTTGCGTCCTTTTCGCGCTGGATCGAACAGATCGAAGGGGCGCGAGCCGGGGACGAAAGCGAGCACGGTGTACTCATGCCTCCCTTCCGCCCGCCAATGCATGGTCAGCGCCGGCTCGTCGAACTGGCCGGACAGGCCGCGATAGAACTCGGCGTATTCTTCCGGCGTGACATCGGATTTCGACTTCGCCCAGATGGCGGCGCCGTCGGCGATCCGGCGCGGCTCTGCGCCAGGCTTGTCGATGAGGTCGATCGGCACGGGGACCGCCCCCGAATGCTCCCGCACGATGCGTTCCAGACGATAGGCGTCGGAAAAGTCGTGCGAGGCGTCGTTGAGGCGAAGAATGACCCGGGTGCCGCGTTCGGGCGCGGCCTCGAGCGCCAGCGGCGCGATGGTAAAGGAGCCCTTGCCGTCGGACGACCAGCGCCAGGCGGCTCCGTCGCCGGCGCGCCGCGTCTCCACGACAACCTCGTCAGCGACCATGAACGCGGAATAGAAGCCAATGCCGAACTGACCGATGAGGGCCGAGGCCTCCTTGTTCGCCTCGTCTGCCGCGAGCTTGTCGAGGAAGGCCTTGGTTCCGGAGCGCGCAATGGTGCCGAGCCCCTGGGTCAGGTCCTCGCGATCCATGCCGAGGCCGTTGTCCGAGATGGTCAAAGTCTTCGCCTCGGGATCAAGCGCGATCGCAATCGCGAAGGGGCCGCCGCGCTCGATCAGTTCGGGCTTGGCGATCGCCTCGTAGCGGAGCTTCTCGCAGGCGTCGGCGGCGTTCGAGACGAGCTCGCGGACAAAAATCTCACGGTCGGAATAGACCGAATGAACCATCAAATGCAGCAGGCGCGAAACATCGGCCTCGAAGCTCTGAGTTTTCGCGGCTTCGTTCGTCGGGGTCTGGGCGTCGGCGGTCAAGTTTGGGCCTCTTTGGAAACGGTTGGTTGTTGATGGCCGCGGAGAACCACGGCGAGCGCTGATATCGTCGCCTTGCCAAGCGGATTCAAGATCGGCCGAGCGGCGCGCGGACCCCCGACTGCGCTACGTCGCGGACCTCGGTCGCCCGGTTGCCGAGGCTCAGCTCTCCGACGTCTGCAACGCCAGCGCGTGCAGTTCGCCGCCCATGCGGCCCTTGAGCGCAGCATAGACCATCTGGTGCTGCTGCACCCGGCTCTTGCCCTTGAAGGCGGCGGAGACGACGCTCGCTGAGTAGTGATTTCCGTCGCCGGCCAGGTCCTTCACCTCGACGCGCGCGTCGGGGAAGGCCTCGCGGATCATGGTCTCAATCTCGGAGAGGGACATGGCCATGCTAAGTGCGCTCCTTGACGGTCTCGGCCGCCTCGTCCTCGTCGCGGGCCTCCGCCTCGAGCCGCGCCACGACGTCCTCGGCGGGCTCGGCGGCGGTGATGGTCACGCCGTCGGTCATGAGGATCATGCATTCCGCCGCATCGGTCGCGTTGATGGCGACGACATGTTCGGGCCGCACGTAGGCGAAGCCTGTCTTGGTCTTGACGATGACGAACGGAATCATGCGTTATTCCCCTGCGCGTAGTCCATGGTGTCGGGAAACCAAGTCTCGTGCGCTTCGCGAAGCGCGGCAAGCGTGACCGGCGCCGCGCGCCCGAGCCTCAACGTATCGCCGCCAGTGACGCCAATGCGCAGGAGGGGAACGCCGAGCCGCCCCGCCTCCTTGGCGATGGCGGCGGTTCCGGCGGGCGGGGCGCTCAGCACATAGCGGCCCTGGTCCTCGCCGAAAAAGAACGCATGCTCGGGGCCTATCGACTCGATGGTCGCGCCGACGCCGCCGGCAATCGCCATCTCGGCCAGCGCCACGGCCAGTCCGCCGTCCGAGAGGTCATGAACCGCGCCGACCTGACGCGCGGCGATGAGCGCCGCGACGAATTCGCCACGTCTGCGCTCGGCCTCGAGATCGACCGGCGGCGGCGCCCCCTCCTCGCGTCCCGCGATCGTTGCCAGCCATGCGGATCGGCCGAGCCAGCCGGGCGCGCCGCCGACCAGCAGCACGTCTTCGCCCTCCGTCTTGAAGGCGAGCGTCACCGTCCTGGTCACGTCCGAGACAAGGCCGACCCCGCCGATCGCCGGCGTCGGCGGAATGCCGGTCCCCATCGTCTCGTTGTAAAGCGACACGTTTCCGGAGACGACCGGGAAATCGAGGGCTCGCGCGGCCTCTCCGATGCCCTGGACGCAGCCGACGAGCTGTCCCATGGCGGGCGGCTTCTCCGGGTTGCCGAAATTGAGATTGTCGGTCAGCGCGAGCGGACGTGCGCCGACCGCGATCAGGTTCCGCCAAGCCTCCGCCACGGCCTGCTTGCCGCCCTCGCGCGGGTCCGCCTCGCAATACCGTTCGACACAGTCGGTCGTCAGCGCGAGACCCTTGGGTCCGTCGCCGAGCCGCACCACCGCGGCGTCCCCGCCCGGGCCCTGGACCGTGTTGCCGAGAATGAGCCAGTCGTATTGCTCATAGACCCATCGCTTCGATGAGAGGTCCGGCGAATGGAGAAGCTTGAGGAGCGCCGCATCGGTCGGCATCGGCGGGACAATCGAGACCGGGTCGAGCACAGGAGACGGCGCGGCTGCGGTCCAAGGGCGGTCGTAGAGCGGCGCCTGGTCGCCGAGCTCCTTGATCGGAAGGTCGGCCTTGACCTCGCCATGGTGCCTGACGACGAAGCGCTTCGTGCCGGTCGTCTTGCCGATGACGGCGAAATCGAGGCCCCATTTGCGGAATATGGCTTCGGCCTCCGCCTCTTTCTCGGGCTTCAGCACCATGAGCATGCGCTCCTGGCTTTCGGAGAGCAGCATCTCATAGGCGCTCATGCCCGTCTCGCGACAGGGGACCGCGTCGAGATCGAGCTCGACCCCGAGATCGCCCTTGGCCCCCATTTCGACCGCCGATGAGGTAAGGCCGGCTGCGCCCATGTCCTGAATGGCGACGACTGCGCCCGAGGCCATCAATTCGAGGCAGGCCTCCAGCAGGAGCTTCTCCGAAAACGGATCGCCGACCTGGACTGTCGGCCGCTTCTGCTCGGCATCGGCTTCGAAAGCGGCCGATGCCATGGTCGCGCCGTGGATGCCGTCGCGCCCGGTCTTGGAGCCGAGATAGACGATCGGATTTCCGACGCCCTTCGCCTTGGCGGTGAAGAGCGCGTCGGCCCTCGCGACGCCGACCGCCATCGCGTTGACGAGAATGTTGCCGTCATAGCGCCGATGGAAACCGACCGAGCCGCCGACCGTCGGCACGCCGAACGCATTGCCGTAGCCGCCAATCCCCGCCACGACGCCGGCGACGAGATGGCGCGTCTTCGGATGGTCCGGCGAGCCAAAACGCAAAAAGTTGAGACAGGCGACGGGCCGGGCGCCCATGGTGAAGACGTCGCGCAATATGCCGCCGACTCCCGTCGCCGCCCCTTGGTATGGCTCGATGAACGACGGGTGGTTGTGACTCTCCATCTTGAAGACGACGGCCTCGCCGTCGCCGATGTCAATGACCCCGGCGTTCTCGCCCGGGCCCTGGATGACCCAGGGCGCCTTGGTCGGAAGCCTCCGCAGATGCAGGCGGGAGGACTTGTACGAGCAGTGCTCGTTCCACATCGCCGAGACGACGCCGAGTTCGGTGAGTGTCGGCGTCCGGCCGATCAGGACGACGAAGCGCTGATATTCGTCGGCCGTCAGCCCGTGGGCGATCGCGAGCGCCTCATCGACCTTCGGCTCGCGAACGCTCAACGGCGCCTCTTTCGATGGCTGGTCCATTCCGCCCCATAGCCGTCGGCGCGGGCGATCTCAAGCGGCCGTCCGCGCGGGCGGCGAATTCCAAGCCCGTCGCCGAACGACCCTGCGTTATTCAGCGCCGCGGCTTGCGGCCGCCAGGATGGCGTAGCCCCGCCGCCACGGCTCCGTCGCACTGGTCAAACCGCGCAAGGCCGAGAGCGCGGCGAGAGTTTCCGCAAGATCGTCGCGCGGGCTGACGTCGAAGGCGGCGAGCCAGCGGCGCAGCGCCGTCTTGAACGGGCCGGGCAGGCCGGAGCATTGGCCGAAATCGACGCAATGCAGCGAGCCGCCGGGCGCGACGACGTCGAGCGCCAGGCCTAACGCCTCGCGCCAGGGCGGGATCATCGAGAGGGCGTAGGAAATGATCACACGATCGAACTGCGTATGGCCGAACAGCACGAGCGGGTCGAAGGCGGCTGCGTCCGCCTGGGCGATCAAAATGCGCGACGAGAGTTCCGCGCGGGCGATCGAGGCGGCCGCGGCGCGAAGCATTTCGCGCGACACGTCGAGGCCGAAGAACCGCGCCTCCGGATAGGTCCTCGCGGCCTTGATGAGATTGCGCCCGGTGCCGCAACCGATCTCGAGCACCGTATCTCCAGGCCCCGGCTTGAGCCGCGCGATCGCCTCGTCGCGGCCGGCCAGATAGTATTTGCGGGTCAGGTCATAGACATGGCGCTGACGCCGGTACATCCGGTCCATCAGCGCCGCGGCGTCGTCCATCTCACGCGCCCCTCAGGATATAGAGATGGAAGGCGCCATAGATCGAAGAGCGGTCTTGCCGACCGAATTCGCGGCTTCTCTCCTCTTCATAGGTCCAGCGGCCGAGGAGCTTGTCGGGCAGCCGGCCCGGCAGAAGCGGCTCGTCAGCCGCGGTGCGGAAGATGACGCGCGCGCCGGGGCGGGCGGTGCGGGTGATCTCGGTCCAGAGCGCGGTCAGGTCGGCGTCGTTCATCCAGTCCTGCGCGTCGAGCAGCGCATAGCGGTCGAAGCTTGCCGGGGGCGAATCGCGTAGGATTTCGGTGAGCGAGCGCTGGACATAGCGGACCCGACCGCAGCGGCTCTGCACTGCCTCGAAATTTTCCTGCTTGAGATAGGGCGGCAAAGACGGGTTCGGCCCCGGCGCGTATCGGCGGCCGAACGCCTGCCAGGCGAAATAATTGTCGGCGATGTCGAATCCACAGGCCAGCCGCTCGAGGCGCCGGCTCAGAACGTCGCCTATGCCGCTCGGCGAATCGGCGGCGAGCGCCTTGTATTGCGCCGGCGGAATGCCGAGGCCGTAGAGGGACGCCGGCTGCTTCATCAGCCAGCGAACGAGCGGTTTGTCGAAGATCGGCGCCAGCCGCTCTCGGTAGAGGGCTCGTTGCTCCTCAATTGTCCTGGCCTTGAGAACGACCGAAGGATCGAGCCCGTGCAGGCGCGCCAGGGTGTGGCCCGCGCCGAGGAAATGTCCCAGGACGCCGTGGCGGTAGACGTTGCGCGCGAAGACGCCGATGCGCCGGCGGCCGAACGCCCTGCGCTTGTCCCAATAGGCGCGCGTCGCGGGATCGAGCTGGGCGCGCAACCGATGCTCGTAGACGCTGACGTTGGCCCGGGCGTCGGCGCGGCCGAAGAAGCGAAAGAAGGTTTCGTAGTCGCGGAGGTTTTGCAGCGCGCAGATCTTCAGTCGACCGAGCGCGACATGCGCGCCGTTGAGATCGACGGCGGTAACGCCGGCCGGATCCGCTGTGAGATAGGAGAGCACGTTGCATCCGCCCGAGGCGATCGCGATCACCTCGCAGTCGGGGCCGATCTCGAGCGCCTTCATGTCGACGACCGGGTCTTCCCAGATTTGCGGATAGACGAGCTTCGAGAAGGCGAGGGTGAACATCCGCTCCAGCACGCCTGCCGGAGAGAGCGGCTTCGCCCGATGAACAGCCGCCTTGAGCCCGGCGTCGGTCGCCTTCCGGACCGCCTTCGTCGATTGCAGCACGGGTCGTCCCCTTGATTTGAATATGAACGATGCGCGCTAGATGAGTCGCATGACGCGGGCGTGACGCGCTCGCCCCCTTTGGGTCGACTGGCCCAAAAGCCGGACGAGGAGCGTGCGATGCGGCGAAATTGGCAAAAAAAGAGCGGACCGGCTGGGAGGGGGCCCGCCGATCCGCTAGCCTTCGTGAGATGTCTTCGGCCCGTCCTGGCGCTCGGGGGCTGGGGGGCAAGAAAACCGAGCAACCGCGAACCGATCTCACGCGGCACGAGCTAATATATCGCCTAGTCTTGCGGCGCGCGCTTGACGATAAACGGGCCGAACTAAGGCGTTACTTAAAATTTTTGTGACGACTCTGAATTTTCGCCGAAAGGGGATTCGATCGCGTTCGGCTTCAATCAGTTGCTGGTCGACGATTTCGCGTCCCTCTTCAAAGCATTGGCTTTATCGACTTTCACGTTCTTGGCGCTCGCAGCGCCAACCGGCGTTGCGCCCGGCGGCTTCTTGGGCGATTTGCCTTCGAGCGCCGCGTTTCGCACCGGTTTCGGACGATGCGCGAGCGGCGGCGTGCGCACGGCGTGTTTAAGCGCCGCGGGGGCGCTCGTCTCCTGGCCGTTCGCAGACTGGTCCTCGGCCGCATCCGTTTTCTCGCCGACATACGCCTTGGCGTCGGCCGGCAGCGCCGCGCCGGCCGACGCGGTCGAACGGGCGGCGAGGACCGGGCCCGTCCAGCCGGGAACCGGACCGATGAACACCAGGACAGGGTCGAAATGCGGCCGCTGGTCAGAAAGTTCGGTGTGAGTCGGCTCCCCCCCCGCGGCCGAAACGGAGACGACGGCGCCCCCTCGGCCGCTCACCGCCATATGCACGGTCTCCGCGGCGCCTTCCTCTTCTGCGAGCGCGATCGCGGCGGCGCTGCGGTGCAGGCAGATGTTGGAGTTGGGAGCCACTCTCGACGCCGAGTCGGGCAGCGAGTCGAGAGACCCGCTCCCTCCGCTCATCGCGAAGCCGCGATCAAAGAGATCCGCGGCCTCCTGGTTGCGGATCTTCGGCGTCGGCGAGCCCAGCACGACGACGAGCAGGCGGCGCCCGTAGTGATTGGCGCTGGCGACGAC
This sequence comes from Hyphomicrobiales bacterium, assembly GCA_019237205.1. Lineage (GTDB taxonomy): Bacteria > Pseudomonadota > Alphaproteobacteria > Rhizobiales > Beijerinckiaceae > Roseiarcus. The sequence continues at coordinate 16,059 of JAFAHO010000177.1, forward strand.
GTTGAAGCCGGCCGGACAGGTAAAGCCGGTCTTCATGCCGTCGGCGCCCGGATAGCGGCCAATGAGTCCGTTGTGGTTGGTGATGATCTGATTGCCGAGCTGCAGCGCCCCGATGCCGAAAAGATCCGCGTGTTCGGGGAATTCGCGCAAGAGGGCGCGGGCGATCATCGCCATGTCCCGCGCCGACGACACGTGGTCTGGGTTGTGCAACCCGTTCGGATTGACGAAATGCGATTCGTGCAGCCCGAGGCGCTGTCCCGCCGCATTCATCGCGTCGGCGAAAGACTCGACCGAACCGGAGACACCCTCGGCGACCGTAATCGCAAGGTCGTTGGGCGACTTGACCATCAGCATCTTGAGCGCGTTGTCGAGCGTCACCTCGGTGCCCGGGCGAAAGCCCATTTTCGATGGCGGAGCGCGCGCCGCGCGGGCGGACACGACAAGCGGCGTGTCCATGGTGAGCTTGCCGTTGCGCACGGCGTCGAGCGCAACATAAACGGTCATCAGCTTGGTGAGCGAAGCGGGATACCAGACCTCGGTCGCGTCGTTCTGCATCAGCACCTGGCCGCTGTCGGCGTCGGCCACGAGATAGGGCTCGGCTGAGGCGGACGTCGCCCAGAGCGCGAACGACGCGGCAAGACCGGTCGCAGCGCTGCGCCCGAGTGACCATAGGTCAAAAGGCATGATCCCGCTCCCTCGACGCCCGACCAATCGCTGTCCTAGAGGAGAACCGAGGGAATCTCAAGTTTCGCGCCGGATTGAGCCGGGCCCCGGCCGACGACGGCGGGCCCTTGCGCTCAATTAAGCTGCGTCTCGAGGTCATTGAGCACGCGGTAGCACGGCAGCACCTGGGCGACGCTGGAGTTAGGCTCACGGCCCTCGCGGATGGCGGCGAAGAATTCGCGGTCCTGCAGCTCGATGCCGTTCATCGAGACGTCGACCTTGCTTACGTCGATCTTTTCGTCCTTGCCGGTGAAGAGGTCGTCGTAGCGGGCGATATAGGTCGCGCTGTCGCCGATATAGCGAAAGAAGGTGCCAAGGGGGCCGTCGTTGTTGAACGACAGCGACAGGGTGCAGATCGCGCCGTTCGCCGCCTTCAATTGAATGCTCATGTCCATCGCAATGCCGAGCGTCGGATGGATCGGCCCCTGCAGCGCATTGGCTTTGACGATCGGCGAGCCGCACTGATAGGCGAAGAGGTCGACGGTGTGGGCCGCATGGTGCCACAACAGATGGTCGGTCCATGAGCGCGGCTGGCCGAGCGCGTTCATGTTGGTGCGGCGGAAGAAATAGGTCTGCACGTCCATTTGATAGACGCGGAGCTTGCCGGCCAAAATTTGCTTGTGGACAAACTGATGGCTCGGGTTGAAACGACGGGTGTGGCCGGCCATTGCGACGAGCCCGGTGCGCTTCTGCATCGCTGCGACGGCTTCCGCGTCCTTCAGACTGTCCGCGAGCGGAATCTCCACCTGGACATGCTTGCCGGCTTCCATGCACTGGAGCCCCTGCGCGGCGTGCATCTGGGTCGGCGTCGCCAGAATGACGGCGTCGAGTCCTGGCAGCTTGAGGCTGTCGGCAAGATCGGTCGTCACGTGACCGACGCCATAAGTGGCGGCGGCCTCTTTCGTCTTGTCGAGTTCACGGCCGACGAGCGAGACGACTTCGACTCCGTCGATCAGCTTGATGCCGTCGAGATGCTTGAGGCCGAAGGCGCCCGCGCCCGCCAGCGCGACCTTGATTGGAGATGGCATTCCTAGATCCCCAGTATTCTGCGCTTTTACGCGGCGTTTTCGAGAATGAGATGGCCGACCGCGGTGTTGGACGCCGGAACATGGTAGAACCGGTGCGCCACTTTCGGTTTCGGCCCGCCGGCGACATCCGCCATCGCGCCGCGAGCAATCAGCCACATGACGAGTTCGATGCCCTCCGAACCCGCCTCCCGGACGTATTCGATGTTCGGCATCTGCGCGAGGCCCTTCGGGTCGTCGATCAGCTTGTCGAGGAACATGTTGTCCCACTCCCTGTTGATCAGGCCGGCGCGGGGACCCTGAAGCTGATGGCTCATGCCGCCGGTGCCCCAGATATGGACGTTGAGATCCTCGGGGTAGCTTTCGATCGCCTTGCGGATCGCCTGGCCGAGGGCGAAACAGCGCGCGCCCGAAGGCACGGGGTGCTGAACGACATTGACGGCGAAGGGGATGATCTTGCACGGCCACTCGTCGACCTCGCCGAAAACGCAGCTTAAGGGGACCGTGAGGCCGTGGTCGACGTCGATCTCGTTGACCATGGTCAGGTCGAAATCCTGCTGGATCACCTCCGAGGCGATATGGGAGGCAAGCTCCGGATGGCCGATGACTTTCGGCACCGGTCGCGCGCCGTAGCCTTCGTCCGCGGGGTTGAATTCCGGGCCGGTCATGATCGCGAAAGTCGGAATCATCTGCAGGCTGAAGGCGGTGGCGTGATCGTTGTAGACGAGGAAGATCACGTCGGGCTTGTGCGTCTTCACCCATTCCTTGTCGAAGTCGTACCCGGCGAAGACCGGCTTCCAGTAGTCCTCCTTCGTCTTGCCGAGGTCGAAGGCTGCGCCGACCGCGGGGATGTGCGAGGTGAAGAGCGAGGCGGTGATGCGGGCCATGTTCAAAACGTCCTTCGTCGGGAGAAGTCGGGAGACCGTCGTTAGTCTTTCCGGGGGCGCTGCGCGTCGCCGTCCTCGCCGATCCTGCGGTTGCCGTCGATCTTGCGGCCGCCCTTTATCATCATGT
>JAFAHO010000246.1 GCA_019237205.1 Hyphomicrobiales bacterium
CCATACCGCCATCAGCAGCGGGAAGTTCCAGGGAATGATCTGGCCGACCACGCCGAGCGGCTCGTGGTAATGATAGGCGACGGTGTCCTGGTCGATCTCCGATATTGTGCCTTCCTGTGCGCGCACCACGCCGGCGTAATAGCGCCAATGGTCGACGCACAGCGGCAGGTCGGCGTAGGTCGTCTCCCGGATCGGCTTGCCATTGTCGAGGGTTTCGACAAGGGCGAGCAGATCGAGGTTCGCCGCCATCTTGTCGGCGATCTTGTTGAGGAGAAGGGATCGCTCGGCGACTGGCGTGTTGCCCCAGGCATCCTTGGCCTTGTGGGCGGCGTCGAGCGCGAGCTCGATGTCCGCGGCGGTCGAGCGCGCGACCTGACACAACTTCGTGCCAGTGACGGGGCTTGGATTGTCGAAATAGCGGCCTTCCACCGGAGCAACGAACTTGCCCCCAATGAAGTTGCCGTAGCTCGGCCGGATGAGAACCTGCTTGGATATCGTGTCTAGTGCTTGCTGGAACATGTCGGTCTCCTCCTCATCGTCGCAGCGCCCGAGGCGCCGTGCGTCTGAACTCAAACCTGGACCGCAGCTCAGGTCCCTCGGCGACAGTTCGCCAGACATCTCGTCGATGGCCAAACCTGCCGGTCCCCTTCTCGCCGCCACTTCGCGGATTGTGCGTTCAGGAAGGCGCGAGACGACTTCGGGTCGGATACGCGGATATATTCGACAAGATATAACGACAATGCAAGAGCAATTTTGTGTTGCCTGCTCGTGACGCAGAGGGGCGATTTCCGTTGCAAAATTATTGCCGGCAATAGCTCGCGGCCGGATCTGCCCACCCAGAAAGCTGTCGAATCGCAGGCTCCGAAGCCGAATTGCTGGGCGAGCGCTGGGGCGCCTCGGCGATTGCCCGCTGGCCCATGGCGGCTTTACCCCTATGGCACGCGCGACGTTGGCTGCGTCAATCGATGCCGATCATTACGTCGGACGCCTTGATGACTGCGTAGGCCTTCTGGCCTTTCGTGAGTTTCAATTCGTCGACGGCTTCGTTGGTGATGGACGCCGTCAGCTTGGCGCCGCCGACTTCGATCTCGACATGCGCAGTGGTCGCGCCCTTATGGACTTCGACGATCGTTCCGTGAAGCTGATTGCGTGCGCTGATTTTCATTTTGATGTTCCATTTTTTGGAGATTGCGATTGGACCGCCGCCGATTAGTATCGCTAGATATAACGCGGCCGCTGGACGATAGCCTCCCTGGAGGAAGGCGAGCAAGGGCGCAATCAACGCAAGGGGGTGGTGACCATGTCGAGGCTGAGAGCGATTGTCGCAGCCTTTGCCGCGTCTCTCGCGTCGTTGGCGGCGCCGGCCGAGGCCGGCCAGACCAATGTCGCTGTGGCGGCCAACTTCACCGAGCCGGCGAAGCAAATCGCGGCGCTCTTCAAGCAGAAGACCGGGCACGACGCCATCCTGAGCTTCGGCGCCTCCGGCCCCATTCTGGCGCAGATCACGCATGACGCCCCGTTCCTGGTTTTCCTGTCCGCCGATGAGGATCGGCCCAAAGCCGTGATCGACGCCGGACTTGCGGTTCCCGAAAGCCTTTTCACCTACGCGATCGGCAAGCTCGTGCTCTGGAGCAAAGTGGTCGACGTGACCAAGGGCGATGAGGCGCTGAAGGCGGCGGCATTCTCGAAAATCTCGATCGCCAATCCGAACGCCGCCCCCTACGGGACCGCGGCCGTCGAGGCGATGAAGGCCCTCGGCGTCTATGACGCCTTGAAGGGGAAGATCGTGCAGGGAAATAGCATCGCGCAGGCCTTCCAGTTCATCGACACCAGGAATGCGGAAGTGGGCTTCGTCGCTCTCTCCCAACTTTTCGGGGTCACCGACGGAACGCGCTGGGAGGTTCCGCAGACTCTCTACTCGCCGATCCGGCAGGACGCCGTGCTGTTGAAGAAGGGCGAGAATGACGAGGCGTCGAAATCTTTCCTCGAATTCCTGAAGGGCCCGGAAGCGCGCGCCATCATCGAGAAATTTGGCTACGGACTCGACTGAGCGGACCGTGCCGGACTTCTCTCTTCACATCTGGCCGCCGGTTCTCCTGACCATCGAGCTCGCCACGATCACGACGTTCTTGTTGCTGGTGATCGCGACGCCGCTCGCCTGGTGGCTCACGCGCTCGCGGGCCTGGTGGAAGGAAGTCATCGCGGCGGTCGTCTCCCTGCCGATGGTCCTGCCGCCGACCGTGCTCGGCTTTTATCTTCTGGTCGCGCTCGGGCCGGACGGGCCGGGCGGCGCGGTTGCAAGTCTTTGGGGCGCGCGCACGCTCGCCTTCACCTTCACCGGCCTCGTCATCGGCTCGATCCTCGCCTCCATGCCGTTCGTCGTGCAGCCCATCCGCAATGCGTTTGCGGCCATCGGCGACCGGCCGCTCGAAGTCGCAGCGACGCTGCGCGCCTCGCCGACGCGCGCCTTCTGGACGGTCGCCCTGCCGCTCGCGAGCCCGGGCCTCCTCAGCGGCGCGGTGCTCGGCTTCGCGCACACCGTCGGCGAATTCGGCGTCATCCTGATGATCGGCGGCAACATCCCGGGCCGCACCCGCGTGATGTCGACCGCCATCTTCGACTTTGTCGAGACGATGCAATGGCGTGAGGCCAATGTCCTTGCGGGCGGCATGGTGGTCTTCGCCTTCGCTGTCATCCTGTCGATGATCCTCATTGAAAAGCGCGTCTCGCGGGCGGGCGCATGAACGCGGTAGAAACGATCCGCGCCGAATTTCGGGGGACGATCGGCAAGTTTTCGCTCGACGCCGGCTTCACGGCGCCGGCGAAAGGGGTGACGGCGCTCTTCGGTCCTTCCGGCTGCGGCAAGACAACGGTCTTGCGCTGCATCGCCGGCCTGCTGCGCGTGAGCGACGGTCTTTGCGAGATCGAAGGCGACGTCTGGCAGGACCGCAACGGGTCCTTTCTGCCGACGCACCGGCGGCCGCTGGGCTACGTGTTCCAGGAGGCGAGCCTCTTTCCGCACTTAGCGGTGCGCCGCAATCTCATGTTCGGCGCGCCGCGGGACAATCGCGACGCAACGGGGCATGGAGTAGGCTTCGACGAAGTCGTCGATCTCCTCGGCGTGACGGCGCTGCTCGACCGCTCGCCGCGCAATCTCTCCGGAGGCGAACGCCAGCGCGTGGCGATCGGGCGGGCGCTTCTGTCTCAGCCGAAACTCCTGCTGATGGACGAACCTCTGTCGGCGCTTGACCGGGCGACCAAGAACGAGATTCTTCCCTTCCTCGACCTGCTGCGCGACCGTCTGTCCCTGCCAATCGTCTACGTCACCCATGACATCGCCGAAGTCGAGCGTCTGGCCGACCAGATCGTGCTGATGGAGAAGGGCAGGGTGCTCGCGGCCGGGCCGCTCGCCGACCTGCAGAGCGATCCGACGTTGCCTCTGGCGATGGCGCGCGACGCGGCGGTCAGTCTGAACGGGGTTGTCGAATCGCGCGACACCCGCTACGGCCTCCTGAAGCTCGACGTTCGTGGTGGACAATTCGTCGTACCGGCGCCTCCAGCCAGGATTGGCGAACATCGCCGCATCCGCATCGTCGCGGGCGACGTGAGCCTCGCGCGCGAGCCGCCGGGAGCGAGTTCCATCCTCAACGTCCTGCCGGCCCGGATTGTTTCGATGAGACCGGTCGGCTCCAATGAGGTCGTCGCCGTGGTAGCGCTTGGGCCCAGTGGCGACGGCGCGCGCCTTCTGTCGCGCGTCACGCAAAAATCCTGGGATCAGCTCGGTCTTGCCCGAGGCGTCAGCGTTTACGCGCAGGTGAAAGCCGTCGCGCTCGCTCCGGGACGCGGAGAGTTCGAGGGATAGGCATCCTCTCCCCGCAAAGCGCCAGCAAAGCGGGGGAGGGGGGAACTCGTTTCCAGCCGAACATCATGCCTGCCGGGGCGGATGAAGGTCGTCGACCCACTCGACCGGCTCCGGGTTCAGCTCGACGCTCGGCAAATCGAGATTGACGATGACCGGCTCCTGGCCGCTGCGGACCACGACGCAGGAGAGCTGCTCCTCGTCGCTTGCGTTGATTTCCTGGTGGGGGACAAAGGGAGGCACGTAGATGAAATCGCCAGGGCCCGCCTCCGCCACGAATTCGAGCCGGTCGCCCCACCTCATGCGGGCGCGTCCGCTCACCACATAGATGACGCTCTCCACGGCCCCGTGATGGTGCGCCCCGGTTTTCGCCATCGGGTGGATCACGACCGTTCCGGCCCAGAGCTTGTCCGCGCCGGCGCGGGCGTAGGTGATCGCCGCGGCGCGGTTCATGCCGGGCGTCTGCGGCGTGTTGATGTCGAGCTCGTTCGAATGGACCACCCGGACGCCGTCGAGCCGCCATCGGGGTTTGCTTGCGTCTCGCATCGAGGCCTCCAAATGGGATGCGCGAGCGGAGGAAATGCTCGGCGCGGCGTCGGTTCCGGCATTTATTCTATCGGGATCGAACAGCAATCGCGACTCGGACGCCGTCAGGAACCCGACTGCGATCCGGGCGCTCGGCTGGCGCTGCCGCGCGGCGGCGCGTATTTTACCGAAATGACCGAGACGCTTCCCGTCACGACCGCCCCGATGCGCCTCACCGCGCGCGCGCTCATCGTCGGCGAGCGCATCGACACTGCGGGCCTCGAACGGCCGGACACGATCTCGCTCCTGCCGCTCGCCTTTCGGGTCGGCGAGCGCGGGATGGTGGCGCTCTTCCGGTTCGGCGTCGCGGTGATGGTCGGCCTCACGCCGCTCGAGGAAGAGGATACGCTCAGCAAGCTTCAGTCGCGCGTCAGCGGCGAGCGGGCGCGCGGCGACGACGAGACCGCCGTCCTCGAGGTCGCGCCCGAGGGCGACGAGCAGAAGTCGTCCGGCGGCGCGATCCAGATCAAGAACCTGTCGCCGCAGCGCTTTCTGGTGGTGGCCGACGCGCTCGCCAAGACCGTGGCGCTCGCGCGCGACGAGCGCGAGGTCAATAAGGTGTTCGACGTGATCGAGCCGTTCGCGGAGCAGCTTGCGGCGAGCGGCCGGCCGCCGTTCCGCCGCAGCGCGATGCTGAGGTTGATCGGCCAGGCGCTGCTCGCCCAGCACCGCGTCTCCGGGCGCGTCGCCGTCGAGGAGAAGCCCGACGTCCTGTGGGACCGGCCCGACCTCGAACGCCTCTACGCCCGCCTTGTCGATGAATACGAGCTCAACGAACGCGCCGGCGTGCTCAAACGCAAGCTCGAAGTCATCGGCGACACCGCGCAAGCTTTGACCGACATCATCGACGCCAACCGCGCAACGCGGCTCGAAGCGGCGATCGTCCTTCTGATCGTGCTCGAGCTGATCGCGGCGATCGTGCAGATCGCGCTCGCGCTGCGCGGGGCGCGGTGAGGGCGGGTTGCGCCGCAAAAAGATGTGTGGACGGCAGGCGCGCCCGGATTGACGGTTGGGCTGCGGGGTGGCGTCGTCTTCCGCAAGGAGCGGCGCATGGCCATCGAGGACGAACTTCGCGAGCGACTGAGGAAGGTCGAGGCGCTGTTTCTAGGCGCGACAACCGCCGGAGAGCGCGACGCCGCCGGCGCCGCCGCCGAGCGGCTGAAGGCGAAGCTCCGTGAGGCCAGCCGCAGCGATCCGGCGGTCGAGATGAAATTCACCATGCCAGACCTCTGGTCGAGGCGGCTGTTCATCGCGCTCTGCCGGCGCTACGGTTTCAGCCCCTTCCGCTACGCGCGCCAGCGCAGCACGACGATCATGGTCAAGGCGCCGCGACGGCTGTTCGACGAGGTCGTATGGCGCCAGTTCAACGCCGTGCATGCGGACCTGTGGGCGTATCTGGAGCAGACGACGGAGCGCCTGATCCGCGAGACGATCCACGCCGACGCCGCCGACGCCGAGACCGCGCCCGAACCGGTCGCGCTGAGGTGAGTG
>JAFAHO010000194.1 GCA_019237205.1 Hyphomicrobiales bacterium
CCCCGTCGGCGATCGCCGCCACCACTTCCTGGCGCGGTTCGGGCAGTTCCGCGCCGATGACCGCGGCGGCGAAATCCTCGTTCTCTTTGCGCGGGCCTTTGTCAGAGCAGAATCCGAGGCTGGCCCTCACGCCGACATTGGCATCCGCCATCGCCATCGCTCCTATGCGGCCTCACGTGGGTCGTGGAGGAATCGTAATTCGCCGCTCGGGGTTTAGGGCGCGGACCCACTAACACACAACCAGAGACGACGGAGTTGGCCACAAACAGCGGTTTCTGAGCTGGTCTAGCGTTCTAAAGACTTCCGCAATAGCATTCGCGCGGCCTCAGCAGCCGGAGTGACCTTCATGTCATCCGCGACGCCTGTGTCGAGTGTAGAATTCCTCTCAGGGGGAGGAAAGATGGGCGCGATCATGCGAGCGCATGATTGGTCCACCTCTCCGTTAGGCGATCCGTCCACGTGGCCAGGGCTTCTGAGATCGGCTGTCTCGACGTGCCTCGCCACCCGCTTCCCAATGGTGATCTGGTGGGGTCCCGATCTCATCATGCTCTACAACGACGCGTGGCAGCCGATCCTCGGCGAAACGAAGCATCCGGGTGGGCTCGGCCGTTCTGGTCGGCACTCGTGGCCCGAGACCTGGCCCATCGTCGGACAGCAGTTCGAAGGTGCTTTGCGAGGCGTCGCCAGCTGGTCTGAAGACCTGCTCCTCGCGAGCGATCGACACGGCTTCATGCAGGAATGCTATTTCACGTATTCCCACAGTCCGCTGAAAGACGGGAACGGCGCCGTGGCTGGCGTCCTGACGACGGTCATTGAGACCACCCCGCGCGTCCTGAGCGAGCGCCGCATGCGCGGCCTGCGCGGCCTGTCAGGCGCGACGATCAATGTCGCTAACAAAGGCAGGACGGTCAAGGAGACCTGCCACGCGCTGATCGACCTTCTCGGCGCCGATAACCCTGACGTGCCGTTTGCGATGCAGTACCTGACCGCTGAGAGCGGACGAGCCGAGCTCATAGCTTGCAAGAATATCGGCCAGAGCATCTTCCCCTCTTCGGTCGCCGGTGGAGAGCCCGATGCGTGGGGACTCGATCGTGTGCTGCGCGAGCGTAAGACGTTAGTGATCGAGCACTCGCCGGCGATGTCTCCGCCTTTGCCCGGCGGCGTGTGGCCCGAGCCGTCGACACAGCTCGTTGCGTTACCGATGGCCGTCAGGGGCCATGGTTCGGATTTGCTCGGGATCCTCGTCGTGGGCGTGAGCTCGCGCTTGCGTCTCGACGAGCCTTATATGGACTTCCTGAAGCTCGTCGCCGCCCAGCTCGCCAGCTCGGCAGCGACCCTGCAAAGTATCGACGAGGAGACGCGCGCAGCGAACATCCGAGAGGCGCTCATAGACGATTTGCAACAGGCTAAGCAGGAACTCGAGGCGCAAGTGCAGCAGAAAGAATTGCTGCTCAAAGAAGTCAACCATCGCGTCAAGAATAGTCTCCAGATCGTATCTGGCATCCTTGAGCTGCAAGCGCCCTACGCGGATGGCGCAGCAGGTGACGCCCTACGCAACGCGGCCACTCGGGTGATGGCGATCGCGACCGTCCATGAGCGGCTGTACAGGGGTGAGAATGTGGCGAGCGTGGAGCTCGACCGCTTTCTCACGGATCTCTGCCATGAGATTGGCCGAGCCTACGGCTGCCCTGACGGCATCGTGGCCAAGGTCGAGCGCATCGCCGTTCCCACCGATATCGCCGTTCAACTGGCGCTGATCATCAACGAGCTCGTCACCAATGTCATCAAGCACGTCGGGCCGCCATGTGATATTGAAGTGCGGGCCGATTCCGACCGCGCCCTGAAGCTCACGGTTTCAGATCACGGAGCAGGACCGCCGCTCGAAAACGCGTTTCACGGATTAGGATCCCGCATCATTCAAGCGTTTTCCAGCCAGCTTCGCGCCACCGTGGAAACAAAACGGCGCTTGCCGGGTTATACGGTCGAGCTGACCTTGCCGCTGCCGGCACGGCAATGAAAATGAAGCGTTGGTTAACCGAAGCAGGACGCCACGCAGCTCTCCTCAAGTTTCCTGCATCTCTCACAGAGCCCATCGCGTTGTTTCGCTGCGCCGAGCTCGTAGGTCGCTTTCGGTGCAAAGGAGACAGCTAGAAGCGCGCCGTCAATTCGCCAGCCTGCAACGATCATAGAGGAAATTTCCGCCGGTCGCCGACGCCAGGATGACGGTCAGCTTCCCCGATTTGCGATCAAGCGTGTAGTTCCACCCATCCTTCGCGTCGCGCCACGAGATTTCCGCGTCGCTGATCCGGGCGGGATTGGAGTCCACCGTTTTGCGCTCGTAGTCGATCGCAATCTGCCAGCTCGCGCCGCTATAGGGATTGGTGCAGGTGACTGGTATCTCTCCGGATCGCGCAATGGGGGCGAAGCCAGTGAGCGCGAGCGCCGCCGCCCCGGCCGAGATCAAGGTCTGAGGGAACATCGCCCCGATCAGTAACCGACTTTGGTGAGCCTGCAAACCACTCGACTTGCGGGAATGCCGAAGAATCGACCTGTCCTGCTAAAAACACTGTCAACTGCCTGTTTGTTGTTCAATATGCCATCCAATTGCGAGACCAGAGCCCAATTACGAGGCAGTCAAATAAGGAAAAAGTTAAAAACAAATTGGGCCGAGTTGCGGCATAGATTTTGCTCCCGCTCTTTGCCCGCTTTGGCGAGGGCAAGTCGTCAAGGCTGGGCAGGCTGATGTGCCGCCTTCGAAGGATGTCATCATCGATCATTGACTGAGGAGTGACCATGGCGCTCGTACCTTCACCGCAATGGCTGGATACCGGAGACAATGCCTGGCAGCTCGCGGCTGCGACATTCGTCGGCCTGCAGAGCATTCCCGGGCTGACGGTTCTGTACGGCGGCATCGTCAAGAAGAAATGGGCGATCAACTCGGCCTTCATGTCGATGTACGCTTTTGCTTCGGTGCTCGTCGTCTGGGTCCTCTTCGACTACAACATGGCGTTCGGGCCGCAATGGTTTCCGTTCCTCGGCACGCCGAGCCTGGCCACATCCGCGCTCTTCACCACCGGCCAGGCGACAATTCCGGCGGCGGCGTCCGGCATGCCGCCCCTCGCCTTTCCGATGGCGACCCTCATCTTCTTCCAGTTCGTGTTCGCCGCCATCACCGTCATCATCCTTGCCGGATCAGTTCTCGGTCGGATGAACTTCACCGCGTGGATGATCTTCTGCCCGGTGTGGATGACCCTCGTTTATACGGTCGGGGCGTTCAGCCTGTGGGGCGGCGGGTGGCTCGCCGGCATGGGCGTGGCGGACTTCTCGGGCGGCTATGTGATCCATCTCGCCGCCGGAACCTCCGGATTCGTCGCCGCATGGGTCGTGGGTCCGCGTCTCCAGGCCGACCGCGATCATTTCCCGCCAAACAGTCTGTTGATCACGCTGGCCGGCGCAGGAATCCTGTGGCTCGGCTGGAACGGGTTCAACGGCGGCGACCCCTATTTCGCCAACGCCGATGCTGGCGCGGCTGTGCTCAACACCAATACGGCCACCGCGGTAGGCTTGCTGGTGTGGACGCTGTTGGACAAGATCGCCTACGGCAAACCGTCGGTGCTCGGCGCGGTCAACGGCATGATCGCGGGGCTGGTGGCGATCACGCCCGGCGCCGGTTACGTCGACGGCTGGGGCGCAATCATCATCGGCGTCGTCGCCGGCATCATTCCGTGGCTCAGCATGAACTGGCTGCAAAAGACCAACTTCATGAAGAGAGTGGACGACACGCTGAGCGTTTTCTCCACCCATGGCGTCGCCGGCCTGACCGGCGGGCTCATGGTCGGCCTCCTCGCCAATCCCGGCATGCTTCAATACATAGGGACCGACAAGGAGGCGCCCGGCGTCAACGTGACAGGCTTGTTCTACGGCAACCCCTCGCAACTGCTGCTGCAGGTCTATGGGGCGGCGTTCATCATCGTGCTGAACGCGATCGCGACCTACATCATCCTCAAGGTCATCTCGTTCATCGTCCCGCTGCGAATGGATGACGCGACCCTGAAAGTGGGAGACGACGCGGTCCACGGCGAAACCGCCTACGCGATCGGGGCGGAAGGCGAGTAGCCTGCGCCGATGACGGCCACGGCCTCATCATGGAGGGGCCGCGACACACTGCCGGGAGAGGGCGCTGCGGCCTTCCCCGGCATCACGCCGAGTTCGCCGAGATTGGCTCAATCGAAAGCGGCGCGCTTCGATCAGTCTCGAGCGGCGTAAGATTAACGAACGCCACTGCCGCTGCGATTTCGATCGGTAAACCGCGCTCGCGTCGGTCATCAGCAAGTCCGGCGGCGCCAGCCTTACTCTTGCCTCAAACGAAAAGGACGGGGAGAAAGTACTCTCCTCGTCCTTGGAGGTCGCTGCAAAGAACTGTGTTTACTCTATAGGCTCAGCACAAACCCCGCGTCCGTCTGACCGCGGATTCCGGCGCGCTCTATACCTCGCTTTCGTCTAGCGCCTCCTCGCGAGGATTGTCTAGCTCCCCGCTAGCAAGGCCGATCTAGCTACGGCCTGAGAACGAAGTCAATGGCCGCGGTCGAGCGTCACACAGAATTCGCATTGCTGTTGCAATCCTGCAACCTTCGCGCGGTCGTGCTTCACGTCGTGGAGGTTGCGCATGCGGCTTCTGGGGAAGCGGCGGCGCTTGACCGCGTGCGCCTACGAGAGAAATTCGAGAGTTTTTTGAGCTTTTGAAGCGGATTGGATCAACGGCCTCGCCGGCAGCGTCTGCGCTTGCGCCGTCGCGGATTTCCGCAGAACTTAACCGGCGCGCGATCGGGACCGGCGGGCGGGCTCTGGCGGCGGATTTCGGGCGAAAAAGGATCCGAAGCGTGATGTCCTTCGAAGCCATTCGCACGCGGGCTGAACAGCGCAAAGGCGGCGCCGCGGCGCTCGATCGCCTCATGCCGCCGAAGCCGGACCCAAAAGCGCTCGCCGCGCTCAAGGACGACCGCGCGCTCGCCGAAATGACGAAGCGGGTGTTTTCGGCGGGCTTCGCCTGGAGCGTCATCGAGTCGAAATGGCCCGGTTTCGAAGAGGCTTTCCTGGGCTTCGACCCCGCCCGCCTTGCGTTCGAGCCGGACGAGTTCTGGGAACGGCTGACGAAGGACACGCGCATCGTGCGCAACGGCGCGAAGATCCTGTCGGTCAGGGCCAACGCCCGCTTCGTCCGGGACGTCGCCAAGGAGCACGGAAGCTTCGGCGCCTTCCTCGCCAAATGGCCGTCCTCGGACGAAGTCGGGCTGCTCGAGCATCTCGCGAAACGCGGCGATCGCCTGGGCGGGAACACCGGCCAGATGCTGTTGAGGTTTATCGGCTGGGACGGGTTCGTCGCCTCGAAGGACGTCGTCGCCTGCCTCCGGAACGCCGGCCTCGACATCGCGGAGGAGGTCAAGTCCAGGCGCGACTTGAAGCTCGTTCAGGAGCAGTTCAACGCCTGGGCGAAGGAGACCGGCCTCCCCTATTCGCACCTCTCGCGCATCTGCGCCTATTCGATCGGCGCGAACTATCAGGCGCACGAAACCGCGCCAGCGTCCCCTTCTCCTGCATAGCCTGGGCGCCTTTCGACGCCGTTGGCGGGAGAAGGGACAGAGGTGAGGTTCCGGCCAAGCCCATCCTTGCCAATCCCATCGTTGATCGCAAGCGTCCCGGCAAGGTGGACCGGAGTTCCCCATGTCCGCCGCGATAGCGCGCTCGTTATCTTTGTCCGCCCGAGACCGAAATGCGCTCGCCGGTCACCCACCCGGATTGGTCGGACGCCAGAAACACCGCGACCCGGGCGATGTCCTCCGGCTGGCCCAGCTGCCCATGGGCAAGGAGAAGCCCAACGCCTTGGCCGAGTCGGCGCTCAAGCCCGCCGCGGCGAAGCCTTCCGTCCTTGGCGCGAACTCCTCGCTCGGTTGCCCGGCCTCATTCGCTCTTCACAGCTACAATGGGGGCGGGGTCTGACTCTTTTGTGTTCGTGTTCCGGCGCGGGCGCGTTCAGGGCAGGAGCGTGGCGATCGCGATCGTGACCTCGGGAATGCGTATCGGGGTCAGGGAGCCTTGGGTCATCCGCTGAGACGAGGCATAGCGGCCTTCCTTGGGGTCCCGATAAACTTCGACGGCGCACCCAGAAAGATCGACAATCCAGACCTCGGGTACGCCGAACGTTGCGTAAACCGGAAGCTTTGTCTTCCGGTCGTGGTCCAAGGAACTGTCCGAGACTTCAATCAGGAGCAGCGCGTCGGCCGCGCCGGGATGGGAGGCGGCGTAGGCGTCGGGGCGGGGCGGCAAGGCCACGAAATCCGGCTGGGGCTCGTTATAGGCGTCAAGACTTAAGGGATTCTGGACGCTGACGAGGACAATGCCGTCGGCGACGGCGCGGGCGAACTGCTGCTCGAGCCTTCTCGTGACGGCGGCGTGCGGACTGCCGATCGGGTTCATGTCGAAGATGTCTCCGTCGATCAGTTCGACACGCTGGGGATGGGTCAGTATGCCGGCCTCGGCCATCCGGTAGTAGGCGCCGACGTCGAGCCGATGCCTGGCCGGGGCTTGCGGACGTTCCACAACGGCGCCCATGGATCCTCCTCAGCAGATACGCAACACCATCAAGCAATTCGCCCGAGTTCGCGCGCGACCGTCGGCCACGCCGAGCATTCGGGCGATCTGCGCCGTTTCATCGAGCAGAGCAAGAAAATCATCATCAGCACCGTTCAAAAGTTCCCCTGCATCCTGGACGATATCGGCAACGAGCACCGGGACCGACGGTTCGCGATCGTCATCGCGGCGAAGAGGCTCGACGTACCCACGCTGGCTCGCCGACGCCCATGACGCGCTCGACCGCGCCGTCGCCGCCGCCTACGGCTGGCCCGAGGACATTCTGACCGAAGACGCCCTCGCCCGCCTGCTCGCGCTCAACCTCGAACTGGCGAAGGCGCAGTAGCGGGCCCGCGCGGGGGGTGGATATCGCGTTTCCTCATAGTGAGCCGTTGCCGTAGACGCCCTTCGGCGCCGCTCAATTGCTTCATCGGCCGCTGCGGCTTCAAACTCAGCGGCGGACGGAAGCTTGGCCTAATAGATTTCCAGGCATGCGGCGTCGTCATGTTCAAAGGCAAGGATCGCGGCAGCGTGATCGCGCACGATGGCCTCAACGACCAAGGTCGGCTGATTGCCGCAGCGAAGCCAGATAACCTTTGGCGGCGGGCCGAAAAGCGCAGCCATTTCCGCGAAGTCCGCATCGAGCGACACGATCGCATATCCATCAGCTCCGGCGCGGTTTAAAGACCGCGCGGTCGTCTGCTTTCTCCAGTCCGAGAAGCCTCGCGTGATTCGACCCGGCAAAAAGATCAGCCAATTGCCGAGCCAACTTGAAGCTCAAGTTTTGATCAAACAGCAGCTTCATCTGGCGGCGAAGGCGCGTCGCTCGCGGTCGGCCGCGTAGGCGAGACAGGCGCGGATGTCATTTTCCGTTAGTTCCGGGTAATCCGCCAGAATCTCAGCCGGAGTCATGCCGGCGGCGAGCCACCCAAGAACGTCGGCGACGGTAATGCGCATGCCGCGGATCGTCGGGCGTCCGCCCCGCTTCCCCGGCTCGATGGTAATGATGTCTCGGTAGTTCATGCGCATGCCCGCTCGGTCCGACAACTATCAGGAGGCTCCGGTCCCGTCACGCGTCGGCCGGCCGGCCGCGTTTGGCGAAGTCGAGCGCATTCGTCGCGTTCGCAGGGCGAGCGGGCATCCGCCGAAGCTCATTCTCGGCGACCGCCCGGCCTATGCGGTCTCGGCGGCGATGCGCGCGCCCTTGCTGTAAGGGAGGAGATTTCGGCTTGACCGACGTCCTCGAGGCGGTGGTCAAAGCTCAAGAAGCATACGCCCACGAGACTCTACGACCAGCGCCCGCGCTGGCTCGCCGACGCGCGCGAGGCTCTCGACCGCGCCGTCCGCCGCCTTCGGCTGGCCCGAGGACATTCCGACCGAAAAGGCGCTCGCGCGCCTGCTCGCGCTCAACCTCGAACGGATGAAGGCGCGACGAGACGAACTTTAGCTGTTCGCCGCGAGCGCCTCTGCCGATTGCAGCGATTGCGAGCGCCCAGAACATTATGCGAACGATTTCTGTCGCTAGCCTAAAACCGCGCTACAATGCCATCGATCGCCGGTATGACCGCGGCGGCGCAGACATTATACTTTCAGCGATTGTATAACTTGATTAGGTCCAACGTTGTGTCGGTGCGAACGTGCGGCGAAGGGACAACTTTTGGCGTATATATCCCTTGACGACAAGTGCGCTTTCTGATATGGTATCCATCAACCGCAAGGCGAGTGGACACCATGACGGAATACACCTTCAAAGAATTCCAAGCCGAATATCCCGATGACGCCGCGTGCCTTGCGAAGCTCATGGAGATCAATTTCGGCGGAACTCACATTCATTGCCCCGGATGCGGCGTTCTCGCCCATTTTCATCCGATGGGGAAACGTCGCGGGTTTGCCTGCCAAGAGTGCGGCCACCACGTTTATCCGTGCGCCGGAACGATCTTTCACAAATCGTCCACTAAACTGACGATTTGGTTCTTCGCGATGTATCTCATGACTAGCACTCGCCACGGCGTGGCGGCGAAGGAAATCGAGCGGCAGACTGGCGTGACGTACAAGTGCGCGTGGCGGATTTGCCATGAACTCCGCAAGCTTATGGCGAGCGCAGATTTCACGGGGCCGATGAAGGGCCACGTTGAAGTTGATGAGACCTTTGTTGGCGGTTCGTCAGAAGGCTCACGATCGGCGTCGAGACGGATCGAACAAAACGGCCGTCATGGGGTTCGCTGAGCGCAACGGCCGTTTGCGGGCTGGTCCGATCGCGGACACGACAAAGGCGCGGCTTGAAGCCCATATCGTCGATAATGTGGAGGCAGGCTCAACGGTCAGCACTGACGAATATAGCGGCTACAGCAAGCTGCACGAGACGGGTTACGTTCACGGGATGGTTGACCACCGCTCGAAGGAATACGTGAACGGCATCCATCACACGAACACGCTTGAAGGGCATTGGTCGCTTTTCAAGCGCGCGGTGCGCGGAACGCACGTCAGCATATCATCCAAACATATGTGGAAATACGTCGCGGAATTTAGCTATCGCCGGAACTATCGTCAGTCTCATCGGGCGATGTTTGGTCGCCTTGTTTCTTCGTTTTCGCTGCCGCGTTTAGCAGAGACATGAAATCCTCTCGGTGGTGAGGATTTGCGTCAGGCGACAGAACGTGACGCTGGTTAGCCGAACTTGGACGATGTCCGATCTTCTGGCGCTCTCTTTCAATTACCGAGTTTCTGTGCTGAACCATCCCCTCATCGTGTTTGATGAAGTCAATAACGTCTTTTGCGGTCATGGCGACGCTTATCCCTGAATTGAACTCCGAGTCGCGGAGTGCCGAAGTTTCTGGGGGGAAATCGCTTTCAAAGCGTCTTGCGTGGGAACTTAGGATCATTCCCACAAATATGTAAGGCATCACGACAACGACGCGATTTTTCCCTTCTGCGTTGGTTGTCCCATACCTCGGAGGGTCCATTTGTCTCGTCAAGGTCGTTCGCGTCCAATTAAAAAAGATCGGCGCTCCGCTTGTGCCTCCGAGGGATCTTGTCTCTATCAGATAACAGGGGGTAGGGTACGGCCATAACGGCTCCTCAGGCATTGCGGAAACGTTGGCCATCCTTATAATCGGTATATTTTTTCTCTCGCCCGGTCTACTAGCAAATAGGCCAGAAATGAAGACTTCATCCCCTATTGACATTGTGTATAAGTCGATGTTTGGCCCGTACATCGACATGTTATATATGTTCAGCGACGTAATGTCATGCGGATCGTTATCCGCATGATCTGGGTTAATCGTCGTGGGTAGTGCGCAGATATCCATGGATCGTTTGGAATGAAGTATCCATGCCGATTTAGGGACGGGATGGAGTTTTGACGTCCCGTCTTTCATATTGATTCTAATAGCCATATCTCGATTGGCGTCTATTACATGCCGCGCAGTAATTAAGTACCCGAAATCTAATCCAGCGTCTTCTACATGAACAAAAAAACCTGTTCCCTCCGCTGAAAAACCATCACGCTCTGTCGGATACCCGACAAATGCTACGCATTTACGAATCGCATCGTATACGGCCATCGGCACATCGCCCCGCGTCCATGATGGCATGGCTAGCCTACCATGGCGACCAATTTTCAGGGCGAAAGTGTCATCACAACCGGCACTTGTTGTCAAGGGATACATGCCACTTTTGGCGTATATCCCCTTGAAATGACAGGTGCGCGGAAATGGCGGGCGCCGGCGGGGCCGCCGGACCGTGCGTCGCTACCGCCCCGCCTCCGCCGCGTCGACCAGTCTCAGCTGCGCCCGTTCGCGCCCGCCATAGCGGTTGAGGCCAAGCGTCGCGGCGAGATGGATTTGCGTGCCGCGGAGCCGGGTCAGCGCCTCGCCGAGCGCATTGCCGGCGGCGCGGAAGGCGATCGCTTCGATGACGGCGCCGTCGCCGGCGACGGCGCGCGCCCGCAAATGATCGGCGCCGACAGCCATCACGTCCGTCAGGCGATGACGCGGCAGGACGAAGACCGGCTCGGGATTGCCGGAGCCATAGGGACCTGCAGCCTCGAGCTTTTGGGCGAGCTCGGCCGTCGCCGCGCCCGCCGTCATCGCCGCGTCGATATGAAGGCTGGCTTCGGCCCGCGCCCTCGCGACCGGCCCGGCGAGCCTCTCTTCGAGAAAGGCGCGCCATTCGCCGAGGCGTTCGCTCACGAGCGTTGCGCCCGCCGCCATCGCATGTCCGCCGCCCTTGACCAGCACCCCGGCCTCGACCGCGGCGCGCACTGCCTTGCCGAGATCGACGCCCGCGATCGAACGGCCGGACCCGGTCGCATGTCCCCCGGCCAGCGAGAATGCGAAGGCCGGGCGGCCGAACCGCTCCTTGAGCCGCGCCGCCAGAAGCCCGACGACGCCCGGCGGCCAGTGCGCGCCGGCCACCACGACCGCCGCGCCGCGTTCCTCGAGCCCGAGCGAAAACAGAGCCTCGGCTTCTGCCTCGGCCAGCGCCTCGATCTCGATCAGCTGCCGGGCGCGGTTGAGCCGGTCGAGCTCGGCCGCGATGGCGCGGGCTTCGATCTCGTCTGAGGTCGTGAGCAGCCGCGCGCCCAAAGCCGCGTCGCCGATTCGCCCGCCCGCATTGATGCGGGGCCCGATCATGAAGCCGAGATGATAGGGCCGCGGCGGACCATCGGCGCCGGCGACGTCCAACAAGGCCGTCAGCCCCGGCCGGCGGCGCCGCCGCATCACCTGAAGCCCCTTGACGACGAAGGCCCGGTTCAAGCCGATCAGCGGCACGACGTCGGCGACCGTCGCGAGCGCGACAAGATCGAGCGCGGCGAGGAGGTCCGGCGGCTTCCGCGCGCTGAAAAAGCCGCTGTCGCGCAGCGCGCGATTGAGCGCCACGCACGCCATGAAGACGACGCCCGCGGCGCAGAGATTGCCGAGCCCGGAGAGATCGTCCTGCCGGTTGGGATCGACGAGCGCGAGCGCCGGCGGCAGCGTCTCCGGCGCCTGGTGATGATCGAATGAGATCACGTCGAGACCGAGGCGGCGCGCGTGCTCGAAGGGCTCGTGGCTGACGGCGCCGCAATCGACGGTCACGACGAGCTTCGCGCCCCGGGCGGCGAAGCTCGTGATCGCCTCGGCGTTCGGGCCATAGCCCTCCGTAACACGGTCGGGGATATGGATGATCGTCTCGCAGCCGCAAGCGATAAGGGTTTCGCTGAGCAGGGCCGCGCTGCAGGCGCCGTCGACGTCGTAGTCGCCGAAGATCGCGACGCGTTCGCCCCGCTCGACCGCGCGCTTCAGCCGTTCGGTCGCCGCCTCCATGTCGCGCATGACGAACGGATCGGGCATGAGCTCCCGCAACGTCGGATCGAGATAGCGCCCGACCGCCTCCGGCTCGACGCCGCGCCCGGCCAGCACCCGCGCGATCAGTTCGTCCTGCCCGCCGATTTGCGCGATGGCGAGCGCGCGCAATTCGCCGCCAGAGTCGAGGCGCGGCCGCCACGGCCGGCCCAGCGCCGACCGCTCGACATCGAGAAAATAGCCGGAGGATTCCACGCCGCTCTTGCCCTCACCCAACCCTCTCCCGCGAAGCCCGTCGATAGACGGGCGTCTCCCGACGCCCTATCCGGGACAGGGGGCGCGTCCCTTCTCCCGCATGCGGGAGAAGGTGGCGCAGCGAAGCCGCGCCGGATGAGGGTGCTCTCCTAGCCCGCGAATCGCCTCGCCGCCGCCGCGCCGAAGAACACCATGCCAGAGAGCGCGGTGATCCAGAAGCTTGTTGGCCAGTCGGTATAGTAGGCGAGCGTCAGTCCTCCCCAGGCTTCTGCAAGCGCGAGCCCGGCCGAGAGCGCGACGGCGGCGGCCAAGCGGCGGGTCAGGTTCATCGCCGCTGCCGCCGGGCCGACCATGAGCGTGAAGACGAGCAGCACGCCGACGATCTGGGCGCATTCGGCAACCGCGACAGCGACGATCGCCAGGAACGCCGCCGCGACGAAGCGCAGCGGCACGCCGCGCGCATCGGCGAGCTCCGGCTGGAGGGACGCGAAAACAAGCGGCCGCCCGATGAACGCCAGCGCCGTAAGGCTCAGGACTGCGAGCACAACAAGCGTGAGCAACGCCGACTCATCGACCCCGAGCACGTTGCCGAACAGAAGCGCCGCCGCCTGCGTGGCCGCGGCCGTGTAGAAATGCAGAAACAGGAGACCGAGGCCGAGCGCGAGCGACAGCATCATGCCGATCGCCACATCGCGGTGAGCGAGCTTTTCGCCGAACAGCCCCATGCCGACGCCGACCATGACAGTGAAGCCGACAAGGCCGGCGAGCGGCGAGAAGCCGAACAGCACCGCCCCGGTCGCGCCGGTGAAGCCGGCATGCGAAAGCGCGTGGCCGGCGAAAGTCTGCCCGCGCAGCACGAGAAAGAAACCGACCGTGCCAGCTAGGATCGCCGCGATCCCCGAGGCGACGAAGGCGGTGCGCATGAAGTCATATTCAAACATGGGCGTCGTCATGGTCGTGCGATGACCCATGCGGATGGTCATGGCGATGCGCCTCGCGCTCGACGTCGACCTCGCCCGCCATCACGAAATAGCGGTCCTTGACGCGGATGACCTCGATGTCGGAGCCATAAAGGCGCGACAGCACGGGCCCCGTCACGACCTCGTCGACCGCGCCGAGCACGGCCGCGCCCGACCCCAAATAGAGGACCCGGTCGATGGCGTTGACCAGCGGGTTGAGCTCGTGCGCACTGAACACGATCGCGACCTTAAGATCGTCGCAGATGCGCCGCGCGGTTTCGACGATGCTCTTCTGATGCGCGGGGTCGAGCGAGATCAGCGGCTCGTCGAGCAGGAGGAGCCGTGGTCGGCCGAGCAGCGCTTCGCTCAGGAGCACCTTTTGCAGCTCGCCGCCCGACAATTCGCCGATCGAGCGGCGGGCGAGGTCACGCGCGCCGACTTGGTCGAGCGCCCAGTCGATCTCGCGCCGCGTCGTTTTGTCGAGTCCCACGAAACCGAAGCGCCGTCCGATCGCCGCGCTGGCGACGACGTCCCAGCCGGTGAGCCTGAGGCCTGCCATCGCGCCGCGATTCTGCGGCATATAGCCGATCGCGGGATTGCCGCGCGCGACCGGCTCATCGAGAACGGCGATCGCACCCGAGGCGACCGGAATGAGGCCGAGCGCGGCGCGCATAAGCGTGGTCTTGCCGGCGCCGTTCGCGCCCAGCATGCCGATGAATTCGCGGTCCTCGACGATGAAGCTCGCCGCCGAGAGGATGTCCCGGCGGCCGAGGCTGATCCTCACATCGTCGAAGCGGAGGGCGCTCACTGAGTCTTGACGGAGAGCGCCTTATCGAGAGCGTCCAATTGCCCCATCATCCATGCCTGATAGGTCGAGTTCGGCGGCTCGGTCTCGGACACCCCGACGACCGGGATGCCGTTAGCCTTGGCCAAATCCACGAGTTTCCCCACCGCCGGTTCGCTCGCCTGGGCGTTGTAGAGCATCGCCTTCACCTTCTTGCCCTTGAGGTCGTTCTCGAATCCCGCCACTTCCGAAGGGGTCGGCTCGGCGTTGTTCATGATCGCGAGAGCGTATTTCTCGTTGTGGACCTTGAGGCCGATCAGGCCGGCCTGGTAGCCGAACACCGGCTCGGAAGCGGTGACCGGCTGACCGGCGAAGGACTTGCGCATGGCGGCGATCTTGTCGTCCATCGGCTTCAGCGACTCAGTAAACTTGGCGTAGCCCTGTTCATAGTCGGCCTTGTGCGCCGGGTCGATTGCGCTGAGATCTGCAACCAGCGCTTTCGCGGCTGCCTTCATATAGCTCGGGTCGTACCAGAGGTGCGGATTATCGCCGGGCTTGTGGCCGACCAGCTGCCCGACGATGATTTCCTTGCGTCCGGGGGCTTTGTGGGCGCTGAGCAGCTTCTCCATCCAGGGGTCGTAGTCGACGCCATTGACGATGACGACCTTGGCGTCGGTCAGCGCCTTCGCCGTCTCGGGGCTCGCCTCGAACAGATGCGGGTCCTCGTCCGGGTTCGAGAGAATGCTCGTGACCGCGACATTGTCGCCGCCGATCTGGGACGCGAGGTCGCCGTAGAAATTCTCAGCCGCCACGACCTTCACCGGCTCGGCCGGCGCCGGCGCGCTGAAGGCGCAAAAGGCGACGGCTGCGACGAGAGGAAGCGCTTTCGCTATGAAGTTTGTCGTCATCGGGTTCATCTCCTTGGGCTGCGGGCTCGCCAGCCTTGCCGCCGAGTGTTATGTTATAACAATGCGGCGCGCAACCCCTGCCGGGCGATCGCCGGCGACGGGGGGCGGCGCTCGTGCTAAGAGCGTGTGACGAGGAAGGCGATGGCGAGCGCATGCGGGTGTGATCACGACCCGGCGACCTGGGCGTCGCGGGTCAAGGACGCCTGTCTGCGCCAGGGCGCGCAGCTGACGCCGCTTCGCCGGCGGGTGCTGGACATTTTCAGCGGCAGCGCCGCGCCGCTCGGCGCCTATGCGATCCTGGAGGAACTGTCCCGCCGCGAAGGCAAGCAGGTCGCGCCGCCGACCGTCTACCGGACGCTCGATTTCTTTCTTGAGCACGGCTTCCTGCACAAGATCGAGAGCCTTAACGCCTACGCGCCCTGCGAGCACCTCGACCACGCCCATCACGGCATGCTGTTGATCTGCGAATCCTGCGGCTGCAGCGAAGAGATCGAAGACGCCGGCGTGACGCGCGCGATTGCGGACTCAGCGGCGGACGCCGGCTTCGCCCTGCGGCGGGTGATGGTCGAGGCGCAGGGCCTGTGCCGAAAGTGCGCAAGAGATCGGCTGTCTGCAAGCGCTGCGGCAGTCGCCTAAGCCGATTCCCTTTGGCCAACCAACGGATAGGCTCTTTGCGGTTCGCCGCGTTGCGCCGGGCCGCGAGGCGAGCCCGCCAATCGGAACGATCGTATTTTGACCAGCGGCAAGGCGATCAGGTTCTTAACCCAGGTTTTATCTTGTCTTGGCGCCGAACCTGGCGGCGTCATCCGCCGAACGAAGAATTTGCTCTTGTATAGCAAAAGAGATTTGACCCACGGTGTCGTGGGGCGACCCCCTTACAAACCGATGATATCTTTCATTCGTGACAGGTTAGACTTTCCGACGGCCACATACAACACTATAATAATGTATGATTTCCATCAAAAGTTGCAAAAAAAGACGCCTGAGCGACTGAAAAACTTCGAGCGGCTGCGGATTCTCATCTACTCTGCCACAATTCCTGCCGGCGCGGCCGCCGATCGACTTGGGGCCCTCGACTTGCATCCCGATCCGTTCGCCATTCCGCGAATGTCTGCTTAGACACGCGCGACATTCGCGCTATCAACTCGTTTCGCATTTGATCTTCCAATGGGCATCAATCCCACGTGTCGTATTTTCTGTCGAGCCTTCCGCTTTCGATCTCGATCGTTCTCCTCGTCGTCATCCCGACCGTGATCGCTATGAGCGCGCAGGCGCTGATCCATCGCTGGGTCGGGGTCGAGAAGCTTGTCCAGAACAACGAGATCGCCGGATTCAAGTTCGCAACGGTCGGCGTGATCTACGCGGTCCTGCTCGCCTTCACGGTCATCGTGGTGTGGGAGAAATTCAGCGCCGCCGAGAATGCGGTCGACCAGGAGGCCGCCTCGATCGCCGCTCTCCTCCGCTACGCCGAAGGGAAGGAACCTGCCGCCGTCGCGCTCAGGCAATCGGTCGCCGACTACGCAAGGACGGCGATCAGGGACGAATGGCCGGCGATGGAAAAAGAGTACGAAAGCCCGGCGACCTCGCGGGCGCTCGACACCGTCTATGGCGCCGCGCTCGCGCTCAGCCGCGCCGGAACTCGGGAGACGGCGGATATGGCGGAGGTGTTCGCCCAGATCGACAATATCACGGCTTCTCGCCGCATCCGGCTCCATCTGGCGACCGGACTGGTCCCCAACATCATTTGGGCGGCGCTGTTTGCCGGAGCCCTTCTGACCGTCGGCTTCACCTTGTTCTTCGGCAGCGAGAATCTCTTGGCGCAGATCGCGATGACCGGCGTTCTGTCCACTCTGGTCACACTCGGTCTGGTGGTGATCGTCTCGATCGATCACCCTTTCACCGGCCCGGTCAGCGTTCATCCCGACCCGATCGCCAACGTGCTGGCGGAATTCGAGACGCCTTAGATTAGGACGTCTGCGAAAGCTCACCACCAGAGTCCCGGCGTCGCGAGTTCGACGACCGCGCCGTCCGGGTCGTGGAAGTAAAGGCTCACGCCGCCTCGCGGCCACCGGTATTCGCCGACGATCGCAACGCCGTGCTCCGAGAGCCGCCCGCGCCAGACATCTAGATCGGCCATGGCGATCGCAAAGGCGAAATGCAGGCGGCCGCGCCCGTCATGGCCGGGAATCGTGCCGCGCGGGTCGATTGTGTCGCCCTCGGTCGCGCCGGCCTGAAACACCAGAAGCACGCTTCTCCCGGCAATGTCGAAGGCCACAAGACGCGGCGAATCGACCAGCGTTTTGAATCCGAACAGGCCTCGATAGAACGCGGCGGTCTCGCCGAGGCTCTGCGCGTAGAGCGAAGTCTCAAGAACACCTTCGACCGGCGGCGCATGATCGGGCATGGCTTCCTCCGTATCCCGGCCGCGGAAGACTTAAGCGGCGGCCAGCGCCAGTCAATCGAACCTAGGCCGCCTCGCTGCCCGTTCGCGAAGCGCGAGCCACACGCCGCAGACGGCAACCAACGAAGCGCCGGCGAGGGTCGCCGCAGGCGGCTAATCGACGAACACAACGAACCCCGAGACGATCATCCA
Organism: Hyphomicrobiales bacterium; assembly: GCA_019237205.1. Taxonomy (GTDB): domain Bacteria; phylum Pseudomonadota; class Alphaproteobacteria; order Rhizobiales; family Beijerinckiaceae; genus Roseiarcus. Next base: position 17,412 of record JAFAHO010000194.1, read on the forward strand.
GATGAGCTGGGTGTAGGTGAACGGCGTCAGGACCGGCGCGGGGACAAATCTGTGGGCGACGATCAGCAGCGCATGTCCGGCGGCGGCGACCTCGCGAATTCCCTCGGGTCAACCGGCTTCAAAACGCCTCGCGCTCGATGCGTATGACCTGTGGCTTTTCGCGCACGACGCCGTCCTCGACGGCATGGGCGAGCGCGTCGCGGATTGAGGCTTCCGTCGTGCCGTGCGTCATCAGCACCACCGGCACGACCCCCGAAGCGGCCGACTCTTTCGGCGCGCGCTTCTGCATGATCGCCTCGAGCGAGATCATCCGCTCCCCGAACCGCGCCGCGATCGCCCCCATCGCGCCAGGACGATCGGCGACCGCGAGGCGCACGTAATATCCGCCTTCGTGGCGCTGCATCGGCACGCGATCGGCGTCGACCAGTGTCGCGGCCGGACGACCGAAGGTCGGCAGCCGCGTCCCGCGCGCGATGTCGGCGATGTCGGCAGCGACCGCGGAGGCGGTCGCGTCCCCGCCGGCGCCTGGCCCGACAAGGGTCAATTCGCCGACCGCGTCGCCATCGATCGAAACCGCGTTGAGGACGCCCATCGTCTGGGCCAGCGGGGCGCTCTTCGACACCATGGTCGGGTGGACGCGCTGCTCGATTCCGTGCGGTGTGCGTTCCGCGACACCGAGCAGTTTGATCCGAAAGCCGAGTTCGTCGGCCGCCGCGAGGTCGGCAAGCGTGATCGATTCGATGCCTTCGACGGACACCGCCGCGGCGTCGATCTTGGAGCCGAAGGCGAGCGAGGCGAGGATCGCGAGCTTGTGGGCGGTGTCGAACCCGCCGATGTCGAAGGTCGGATCCGCCTCCGCGTAGCCCAGCCTCTGCGCCTCGGCGAGGCAGACGTCGAACGTCAGCTTCTCAGTCTCCATGCGCGACAGAATATAGTTGCAGGTACCGTTGAGAATGCCGGCGACGCGCTGGATCGTGTTTCCCGCGAGGCTTTCCCGCAAGGTCTTGACGACCGGTATTCCGCCCCCGACTGCGGCTTCGTAGTAGAGCGGCGCCCTGTGGGATTCTGAAAGGTTCGCGAGCCTGAGGCCATGCGCGGCGAGCATCGCCTTGTTGGCGCTGACGACGGGCAATCCGCGCGCGAGAGCAGCCTTGACCGCCTCGAAAGCCGCTCCGTCCGCTCCGCCGATCAATTCGACGAAGACGTCGATATCCGCCGACGCGGCCATCGCCGCGGCATTCTCGAAGAACCGGACCTGCTCAAGACCGGCCGTGGCGTCGCGCTTGCGGCGGGCGCTGTAAGCCGTGAGCACGCATTCACAGCCGGCTCGCGCGATGAACTCGGCCTGTCGCCGTTGCAGCAGTTGAATGAGGCTGGTCCCGACCACGCCGAGACCCGCGACGCCCAAACGAAGCGGCTTTTCCATCGATTCCTCGCTCCGTCGTCCGAAACCTCGCCTGATGCGACCATACGCCGCAGTTGCGGTCGCGGATCAGCGAAGCGTGGGCGGTCGTTCAGCCGTACCGCTCGGAGGCGGACCTCTTCTTTTTCTTGCGCTCCTTGCGGGCGGCATAGCGGGCGTCGCGCTCAAGCTTGCGCTCGTATTCGAGCCGCTCTTCTTCTTCCCTGAGGCGCTGGGCCTCGGCTTCTCGAGCCAAGGCCTCCAGCCGAAGCCGCTCCTGCTGGGCCGCTTCCTCGGCGGCGCGGTGCGCGGCTTCCTGCGCGGCCTGCTCAGCCTTTCGTTTGGCGCGCTCGGCGTCGCGCAGCGCGCGCGCCTCGAGAATCGCCTTGCGCTTCGCTTCGCGCTCGATCACCGTGGGGTCTGCTGGATCATGCTTGGAGTTGGCGAGGAATTTTTCGGCCATCGCCTTCCGCGCTTTAGCGGCCGCCGCTTGGCGGTCAGCAAAGCTGTTACCGTTCATAAAGGACATCGATTCCTAAGCGATTGATTGTTCGGGATGCGCGCTCATGCCACAGCCCGAGCGAATCGGCAATGTTTTTCGCCTGAAGCCTCGCTCCTGCCCTTAACGTGGGCGACGGCGACGGATCGAAGGCGTTGATTGCTCGCCTGGAACGTGATCCAATTTGCTCGCCGCCCGTCAGAGGCGTCGATGGATGGGAGTGAGCGAATGGCGACAGCAGTTGACGCCGGACCACCGGCGGCGAGCGGCCCCGAAGCGGAAACGGGGAGAGCGCCGCAACTGGAGATCCGGAAGATCGACGTTGCCGATGTGATCGAGTGTATCGAGAAGGGCGTTCGCGATTTCACCCGAGCGCCGATCTACGGCATGTTCTTTGGCGGCGTCTACGCGTTGGGCGGCCTGCTCATCGTCTGGGTCGCCTTCTCGCTCGGCTATTACTATCTGGCCTACCCGCTCATCATGGGATTTGCCCTGTTCGCTCCGTTCGGCGCGGCAGGCACTTACGAAATCTCGCGCAGACTGGAGACAGGCGAGCCGCTGTCCTGGTCGGCGGTGTTGGGGGCCGTCTGGAATCGCGCCGGAAAGGACCTTGGCTGGCTCGCGCTGGTGAGCCTTTTCACCTTCATCATCTGGTTGGACATTGCCGTCTTCCTGTTCCTGATGTTCTACGGCGTGGACGCGCCCACGCTCGAGCAGATGTTTACCCGGATTTTCACCACGACCTGGGGCTTGACGTTCCTCATTGTCGGCAACGGCCTCGGGGCGATCATCGCGCTCATCGTCTTTTCCTTTACCGCGGTGTCGCCCCCGCTCCTCGTCGACCGCGACATCGACTTCGTCACCGCAATGGCGACGAGCGTTCGGGCGGTCGTCGCCAATCCGCGCGCCATGCTGGCGTGGGCTGTCGTGATCGGCGCCGATCTTGCGATTTCGTTCGTAACCCTGTTCGTCGCGCTACTCGTGATCTTCCCGGTGCTGGGCCACACGACCTGGCATCTGTACCGAAAACTCATTGTCTGAATCCGCAGATCCGCTCGATCCCGAGTAGCGGCGCCTCAGACAACCCGATGCCGCGTCGAACTGCGGCGCGCGCTTATTCCAATTTACTTTGGACGACGTCATGGACGAAGTGAAGATATTTGTAAGCCACAACTCCAAATATGTCGATATTGCGAAGAGCCTTAAGCTATCGCTACAAGCGCTCGAATCAAAGACCCTGTTGGATATCAAGATTAGCGAAGAAATGGCCGGTTCCACGGACTGGAGACAGTGGATCGAGGAAAATGTCCGGGCCTCGGATATCTTTGTACTGCTGTATCCATCCGTTGACGTCGATATGAGTTGGTGCAACTACGAATTGGGTCGCTTCTATGACGCAAAACGCAAAATCGTTTGTATCAAGAACACGGATATACGCGAGCCTCCCCCAGCGTTTCAACCCTATCAAGCCTACACCGCTGATGAGAGCGGCATTCGCAAATTCATTGACGAACTGTTCGTATCCGGAGTCTTCACCGACGGAAAACCCCTCAATCTGAATGTGGGACAGCTCACGGAAAAACTTTACGAGCGCGCGCAGAGCATTTCCGTTGAACTGGCGCAAAAATTCGCGCGGGCGAGAGTTCGCGATCAGCGTTACGAAAGGAGGATCGTACTTTCTGTGCGCTACGATGACTCGAAGCGGTTCGACGCCGTCGCATCGCAAGTCGAAGGCAACGCCGACGGCCTCAACCTCCTCGGACTCGGTCAAGTGGCGTCCGTTCCGTGGTCGACGATTCGGCAATCGATCCGCGGCGCGGTCGACTGGCCCGATGAATTGGAACGCGCGCTTCCGGCAATCACCGCCGGTTCGTTGCCTCCGGCGCTCCCGCCGTTTTTCGCATCAGGGGAGATTTATATCCCCGTCATCACCAAAGCCCAAAGCGTCGACGGCCTCTTGGAGGAGGTCGTACTGATTTTTGTCACGGTGAACGCCGATCGGCTGCGGCCTTTGCTCGACTGGTCGTTGCCGAAGAACATGCCCGATACGTTGGCAATGCTGGTGCGGCTGATTCGGATGATGTTCAGAGCACGGTGGGAAATTCTCGAGCCGCGATATCAGGAGGCTCGGTATCGCGTCTCGACGCCCGAGCGCTGTCGCGAGTTGGTACGCTTGACAAATGCTGATTATGACCGAATGCGACAGGATGCCGAGAATCAAGGGATCACCGGACTCGACAAGTTTTACGCGGTCTTCTCCGAAGACTTACGGGCTGAGATCGAAGCATGCGGCGATGAATGGACCGGTTTCATGAGAAATTTGGGGGCCGAGCCGGTAAAAGATTCCGGCGATCTTGCCGCACGGCTTAAGGACCTGCTCAAGAACAACGCAAGGTGGCTGGAACTAAGCGCGAGGCAATTCGCGCGTGCGACTGCCGAACTTCGTTAAGCCTCGCGGGAAGCGCGGGCTTGCGCGCATCGGGCGTTGCGCCGGATACTCGCTGAAGCCCGTCTGAACACGTCGGATCCGATGGCCTCGATCAATCTTTTGCGCGCCAGCGCCCCGCCGTTGCACATCACCGCCCGCCCGGGCGTCCGCATCTGGCTCTTCGCCGTGGCGGCGCTCATTTTCGCGATGGTGCTGATCGGTGGTGCAACCCGTCTCACGGAATCGGGTCTATCGATCACGCAATGGAAGCCGGTGACGGGGGTTGTTCCGCCTCTGAGCGGCGCAGACTGGCAGGCGGCATTCGACCGCTACAAACAGATTCCGCAATTCGCCAGGCTCAACCCGGACATGACGCTCGATGGCTTCAAGACCATTTTCTGGTGGGAATGGAGCCATCGGCTCATGGCGCGCATCGTGGGCGCAGCGTTCATCCTGCCGGGACTCTGGTTCTGGATCCGCGGCGAGCTCAAGGACGCGCTCGGGCGTCAAGTCGCCGTCGCGACCGGGCTTCTCGCGCTCGAGCCGATCGTCGGCTGGTGGATGGTGAGTTCGGGCCTCAGCGAGCGCACGGAAGTCGCCCAGGAGCGCCTGGCGCTGCATCTGATGATCGCCGCCGCGACCTTCGGGGCGTTGATCTATGCCGGCGCGGGCTTGAGCGAGCGGGCTCGCGCCACAGTCCCGCGAGGGTTCGTGGCGTCGGCCGCGGTCTTCGTACTCCTCGTCTGGCTCCAGCTCGGCCTCGGCGCCCTCGTCGCTGGCCTCCGCGCCGGGCTCATCTATGACACCTGGCCGCTGATGGGCTCGCGCTTTCTCCCCGCCGAGGCGTTCGGATCGCTGCGCTCGCCCTTCGACGACCGGGCCACCGCGCAATTCGATCACCGGACGATCGCCTACTCCCTCGTCGCCTTCGCGCTCTTTCAGACGCTGGCGGCGCTGCGGTCGGCGCCGCCCGCGCTCGCGCAACGCACCGCGCTCATTGCCGGTGTCGCGGCGCTGCAAGCCGCGCTCGGCGTCGCGACGCTCATCTTGTCCGTGCCGATCCCGGTGGCGCTCGCCCACCAGGCGACCGCACTCATCCTCCTCGGCCTCGCGCTCTGGCATTGGCGCGTCACCTTGATGGAGCGCGGCGAGAGGTAGAGAGCGCTCTTCCGCTCGCGAGACGGGTCGGGGATACCGGCGGGCTTCACGCCTTGTGTTCCGCCAACGCCGACCGAAGGCGACCGCCGCTCCGCCGGATCAACGTCCTCGCCCTGTCGATGTCGATTCCCCGCGCCAGCAGAACCGCGAGCTTCAAATCGCCGCCCGCGGCCTCAAACGCCCGTTTCGCCGTTTCATCGTCGCAACGCGCAAGGTGGCCGACCATGTGGGTCGCCCGGCCGACGAGCTTCGCGTTGCTCGTTCGCATGTCCACCATTAATCCGCGATAGACGCGCCCGAGGCGGATCATTACCAAGGTGGAGAGCAGGTTGAGCACCACCTTCTGCGCCGTGCCCGCCTTCATGCGGGTGGACCCCGCCACGACCTCGGGCCCGGTGTCGATGCAAATAGGATGCTCGGCCGCCGCCAGGAGCGGGACGCCTGGGTTGTTGGCGATCGCGATCGTGAGCGCCCCGCGGTCACGCGCGCCCTCAACAAATTCGACCGTATAGGGCGTTGTTCCGCTCGCCGCCACCCCGATCGCCACGTCGCGCGCGGCGACTCGCAACTGAGCGAGGGCCCGCTTGGCCGCGTCGCGATCGTCCTCGGCGCCTTCAGCGCTTGAGCGCAGCGCCCGCTCGCCGCCCGCGATCGCGAAGAGGACGCGCTCTTCCGGCCAATCGAAGGTTGGCGTAAGCTCGGCGCCGTCCTGCACACCGATGCGGCCGGACGTTCCGGCCCCGGCGTAGATCAGGCGCCCCTCCCCGGCGAGGCGCTCCGCTGCGGCTTCCCCGGCTCTGACGATAGCCGGCAGGACCTCGCGCACTGCGGCCACCGCCGAGAGCTGCCCCTCGAACATCGCATGGACAGCCTCGAGACTCGACCAGGCGTCGAGATTCTCAAAGCGAAGGCTAAGGGCTTCGGTGCGCATCCGATCGATCCAAGAAACACCGGGTTCAGGCGGCAGCGGAGCGAAGCCGCCTCGCTGGAGACTAGCCGAAAACGGCGCCATCACCATGACTGTCCTCGGCTTTCTCCCCGTCGGTCACGAGGGCGGCTCAAGGTCCCGAATCCGCCGGCCGCGACCGCCCAGCAAGCTTGTCGAGCCTTGCAATCGCCCCGTCACTGTCCCCGTCCGCCGCACCCTCCCTGTAGGCGAGCGGCGCGCCGTCCGCCGCCAGATGCATCGCGCGCAACCCAGCCATCGCGACGAGTCCGGCGGCGACGAGAACCAGAAGCTCCGTCCTGCCGGAGGCGTGTGCAGACATCGCCGTCAATCGCGGCCCAGCGGCGAAATTGACCGAACCATGGCGGGCCGGGAGAGCGCCCGGATCGCGACAATGACAAAGGCCGCGCCGCCGAGGATCGTGAAGATGGAGGCGACGCCGTGCACGGCCATGCCGGCCGCGGCGACCGCGTCCAGCGAGCCGACTCCGGTCGGGGTCTTGCGCGCCGCGCCATAGCCGCCGGCGACGAACATGCCGATCGAGGCGACGAACTGCCCGCCGCCATAGAGGGCGATGAGGGCGCGGGTCGTCAGCGCAGAGACCGGCCGGCGGCCGAGTTCCTCCAGTCCGAAGGTGAGGAGCATGCCGGCGCTCGAGACGCTGACCGCGGTGACGACGGCGTGATAGTGCGCTGGCGTGCGCGTATCGGAACCGGTGATGAGAAAGCCCATCACGCCGCCGAGCGCGAAGAGGGCAAGCGACACGGCAAGGGTGAAGAACGCAGGGTCGCGCCAGGGCAAACGCGACGGACGGCCGATTGCTCGGGCCCGGGCGATGAGAGAACTGGCGAAGATCAGGGTCGGGACGGCGATGCCGAACTGAAGCAGGCGGAACGCTTCATGCTGCGCGTCCGAGAACGCGTCAAACGCCGAGTAGAAGAACGGCGCGGGGATCGCGAGCGCCCCGATGATGAGGACCGCGATGCTGAAGACCCCATCACTTACCGCCCTCTTGCCGAGGCTCCGACGCGCCAGGATTCGCCAGTTCGTCACGAGCACGACGGCGGTGACGAACTGCAGCAGATGGCCCCCGCCCCAGAACAGAAGCTCGCGCGAAAACATGAGCTCCCCGCGCTCTGCGAGCAGCGTCCCAGCGACCGCAAAGGCGAACAGGGCCAGACCATAGATGAAGCCGGCGATCGACATCGCGAGCGCGAGCGGCGGAATCGCGGCCCTCCGGCCCGGCAGATTAAGAAAGAGGCGCGCCACGGGCGCGAGCACGCCGAGCGCCAACAGGATTAGCCCTACGTCATATGCCGGATGGCGGATGAGTGGGATATAGTTGGTCAGCTCCGGCTCGGTAGCGTCGAAGAACGCGGGCGCAAACAGGCACGGGAAGGCGATCAGCACGAAGCCCTGCCCGATCCGGCCGAGCGGTGCGGCCCGCGCGCCTTCGCCGCCGACGCGAAGGGTCGCGACCGAAACGAGAAACGCAAACACGCCGAGAAGCCAGATCACCAGCGAAAACACGACGTGGATGACGAGGCCCTTATAGAAGAATCCGATTGGCCAGAACGGCGCGCTGTCCATCCCAGGAATCCGGGAGAGAGCGAGCAAAAGGGCGAATACGCCAGCGACCGCGAGCGCGCCGACCGCAAGCCAGACCCAATCGCGTAGTTCACGCCGAATGGCGTCCACGACGCCGGCTGCGTCGAGTCCGGCGACCGGAGAGGAAGGGGATCGCGCGGCTTGGCTCATTGTCCGGTCAGCTCGTGTTCAGCGGATAGAGATGAACCGCCATCACGTATACGACAAGACCCGAAGAGGCGACAAAGAGCCAGAGCGGGAACGTCACCCGCGCGAAGCGCTTGTGCGTCGCGAAGCGGCCCTTCATCGCGTTGTAGAAGGTCAATGGCACGAGGACCGCGACCACGAACGCCATCGCCACGTGAACGGCGAGCAGGGTGAAGTAAATCGGGCGAACGGGCCCATGGCCGCCGAATTTCGCGAGCCCCGCGGAGGCGTGATAGACAAGATAAACCGCCAGGAACGCGACGCCGAGACAGATGGCGGCGAACATTGTGCGGCGGTGTCCAACCCGATCGCGGGCGCGAATGCGGCTATAGGCGTAAAGCAGAACGACGATCGTCGCCGCGTTGATGGCGGCGAGCACATGCGGCAGGTCGTGGATCGCGATCATCGCGTGTCAGAATCCGAATTTGGAGGCCTTGAGGATGATGCCGACGTATAGACCTACGGCAATCGCGACGAGGACTGCGAGCACCGCCCAATTCAACGTCCTGCGCCTCCGGTCGGATTTCGTTTTCGTCATGGCGGGATCGTTCCTCGCAGGCGCGATCGGGCAATGCAAGCTATTCACGCCAGCGACCCTCGCTCCCGGCCCGCGCAGTTCCTATCGCCTCACCAGGACCTGCGCGAGCAGGGCCGCGAAAAGCAGGAACATATAGAGGATCGAAAAACCGAATAGCGCCATCGCCGCCTTGCGCCTCGGCGATTCCTCGCCCTCGCGAAGCCGATAGAGCGCAAAAGCGCGCCACAACAGACCGGTGTCGCAGGCTGCGGCGATCGACCCGTAGAGGAACCCGACCCCGGGGATGGCGAGCGGACCGAACGACGCCGGCACGAGCAGGAGCGCGTAGATCACAATCTGCCGGCAGGTCGCGGTGTGACCGGCGACATTGGGAAGCATGGGCACGCCGACTCTCTCGTAGTCGCCGCTTCGGCACAACGCGAGCGCCCAGAAATGAGGCGGCGTCCAGAGGAAAATGAGAACGAAGAGGGAGATCGCTCCGGCCGACAAGCTGTTCGTCGCCGCGGCCCAGCCGATCACCGGCGGCAGCGCGCCCGCAGCACCCCCGATGACGATGTTGAGCGGAGTCCGGCGCTTCAGCACCATCGTGTAGAGCGGGATGTAGATTGCGATGGTGAGCGCGAGCAGAGCGGCGGCGAGCCAATTGATCTGGATTCCGAGCGCAGCGACGGAGACGACCGCAAGAAGCGCGCCGATCGCCAACGCCTGATTGGGCGGCACGGCGCCGCGCGGGATGGGGCGCATGGCGGTCCGGGACATATTGGCGTCGATGTCGGCTTCCCACCACATGTTGAGCGCGCCGCAGGCCCCGGCCCCGGCCGCCATCGCAGACAGCGTCGCGACAAGCCTGATCCAATCGACCGGTCCCGGCGCGAGCGCGAATCCCACCGCGCCGGTGAACACGACGAGCGACATGACGCGCGGTTTCAGGAGAACGAGGTGGTCGACCACGCCTCCCCGCGGCCGCTCGCGCGTCACGCTCAGGTCGCCGCCTCTGCGCACAATCGTGTCTACGCGAACCGTCAATCTGCCCACGCCAGATTCCATTAAGCCATCGACGTCCAACCTTTTTCCGGCAAATCCGCGAGCGATTCGCGCGCCGTCCACGGTGGATCGTCCGTTTCATCGCGTACCGTCGCCGGACCCGGAAATCTCGCCGCAGAGTTGACCGCGATCAAATGACATCGACGTCAAATGTCAAGCACGGCGTCGATCGAGCCCCGCGGCGGGCGTCTCGCTCGCCCGCGCTGTCTCCCGAAGCGCCGCCGCGCCGGGCTCGAATTGCAGCTGCGCGAGTCGCGCGTAGACGCCGCCTTTCGCGACCAACCCGGCGTGATCGCCTTCCTCGACGATCCTGCCCGCCTCCAATACCAGGATGCGATCCGCCTTGAGTACGGTCGCCAGCCGGTGGGCGATCACCAGCGTCGTTCGCCCGCTCATCACGTCGTCGAGCGCGGCTTGGACCTGCGCTTCGTTGTGAGCGTCGAGCGCCGAGGTCGCTTCGTCCAGAAGCAGGATCGGCGAGTTCTTGACAATCGCCCGAGCGATCGCAAGGCGCTGTTTTTGCCCCCCGGACAGCGTCACCCCGCGCTCGCCGAGCTCGGTCGCGTAGCCCTTGTCGAGATCCCGGATGAAGCTGTCCGCGGCCGCGCGCCGGGCGGCCGCTTCGATCTCGCGCTCGCTCGCGTCATCGCGTCCATAGGCGATGTTTTCCGAGACCGTTCCGCCGAAGATCGAAGCATCCTGGGGAACCGTGGCGATGTGCTGTCGCAGCTCCCCGGGATCGACGCTCCTCACGTCGACCCCGTCGACGAGGACGCGTCCCTCCCGGCAATCGTAGAAGCGCATGATGAGCTGGAACACAGTCGACTTCCCCGCGCCCGAGGGGCCGACGATGGCGACCCGCTCGCCCGGCGCGATCGAAAAGCTGAGATCGTCGATCACGCGAAAGTCCGGCGCCCCGTCGTAGGCGAAGCTGACATGCTCGAAGGCGACCGCGCCCCGCGGCGGCGCGGGCATCGCGACAGGCGTCGGGGGAGCGACGATTAGGGGCTCGATCGCAAGGAGTTCCGAGATCCGCCCAGCCGCCCCTGCGGCTGCGACGGTTTCGCTCCAGACCTGCGACAACTCGCCGAGTGATGTCGCGCCGAGCACCGCGAAGAGCACGAACTGCGACAGGAGTCCTGCGCTCATCCGGCCAGCGAGCACGTCATGAGCGCCGAGCCACAGGACGAAAACGACGCTGCAGAAGGCGAGCGAGACGGCGACTGCGATGATGACCGCGCGCGTGACGGCCGCTTTGCGCGCGGCGTCGTAGGCGCTTTCGACGGCGCGCGCAAAGCGCGCCTTGCTTCCGCCCTCGGCGCCAAACGCCTGCATCGTCCGCACCGCGCCGAGACTCTCGGACGCGAAGGCGGTCGCGTCGGCGAGCGCATCTTGCGCGTGGCGGGACCGGCCGCGCAAGATGCGGCCGGAGGCAATCAGCGGCGCGGCGATGACCGGGATGGCGACGAGGACGAGCGCCGACAGTTTCGGACTCGTATAGACCATCAGCGCCGTCGAGCCGACCAACATGAACAAATTGCGCAGCGCCTGCGAAGCCGACGACCCGAACGCGGCCTTGATCTGTGTCGTGTCGGCAGTCAGGCGCGAGACGAGCTCACCGATGCGCGCACGGTCGTAGAACGCCGCATCGAGTCCTGTCAGGTGAGCGAACACGTCACGGCGCAGGTCCGCCACCACTCGTTCGCCGAGGGTTGTCACGAGGTAGTAGCGCGTCGCCGCGGCGAGCGCGATGACGAGGACCACCGCCCCCATAGCGAGGAAATAGGCGTCGATAGCGCCGCCGCCGTCCTTCGAGAAGCCGAAATCGATCATCCGGCGCAGGGCGAATGGAACCGCCAGCGTCGCCGCCGCAGACGCAGTCAGCGCCGCCAGCGCGGCAAGCGCGCGTCCCGAATACCGCCGGCCATAACGCAGCAGGGGCAGAAGCGCCCGAAAGGACGCGCTCTTAATCGCGGGCTCGACCATGGGGGCGTTCCTTAGACGTTTTTCCCTTCGAAGAACACAAGTGCAGTCGAAGGCGCCGCTTGCGGGGTTTCTCGAGGCTCAAGAAGCGCGGGCGTCTTCAGAAATCATGGCGTCCATTCAACAAGCGACACCTCGTCGTCGAGGTGTTGGACGGGCCCCGCCTTGAGCCCCGCGGCGGACATGATTTCCTCCGGCGAGCCGGGCCGCCCACGCCCGAAGAGCGGCACCCCGCCGGGCAGACGCACCTTGTCGGCGCGGCTGAGGTAGAAGTCGTCGTAACCGATCTTCAGAAATAAACTGTAGACGTGCGGGCCGCCAAGAACCGCGAGCGTGCCTGAGAGACATCCGAGCGCGGCGCACGCGTCCTCGAGCGAGGCTCCGGCGGGGTTCCACAGTCTTGCGTTCGAGTTCTCGGGGTCGGGCGCCAGGCCGGCGACTTTGCGAGTTAGGATCAACCGGCGCCGCTTCGGCGAGTTGGGCTGGTCCTCCTGCGACATCCGGCCATGGGCCAGCACGGCTGCGCGATCCAATCCTTTCTCAAAAAAGCGCTGGTCGGCGTCGAGGGCAAGCGATTTCGGCATCGCTCCGGTCTCGTCCGCGATCATTCCGTCCGCGGAGGTTATGGCGTAGGCTACGATGCGAAAGGGTCTGCGCACGTCTCGATCTCCCTCGGTTCCAGTCGCCGACAGGCGATCGCGCTCACGAGCGCGCGCTTTCAATGGATTGCCTCACGCCCGCAGGCGGAATGCGAAATATCCCCGAATAGGGCTGGCTCGGCGCCACGATCTAGAAGATTGTGCCAACGATCGCAATCGCGCGCGTTCGAAAGCGGAACGCGAAGAGGACGGTTATGAGCGCGTTCAGCCCCGAGCAGCCGAAGAGCAGCCCGACGGAGATCCAGGGCTACGCCATTGTCTCAGACGACAACAAGATCGCTGGCGCAGACGGGCTCATCCCCGCTTCGCTGCGCAATGAGAAGGACTGGGAGTATTATCAGCGAGCGCTAGCCGGCTCGGACCTCATCGTATTCGGCCGTCGCAGCCACGCACTCGAACCCAACGTCCGGGGCGACCTGCGTCTCGTGATTTCGAGTGGGGCGGACCGGCTTGAGCAACGTGAGGATGCCTGGTGGTGGAACCCGGCGCGGATCGGCTGGGCCGAGGTCGTGAAACAGGTGCTGCCGCTTGGCGGCGACGTGGCGGTGCCTGGTGGTAAGGGCGTGTTCGATCTGTTCCTTAAGATCGGTTTCGACGCATTTCATTTGTCCCGCGCGCATGGCGTAACGCTGCCTGGCGGGCAGTCGGTTTTTTCCGCCTGCGATGCGGGCCTCTCGGCGGAGGCGGTGCTCGCGACAGCTGGCCTGCGCCTCAGCAAGAAAATCGCGCTCGACCCGGAGCATGGCGTCGAAATGAACGTCTGGCGCGCGGTCCGCGCCGACAGCCAATTGTCCGAGTATCTGCATCGGTCGTGAACTGGCCGATTTCCAGGCGCATAGCCACGCCTATGGAAGCGTCATCTCTTCAACGATAGCTGGCGCGGCGGCCAGGTCGGAAAATCGGACCCAATCCGGCTCGAACGCCAGGAACATCGTGTGGGGATCGGTGTCAAACTGTCGAGCATTCGGGTGGACCGCATAGTGCGCCGCCTTTGCAGCCTCGAGTTCTGCGGGCAGCGTCAGGGCTCGCAACCCGCCCCGCATCTGGACCGTCACCCACTCGGTTTCGCTCCAGCCCAACGCGACTGACGCTCGTGGATTCTCGCGACAATCCCTAGCTTTGGCGCTGCGGTCGTCGGTGCTGAAATAGAGACCCGGCGGTTCGGCCGCGCAGGAATAGTGCATGACGCTGGAATGCGGCTCTCCTTTGGACGTGCAGGTCGAAAGCACAGACACCCTGCCTTCATGCAAGAAGCGAAATAGTCTTTCTCGGGTTTCCGGGAACATGGGCCTCCTCCAATTCTCAGGCGCCGCAACCGGCGCATCAGCTCGCGTTCGAAAGCGATCCGCTTCCTCCCAACGCCCTACCATGCGCTGAAGTTGCGGGTCACCCGTTTGAGATATCGTGCGCGGCGCTGCTGCGTCGCCCCGTCCATGCTGTATAGCGCGATGTATTCGCAGCGCGCGCAAGGTGTGTTTTCAGCCAGACCGCGCGTGACGAAGTGGCGCACCGGGTCGCCTACGTGGGACGTCCGCCGACGGTCGGCGCCGTACACGCACACCGCAGCCAGCCGCTTGATATTCAAGAGCAATGGCCGAAAGACGCCTTCTCGATCGATCGTGAAGCTGATGCCCGGCAGGAAGACGCAGTCGAAGTAGCCCTTCAGAATCGCCGGGAGCCCATCGTGCCACACGGGCGACACCAGAATGAGGGCTTCGGCGGCAAGCAGCCGGTCGACATAGGGACCCACTCGCAGACGGTTGGCGCGGATATCGAGATAGTCGACAAAGGTCTGGCGGGAAAGCACGGGGTCGAAGCCTTCGGCATAGAGGTCCAGGTCATCGACCACGTGGCCCCGCAGCCGCAAGGTTTCGACGATTCGCACATGCAGGGCGGAAACGAAACTCGTTTCCAAGGGGTGAGCGAAGACAACGAGGATCCGCATGCATCAACCGAACCCCGCTCCGCTGCCGATTTTGGCCTGAGATTGCGCCATTTGGGCTTGTCGCGCAATCTCTGTCGCCGGGCGTCCAATTGGTCGCCATGAGCAGCGCCGCACAGCCGCTCCCCAACAAGCGAGGCGCCCTAGTTGCCGGTTTTTTCTCCGTTCAAGCCGAATCGAAGGCGCGCCGCGCCCTCGGGCGGAGTGTTCAACCGCCGCCCCATGGCTTAGACCCAAACCCTTGAACTCGCTGGGGCGTCGAAACCCATGAATGGCCGCATCCTGATTCCGGGCAAGCCCGTGCCAGCCTCGGAAATCCCCGACTATACGATCGCGCGCGACACGCTCGACGAGATCCTCTCTGACGCGTTCCGCCAACGGTTGCGGCGGCTCAACGCGATCGTCGGCAACTCGGGCGAGCGCCTCGAGGGCAATATTTTCTATGCCGATCGCGACGAGGCCTTTCCTGAGCGCCCGCCCGCTCCCGATCTTGCGCCTGCGCGACGCAACCTCTGGCGCGCGGCGCGCTTCAAAGAGCGCATGCTCGAAGTTGGCGTCAACGCCGGCCACAGCGCGCTGCTCGCGCTCTCGTCCAATCCCAGGCTCGAATATTACGGCGTCGACGTCATGAGCCACCGCTATACGATCGAATGCGTCGATTTCCTCAAGGGCGAGTTTCCCGGCCGGGTGCATCTCTTCCCGGGAGATTCGCGCGAGGTCCTCCCCTGGCTCGCCGGCCGAGCCGAGGAACTCGGATTCGACCTCCTGCACGTCGACGGCGGCCACACGAGCGAAGTCTGCCTCTCCGACATGACCCACTGCATCCGGATGGCTCACGGCGAAAAAGGCCGGCACCTTCTCCTCGATGATGTCCACGCCAGCTGGATTTTCGACATCTACTGCGAGTTCGTGTCGCGGGGCGATCTCACGACGGAGACGTTCTTTGGCGACTGGGAAGACGCCGGCCGGAATGTCCTCGCCAGGATCGAGTGAGCTCTCGTCTTCCAACAAATTGAGGCGGTTTCGCATGACAGACCCAACCCCTGCCGCGGATGCATGCGAATTTGCCTCGTTCTGGCACGGTCCCCTCAATCCGTTCGCCTATGCCTGCCTCGCTTCGTTTCCGACGGTCGGCGCCAAGCTCAGTCTCTACAGCTACGAACAGAAGCTCGATATCCCGCCCGGAGTCCGCCTCGAGGACGCCCGTCTCGTGTGCCCCGACGAATCCCTGGTTCGGCGCTACATCGTCAACGGCAAACCCTCGATCGCCGCCTTCTCCGACATGTTCCGCTACAGAATGATCCAGAAGACAGGCTGCTGCTGGGTCGACGCCGACATCATATGTCTGACAGATCCTTCCTTCGCCGCCGAGGCTTACGTCTTTTGCCGCCAGGCCGACGCCGTCTCCACATTGCTCGTCAACAACGCCGTGCTGCGGCTGCCGCCCTCCGAACCGGCCCTCGCCGATCTCCTCGCGACCGCTGAGAACGCCGTCGACGCCGATCAGAAATGGGGCGGCCTCGGCCCCTTCCTGCTCACTCCCGTCCTGACGAATCACGGGCTCTATGACAGGGCGCTCGATCCGCATGTTTGCTATCCGATCGAACCCGAGCAGTTCTGGAAGCTGTTCCTGCCGAGCTGTCGGGATCGCGTCGCCGAAAAGGTGCGGGGCGCAACCATGCTGCATCTCTGGAACGAGGCGATCCGCTGGAGCGGTTACGACTTCGGCGCCTGTCCGCCCGAGGGCTCCTATCTCCACGAACGTTTTCGAGCTGTCGGCGCTCTCGACCGGTTCAGCGGCGTCAGCGATGAGGACGCCGTGCGCCGCCTCATGGCTCGGCAGATCGCGGAGAGCAAGGACAAGGCTGGATCGCGCCGCTAACCCGTCGCGGAAGTCTCGACCGCTGGCGAGCGCGGCAGGGCGGAGAAGCGCCGCCGGAGCGGGCGCGTCCGCGCGGGAGACACGAGAAACGTCACTCTCGGCGGCTCGCGAAGGTACTGGTGAGCCCGCTGTTCAACGGCGCGGTCCGCCTGCGTGACGCGCGCGCGCAGATGCTTCAGTTCGAGCAACGACTGGATCAGGAACGTCTCGATGACCCGGTCGACCACGGCTGCGTCTTCGAAGACATTCCAGGCGAAGGCCCCGTCGCGTCTGCGCTCAAGGCCGATCTCCTGCATGGCGGCCAGGAACGGCGCCTTGTCCTCCGGATCGATCCTGTACTCGATTGTGACCAGGATCGGCCCTTCGTCATCCTCGACCCGTCGGACGAAGACCGGGCTGCGCCAGTGCATGGCGGGCGACAGGTCGAGCGCCGCGGCGGTCTGGAGTTTCCGCCGCCAGGTCGCGATCAGACCGAGGAACGCGCCGGCCGCGGCCAGATAGAGCGCCGTCGACAGGCCCTCGATGCTCGCCACCTTTCCCCAGAGGGCGCTGCCCAGCGTCATGGCGCCGAAATAGACTGTGAGGAAGATCGCGAGTCCGCGTCCGCGCACCCAATCCGGAAGCGCGACCTGCGCGGACACGAACAGCGTCGTCATCACGATGATCCAGGATGCGCCGGCGAGAAGACTCGCCGCCGTCGCAAGAACGGGCTCGCGAGCCGCCCCGTACATAACAAGCGCCGCGATCGTGCCGGCGGTTCCGAGGGCCGCGAGGCGATCGGGCCCCAACCGCTCTTTCAGCCAGTTGAGCGCGAAGGATCCGACGATGGAGCCGACCCCGATCATGCCGAGCAAAACGCCATAGATCGCCGCGCCATTGTGCATCTGCGTTTTGGCGACGAGCGGAAGAAGCGCCCAGTACGCGCTCGCAAAAAGGAAAAAGGCGACGGCGCGGATGAGCGTCGAGTCGATGTCGCGATTGTAGCGGGCGTAGCGAAGCCCTGTTCTCAGCGCGCTCGAAAGGCGCTCCGCAGGCAGAGTCTCGCGGATGCGGCGCGGGCCGCGCCACCAGACGACCGCGGCAAGGAGCGCCAGGTTCCCGGCGCAATAGCACCAGAACGGGACATCGATGCTGATCGCCGCGATGGCGAACCCTCCAAGCGCCGGACCGATCGCGCGGCTCACATTGAAGTTTGTGTTGTTGATCGCGATTGCGCTGTCGAGATCGTCCTTGGGAACCAGCATCGGCGTGATCAGCAGCCAAGCGGGCGCAGCGAGCGCCCCGCCGACCCCGAGCAAAAAGGTCGTCGCGAGAAGGCTCGTTGGGGCCGCCCAATGCAGCGAAACAATCACCGCGAACGCGATGGAAATGAGGGTCACGGCGACTTGGGCGCTGATCAGGAGTCGGCGTGCGTCCACGAGGTCGGCAAGCGCGCCGGCCGGGAAGGTGAGGAGGAACAATGGCAGCGTTGTCGCGACCTGAACCGCCGACACCATCATCGGGTCCGGGTTGAGGCTCGTCATGAGCCAGCTCATCGCCGTGTCGAACATGCCGATGCCGAGGTTGGACACCGAGCTCGCGATTAGAATGACGGTGAACGCGAGGTTGCCAAATATGCCCCAGCGCGACGGCGCGTCCGCGGACGAGTCCGATTTGACGGTGGTTTGGCTGGACAAATAGCGCTCCGCCCGCACATCAAGAGGCTGGAAGCGCCCCGTGCGCCAGCCGACGTTAGATGGCCGTCGACCCTGCCTCTTTCAAGGCTGATTTGTCGGAGCGGCGGAGACCCGGCGTGACCGATTTCTCGCGCGATTGGCAAAAGCGCGGTCCCGCCGCTATATTTTCCGCAGCTACTGTTCGGGCCCAGGGATCACCTGAGTAATGCGTATGTTCACAACCGGGTACGCTGCGCCCGTGGTCGCTGTGCTCGGATTGTCCGCAATCTCGCCGGTCTCAGCCACGACCGCATTGGGCTCGGAGGTGAAGTTGGCTGACGGCGCCCAAGCATTCGCGTCCAAAGCGGAAGCCGATGCGTTCCTGTCGCGTGCTGTTCCGGCGGCGACGGCCGCGAATCCGGAATACCGCTCGCCCGGCAAAGACGTCGCGACGCGCTGGCTCGTCAAGACGATCGCGTTCCGCGAAAGCGAAAGCGGCGGCCCGATCGTATCGACCGACGAGGACATCGAAGAATACCGCAACGGCTCGCTTCAGTCGCGGGGAACGCATCAAGCGACATTCCCGATCGACGACGTCACGGTTTCTCTGGAGACCTCCGACCAGGACACGACGGAAAGCGGCGAAAAAGCCAAGGGCGTGATATTCCGATGCGTCGGCGCGCCGTGCATTCAAGCAGTCTGGGACGGGCAGAAGTCGACAAGCGCCTGGACGGACATCTATTTGCAGGAGGCGGGGTCGCGTAACCAGATTCTTGCCGCGTTCCAGGCGCTGCAGAAAGGCTCCAGTTCCAAATAGCCGACCGGCTGCCCTGTCGCCGGCCATTCATGTCTCTGGAGAAATGCTTGGCCTTCTCGACCCTGCTTGCTTGCATGCGCATTGATCGCCCGAACGCGGACCTGCTCTCCGTCGTCTCGGACACGGCCGAGCGTTTCGGGTCCTTCGTCATCGGCCTTGTCGCCAAACAGGCGTCGGCGCGAGTCCATAGTAGGGGCGCGGGGCCATTTGAGCCGCAGGAACATGACGTGCGGGCGTTTATCGAGCGCGCCTCGGCGGCCGAAACGGAATTTCGCGGCTCGATGTCGAAAGTCGGCAAGCTCGAGTGGCGACCGCAACTGACTCTTGGCCCCGCTTCCGAGCATATTGCGAACGAGGCCCGGAGCGCCGATCTCGTGGTCGCCCCGATCGACGATCAGGACTGGTCCTTCTTCCCTTCGGGGCAAACACACCTCGGCGATCTGCTGCTGCGCCTCGGCCGTCCCGTTCTCGCAGTTCCTTCCGGCGCTTCCGGCCTTGAGCTGAACAAGGTCCTCGTCTGCTGGAAAGACTCCCGTGAAGCGCGACGGGCCGTCGCTGACGCGCTGCCAATGCTCCAGGCGAGCAAGCGCGTCGACGTCGTCGAGATCGTCGAGGCCGAGGGGGTGGACGCCTCGCGTCGACGTCTCGACAGCGTCGGCGATTGGCTCGCGCGGAACGGCGTCGAATCGCACTGTTCGGCGGAAGTCTCGACCGGCCCCGAGGCGCGGCAACTCGCGGCGACCGCTCGGGACCTCAAGGCCGATCTGATCGTTGCGGGCGCCTTCGGTCACAGCCGGTTGCGCGAATGGGCGTTCGGCGGCGTGACGAAAGATCTGCTGCTGCAGGCCGAGTGCTGCGTGCTGGCGTCGCACTAGCGCCGGAAAGAGCCAACCGGATGGATATACCCGCTCCCCAACAATCTTCGACAGGCCGGGTGCACTGGCTTGGCGTGTTCGCGCACCCAGCCTTCGCCCTCGTCTGGTTGGTGAACACGGCGGCGCTGATCGGCATTGCGATGTACGACACGACGTCGGGCTGGCTCATGACGACGCTCGACCTCAATCCGCTCCACGTCTCACTGGTGCACGCTGCAACCAACCTGCCGATGTTCCTCTTCACCCTTCCGGCCGGCGCGATCGCCGATATCGTCAATCCTCGGCGGCTCATTGTCGCCGTCTCCTGCGCGATCGCGGCGTTGATCTCAATCTTCGCGGCGGTGGTGTCGTTCGATCTCGCCTCTCCAGCCATTCTGCTCCTGACGACGTTTCTGCTCAGCGCCGCATGGGGGCTGAGCGCGCCGGCATGGCTGTCGATCCTGCCCAGTCTCGTGCCGAGGCAGGATCTCCCCGATGCGATCTCGGCCCACGGCGTCGGCTATAACCTCAGCCGCACTGTCGGGCCCGCGCTTGGCGGCTTCGCGATCGTGCATTTCGGGATGGCGACGCCGTTATGGGCGTTTGTCGCCGCCAACTTCACCGTGATCGCAGCCCTCAGCTGGTGGCAGGGACCATGCAGGCAAACAGGGGTCCTGCCCGCCGAGCGCCTCAGCCGCGCGGTGCGGACAGGCATTCGGCATGCTGCGCACAACCGTTTCCTGCGGGCGACGCTTGTCCGGACCCTGGCAGTCTATCCCTTCGCTGCGGCCTATTGGGGGCTCCTGCCTCTCATTGCGCGCCGCACCGGCGAGGGGGCGGAACATTACGGGATGCTGCTGAGCATGATCAGCGCCGGCGCCATAGTCGGTTCGCTCGCCCAGCGGTTCCTGCGTGACCGCATCAATCTCGACTGGATGGTGGCGCTCGGAACGATTGGCGCCGCAATCGCCCTCTTTCTTTTTGCCTGGACAGAGGATTTCGCGCTCGTGCTCGCCGCCTGCTTTTGCGCCGGCGCGGGCTGGGTTGTCGTTCTGACGAGTCTCTACGTGTCGGCCCAGAACGTGCTGCCCGACTGGGTCCGCGGCCGCGGAACGGCAATTTTTCTGGCGGCGATATTCGGCACGATGACGATCAGCAGCGCGGCCTGGGGACAGGTCGCGGGCAAGATCGGACTTTCACAGGCGCTCTTTCTGGCGGCGGTCGGCGTTCTCGTCGCTATCCCGCTCTCATGGCCCTGGAAGCTCGAGAGGGGCGAGCCGATGGACCTTACGCCGTCTCTTCACTGGGACGCGCCTCAGACCGCCGAAGCGATTTCGGACGATCGCGGACCCGTTTTGGTCAAGATCGAATATCGAATCGATCCGAAGGACCGAACGCGCTTTTTGCGAGCGCTCGACGAGCTCGGCGAGGAGCGCAGGCGCGACGGCGCATTCGCCTGGGGAGTCTTCGAAGACATGGGCCAAATCGGACGGTTCGAGGAAGGCTACTTGGTCGAATCCTGGCTCGAGCTCATGCATTTGCGCGAGCGCGTCACCAACGAATACCGAATCCTCGAGGACGAAATTAGGGACATGCTGATTCAGCCGCCGCACATCGATTTTCTCGTTGCAGCCGAGCGTGAGCCATTGCGCCGCGGCCGGCGCGACGCGGCGGTCGGAGCGTGACGTTCTGGTCATTTACGCCCACCCGCTCGAAACGAGTTACCTTTCCGCCGTACATGGGTGCGTCGTCGAGACGCTGCGCGGGCGCCTTTGCGAGGTCGACGATCTCGATCTTTACAAAGAGCGTTTCGACCCCGTTCTCTCCCGCGAGCAGATGTGCAGTTACGTGGTCGTCGGAAGAACGCGCGTGAGGTTGCGGCCTATATCGAGCGTCTGCACGCCGCCGACGGGCTTGTTTTGGTTTTCCCGGTCTGGTTCGACGGACTGCCCGCTATCGTGCAAGGCTATTTTCAGCGCGTTTTCCTGCCCGGCGTCGCGACCGCCATCGATGAGAACGGACTCTTTCACCCTAATCTCGGGAACTTCAAACGCCTGGCGGCGTCTGCGCCTACGGCGAGATTCGCGCCGACGTCGCGAAGAAACATGATCCTCCGCGTCGTTTCGTCCGCGACAACATCGGTGCTCTGACCCAGCGGAACGGCCGGTTCGAATATCTCGCCATCGACGGCATGGGCTTTTCGACCCCGGCCCGGCGCGTCGCATTCCTCAGGCGCGTGACGCAAGCCTTCCGCGCCTGGCAGGCGCGCTCACGGCGGCAGCTCTGCTCCGTCGAGATGGACCGCGGTCGCCGCTTCGCGGCGCTCGACGTCGAAGCCGGCGGTGATCCGGTAGTCGCCGCCGCGAATTCGCCACCGCCGCGCGCCCTCGTCGAACGTCGCTAGCAAC
>JAFAHO010000288.1 GCA_019237205.1 Hyphomicrobiales bacterium
GACGAGCCGCGCGCAGGGAGGCGATCGCGACTAGGCGTCGCCCTGCGCGAGGCGCAAATCGGCCGCCCTCCCCCTCGGCGTAGCGAAGGACCAGAGCTTTCCCCCAGTCGACGGCGGCGCTGTGGGTTTCGTCGTCGCCGGGATGCCTGGTGTGCCCCGTCGTCGTTCTGTAAGCAGGACGAATGTTCGACTGGCGTTGCCCAGCGCAGGAGCCCTCACCGATGAGCCGCTCGATGGTCTTTTGGGACACGCTTTGCTTGTTGACGCGCTTCGCCTGCCGGAAGAGCGTCGGACAGAGGACGTCACGCCTCAGCTGCAGGCGACGCGAGCGCAAGAACCTTCCGGTCGGTCGTCGTCTTTCTCGCCCCGGCTTTGCGACGCGCCAACGGGACGAGCGGAAGCGTGAATTCTTAGCCGGTTTATCGTCGCGAACAAGCGCGCAGTGTGGATCGGCCGCGAATATTGACGTCCTCGAATCAAGCGATCAGGGGGCGCAACGCCAATCAGCGTTCGGCGTCCACGTCAGTTTGCAATCGATTCGAATTCTGAATCGCAGCCCTGCGATCGATTCAAATCATTCGTTGGACGCGAACGAGAATTTCGGCTTCGCTTTGGCTATGGCCCCGGACTCGGACGATCCGACCCTTCTTCAAGTTCTCGTGCTCGAGCGGGTCGACCGCGCCAAGAACATGGCCCGATTTTACGTCCTCTCGATCGAACCGACGCTCTTCGAGGATTTCGCGCTGGTGCGCCGGTGGGGTCGCATCGGGAACGCGGAGCGTCAGCGGATCGACCTGCACCCGTCTCGGCGGGTCGCGCAGATCGAGCTCGCGAAATGGCTCGATCGCAAGAGGCGGCACGGATACCAGCTCCGAGCCTGACGGCAGGCGATCGGCTTCAGGATGCCGGCTCGTCCCGCAAGGGCAGCCCGCCGCATAAGGCCGTCAACTGTTATTGCCGCCTCACGATGCGATGACCAATATCACATAATGAGATTGGCCAGAGGAAGGGATCCGGCGAGAGACCGGTAACTTCCCTGGGGCCGACCACGAATTGTTAGCGCCTGACGATCCATCACCGTCGCTTTCATTGAGGAGGGCGGTGGCGGTGGAGTGGGCGATCACGATCGAAGGCACGGATGAATTCGGCGATGTTCGCCGAAAGGAAAGACGGCAAGAAGATCATGGCGGCTTTGCAGAACGCACTCGTGAACCATGAAGCGGAAGCCTATGCGCTTTTTCGCCGGGCATGCCGTAACTGCCACGCGTTCCGACCGGTCAAGGACTACACGACACGTCGCCTCAGGACTGACTACGGCACGGTGGAGGTTCGCAACCCCCGCTGGATGCTGTGCCGGAATTGCCATCCCGGGATCGTCGGCGCCTTCGCGCCGCTGCAGGAACTCTGCCCGGATCTGGCGACGCCTGAGCTGATGAAACTGACGGCGCGGCTAGGAAGCATGATGCCGTATCGACAAGCAGCGGGCGTACTGGCCGGATTCTTGCCCATCGAACCATCAGAGACGCACGCGACCGTGCGCAAGCGCACGATCAGGGTTGGCGATCGGCTCGACGACCAGGTCATAGAAGAAGAAGAACGGGGGGCAAGGTCTCAAACGGATGACCGACGCCACTTCGAACTGGAGCTTCTCGGCGATCGCCCCAAAGAGTTCGTCATCAGCGTCGATACGGCTCACGTTCGCAGCGCTGACCCGAGTTCAGCGCGGAATTTCGAGCTCGTTGTGGCCAGATGCAGCCGTGGAGGTCGCGGCGAAGCCGGTGGTCGCTATTTCGTCAACGCCAGCACCGACCAATGGGCGCTACGAGATCGAGCGCTCCATGCCCTTCGGCGAGAAGGATATCGCGGCTGATGTCACCGTGATTTCGGACGGCGCCGAAATCCTAAAGCGCCTGCTGCGCGCGATGCCGAAGCCGACAGCCCACATCATCGACTGGTTTCACATCGCCATGAAAATCCAGCCCATGCAGCAGATCGCCGATCATATAGCTCGATCCCGATCTGATCGGGCCGAAAAGCTTCCTTCTATCGACCGGTACATCAGAGCGGTGAAGTGGCGTGGCACGGTCGCGTCGGTCACGCGATCCGGGACCTGGAGCGGCTCTTGGCAAGACTGACACAATTGCAGGAGGCCGACGAACTCTCAAACCGACGGCTTCATAGCCTCGGCGCGCAGCTCCTGACCTATGTCGATTCAAACCCGCGGCGCAATCATCAATTACGGCAAGCGCTACCGAGCCGGATTTCGCGTCGCCACCACCCTCGCGGAATCAGCGGTGAATTCGCTCGTGGGCAAACGGATGGCGAAGAAGCAGCTGATGCGCTGGTCCATCCGCGGCGCGCATCTGCTGATGCAGGTGCGGACGGCCGAGATCAACGGCGAGCTCCGGGATCGATTGCGAGCCGAATTTCGCAAGCCAGAACCGAACGTACCTCCTCATTCAGGCCCAAGCCGCCCCTTCTGCGCGCGGCCTAATATAACCCCGGAGAAGTTACGGGTCTCATTAAGTGCCTACCCCGACCGAAACCCGCGTATTCTCACAGTTAAGTGCCAACCGACGCCCACGACTCCGACCTTTTTCACACCCCCGATCATTGTGAAGCTCCGTAGTCGAACTCCTGAGCCAGCTACACGACTAGATCGTAATCACCATGCGACCGTCGACTTTGCCGGCCTCGAGATCGTTGAAGATCTGATTGATGTCATCGAGTCTCGCCTTGTGGATGTGTGCTCGGACCTTGCCCTCCGACGCGAACTCGATCGCCTCGGCGAGGTCTTTTCGGGTGCCTACGATCGAACCTCGGATGGTGATGCGATTCATGACGACGTCGAAGATCGGGGTCGGGAACTCGCCGGGCGGGAGGCCGGTCAGCGCAACGGTCCCCTTGCGGCGGGCCATGCCGACCGCCTGGGCGAAGGCTGGTATCGAAACCGCGGTGACGAGCACGCCGTGCGCGCCGCCGCCCGTCGCCTTGATCACCTTGGCGACCGCGTCCGGGTCCTTGGCGTTCACGGCGAAGTCCGCGCCGAGTTTGCGCGCGAGATCGAGCTTGTCTTCCGTCACGTCGAGCGCCGCTATGTGCAGACCCATCGCTTTAGCGTACTGGACCGCGAAATGGCCCAGGCCGCCGAGCCCGGAAATCGCGATCCACTCGCCGGGCTTGGCTTCGGTTTCCTTGATCCCCTTGTACGTGGTGACGCCGGCGCAAAGAACCGGCGCGAGTTCTGCGAAGTTGGCGTTCTTCGGCAGCCGCACGACGAAGCTCGCCGAACCGATCGCATATTCGGCGAAGCTTCCGTTCACCGAATACCCGCTGTTGTGCTGCTCGGCGCAGAGGGTCTCCCAGCCTGATTCGCAATATTCGCAGTGGCCGCAGGCGTCGTGCAACCAAGCGATGCCGACCGCGTCGCCTTCTTTGAGGTTCTTCACTCCGGAACCAACCGCAGCGACGAATCCGACGCCTTCATGACCGGGAATGAAGGGAAGCGTCGGCTTCGCCGGCCAATCTCCGCTCGCGGCGTGAAGATCCGTGTGGCACACGCCTGTCGCGGTCACCTTGACAAGGACCTCGCCGTGAGCTGGCGTGGGAACGCCGACCTCCTCGATCGCGAGCGGCTTGCCGAACGTGTGCACCACGGCCGCCTTCATCGTTTTCGCCATTTGCTTTGTCTCCTCTAACGAATGATCGTGCCGTTGAGGCCACCGCCTGCGGCCTCAGGCCCTTCCGCTCGGCGCTAAAGCCTTCGGCGGGTTCGCCGCGCAGCGGGCCTTGTATGGACGCGGCTTCTTCTCAGTCAGACCTGATCGCGCCCAAGGCGACAGCTCCATCCCCTCGGGTATCACTGCGCCAGACCGGCGAAATGCTGTGCCACGTAATCGCTCAACGAGTGCAGATATTCGCCGCGGAAGAACAGGTTCGCCTGACCAAAATGGGTCGTGTCGAGGCGGCCCCGCATCTCGTCCACCGATTGGAAGGCATTTTCCTCGAGCCAGCGTCGCAGCCCCTCGACCAACGCGGTCATGTGCTGCGGACCGTGGCGCAGCAGCGAGGAGGCCGTCGTCACGACATGGGCGCCGGCGAGCAGCAGCTTCACGACCTCGACATGGCTGTCGACGCCGGTCCCGGCCGCCAGCGACAGCGTGACGCGCCGTGACAAGAGCGCGGTCCAGGTGATCGGCAGATAGATGTCCGTTGTGCGCGACAGCAGCGCTTCGATCTTGACGCTCATCGTATCCAGATCGAGGTCGGGCCTGATGTAGCGGTTGAACAGCACCACTCCATTGACGCCGCTCGTTTGCAGCTGCCCGACGAAGTTCGGCAAGGCGCTGAAGAACGGAAGCAGCTTCACCGCGAGCGGAATGCTGACCTTGGCTCCGACGCGGCGGACAATATCGAGGTAGCGCTGCTCGACGTCGCGCCCGCTCACCGCAAGATCGGTGGGAAGATGATAAAGGTTGAGCTCGAGCGCGGCGGCGCCGGCCTGCTGGAGTTCGATCGCGTAGTCGAGCCAGCCCTCGTCGCTGAAGCAGTTCAGACTGGCGATCACCGGAATGTGGAGCGCCTGCGAGGCGCGCCACAGCGTTTCGAGGTGGCCGGAAATGCCATGCCGGTAGCCGGGCAGCTCGGGGAAATAGGTCGCCGCCTCGGGGTGCGAGCCGGCCGTCTCCTCGGTGAAGACGGCGTAGGCGGCGTCGCTGGCGCGGATCTGCTCCTCGTAGAGCGAAGCCATCACGACGGCGGCTGCGCCGGCGTCCTCGAGACGGCGCATGCCGTCGAAGGTTGCGGTCAAGGGCGAGGCCGACGCGATGATCGGGTTCTTGAGCTCGAGACCGAGATAGCGGCCGGCAAGGTTGGTCATGGGTCACGCCTCTTCCCAATGCGGGAGGAAACGGCTGCCGTCGCGGGCCGCCAGATCCTCGTAAATGCGATATTTCTCCTCGACCGCGAGCTGCGCCTGCCCCGCCATCCGGTGCGCGTCGTCCGGATGCGTCTGCATCAGGGCGCTGAACCGCACCTCGTTCTTTCGGTATTCCTCGAGCGGAATCCGCGGCCGCGTCGAATCGAGCCGGAACGGATTCATGCCGCGCTTGCGCATGGTCGGATCGAAGCGGAACAAGGGCCAGGTGCCGCTCGCGGTCGCGCGCGCGGCCTGCTTCATCCCGAACCGCATGTCGATGCCGTGCGCGATGCATTGCGAATAAGCCAGGATGAGGGCCGGGCCGGGATAGGCGTCCGCCTCGCGCATGGCGATCAGCGTCTGCTCGCTGTTGGCTCCCATCGCGATCTGCGCGACGTAGACATAGCCGTAGGCGATCGCCATCATGGCGAGGTCCTTGCGCGGCGCCTTTTTCCCGGCCGCGGCGAATTTGGCGGATGCTCCGAGCGGCGTCGCCTTCGACGCCTGGCCGCCGGTGTTGGAATAGACCTCGGTGTCGAGGACCAGGACCTTGACGTTCTTGTTGGCGGCCAGGACATGATCAAGGCCGCCATAGCCGATGTCGTACGCCCAGCCGTCGCCGCCGACGAGCCAGACCGACCGCCGCACGAAGAAGTCGGCGACGGCGAGCAGGTTGGCCGCGTCGGCGCCGGGCGTCGCGGCGAGCTTCGACTTCAAAGCCGCGACGCGTTCGCGCTGATGTTTGAAATCGGACTCGGTGATCTGCGGCGCCCGCAGCAACTCGCTCACGAGCTTCTCGCCGATCTCAGGCGCGAGCTTCTTCGCGAGCATATGCGCGAGCTCGGTCTGATGGTCGACGGCGAGCCGGTAGCCGAGCCCGAATTCGGCATTGTCTTCGAACAGCGAGTTCGCCCAAGCCGGGCCGCGGCCGTCGGCGTTTTTCGTCCACGGCGTGGTCGGCAGGTTGGCCCCGTAGATCACGGAGCAGCCAGTCGCATTGGCGACCTGCAGCCGATCGCCGAAGAGTTGCGACAAGAGCTTGAGATAGGGGGTCTCGCCGCACCCGGCGCAGGCGCCGGAGAACTCGAACAGCGGCTCGAGGAACTGCGCGCCGCGCACGTTGGCGAAGTTGACCCGCGCGCGGTCGGCCCAGGGCAGCGTCTCGAAGAAGCCGATGCTCTCGCGCCCGGCCTCGACCTGCTCGAGCCGCGGCTTCATGTTGATCGCGCGGATGCTGGCGTCGTCCGGGCTGCGGGCCGGGCAGTTCTCGACGCACACGCCGCAGCCCGTGCAATCCTCGACGTAGACCTGCAAGGCGTAGCGCGATCCCGGATAGCCGCGCGCATTGATGGGCGCCGACTTGAACTCCGGCGGCGCGCCTGCCACGCGTTTCTCTTGGAAGGATTTCGCGCGGATGACGCTGTGCGGGCAGACGATCGCGCACTGGCCGCATTGGATGCACAGGTCGGGCTCCCAGACCGGAACTTGCTCGGCGATGTTGCGCTTCTCGTACTTTGTCGTGCCCACCGGGAAGGTTCCGTCCGGCGGCATGGCGCTGACCGGCGCCTCGTCGCCGCGCAGCGCCAGCGCCCGCGCCACAACGTCGAGGACAAATTTCGGCGCGTTGGGCGGAGCTAGCTTCGCGATGACCAGGTCGCCGGTCACGGCGCCCGGGACCTTGACCTCGGAGAGGGCGTCGAGCGCGTTGTCGATCGCTTCGAAGTTTTTGGCGACGATGCTCTTGCCCTTGCTGGCGTACGTCTTCTCCGTCGCCTTCTTGATCGCGGCGATCGCCTGGTCGCGCGGCAGTACGCCGGACAAGGCGAAGAAGCAGGTCTGGAGGATGGTGTTGGTGCGCGCGCCGAGACCGAGCTTGAACGCCACGTCGGACGCGTCGACCACGAAGAGCTTCAGCTTCTTGTCGACGATTTGCTGCTGGGCCTCGCGCGGCAGTCTGTTCCAGACCTCATTGGCCCCGTAGGGACTGTTGAGCAGAACGGTGGCGCCGGGCGCGGCGCGCCTGAGCATGTCGAACTTGAACAAGAAGTTGAAGACATGCACGCCGACGAAGCCGGCCGAGCGGATCAGATAGGGCGCACGAATCGGCCTCGGCCCGAACCGCAGATGCGAGACGGTGTAGGCGCCCGACTTGTGCGCGTCGTACTCGAAATAGCCTTGTGCGTACCGGTTCGGATCCGAGCCGAGAATGCGGCTCGAGTTCTTGTTGGCGCCGACTGTGCCGTCGGCGCCGAGGCCGAAAAACAGCGCCCGCACGGTTTCGGGAGCCTCGATGTCGAAGCTGTCGTCGACCGGCAGGCTGTTGTGCGATACGTCATCGTCGATCCCGACGGTGAATCCGTGCTTCGGCTCCGGCTTTTTCAACTCGTCGAACACCGCCTTCGCCATCGCCGGATCGAAGTCCTTCGACGAAAGACCGTAGCGGCCGCCGACGATCATCGGCATCGTCTTGGTCTTGCCCGTCGCGAAGGCGCGGGAATAGGTCGAAGCGACGTCGAGGAAGAGCGGTTCGCCGGACGCCCCGATCTCCTTCGTGCGGTCGAGCACGGCGATCGCCTTGGCCGCCTTCGGCATGGCGGCGACGAAAGCGTCGACGTCCCACGGGCGATACAGGCCGACCTTCAAGACGCCGACCTTCTCGCCCGCGTGGGCCTGGAGCCACGCGGCCGTCTCGTCGAGCACCTCGACGGCGGACCCCATCGCCACGACGACGCGCTCGGCCTCGGGATGGCCGGAATAGCGGAACAGACGATATTGCCGCCCGGTTAACGCCGCGAAGCGATCCATCGCCTCTTGCACGACGCCGGGCATCTTCGCATAGAACGGATTCACCGCTTCGCGGTTCTGGAAGTAGGTGTCCGGATTCTGCCAGGTGCCTCTGATGACCGGGCGCTCCGGGCTGAGCGCGCGCGCACGATGGGCGCGCACCAGATCGTCGTCGATCATCTTCCGGATCTGCTCGTCGGGAATGAGCGCGATCTTGTTCTCCTCGTGGGAGGTTCGAAAGCCGTCGAAGAACAAGATGATCGGCACGCGACCTTCCAATGTCGCGGCCTGAGCGATGAGGGCGAGGTCGTGACATTCCTGCACCGAGCCGGCGCCGAGAAGGGCGAAGCCGGTGCCTCGGGCCGCCATGACGTCTTGGTGGTCGCCGAATATCGAGGCCGTGTTGACGGCCAGCGCCCGGGCCGCGACATGAAACACCGTCGATGTCAGCTCGCCGGCGATCTTGTACATGTTGGGCAGCATCAGCATCAGGCCCTGCGCCGCCGTGAAGGTCGTCGTCAGGGCGCCGCTTTGCAGCGAGCCGTGCACGGCGCCGGCGGCGCCGCCTTCCGCCTGCATCTCCTGAACGTCCGGCACTTGGCCCCAGATGTTCTTCAGGCCCTGGGCTGTCCAGGCGTCCGCCAGCTCCGCCATCACCGAGGACGGCGAGATCGGGTAGATCGCGCAGACCTCGTTGACCCGGTATGCGACGTGCACCGCAGCCGTGTTGCCGTCCATGACGACAGTCTCGGCTTCCGCGTCCCTGCGCTCCTCCGCAGTCTTCCGGTCCAGCCCAGCAGTCTTGTCTTGCATGTTCCTGCGCTCCTCTAATCGGCGCGATAAAATCAGGCCCTGACCTTGAACCGGGCGGGGGAAGTCGGCTCGCCGATCAGCCCATTGGCGACCTCGGCGGCCGGTTCCGGGGCCATCTCGATCGCATGGCACGGACACTGCTCGAAGCAGACCGCGCAACCCGAGCAGAGGTCGTAGTCCACGCGATAGCGCCGTCCCGGACCGAGCTTGATGATGGCCTGCTCCGGGCAGGCCGCGTAGCAATTGTCGCATTCGAAGCAGTTGCCGCAGCTGAGGCAGCGGCCGGCTTCATATCGCGCCTCGTCCTGGCTCAGGCCCTCGACGATCTCCGCGAAAGTCTTGCGCTCGGCGAGCGGCAGTTCCGGCGCCTCTTGCCGCGGCGCGTCGAGGTACCCCGCGAGGTTCAGCTTCTCGAAGGGAATGAGGGGGTGCTTCGGCGTCTCGACGTAGGTCTTGCCGCGGAGGAAAGCGTCGACGTTGCGCGCGGCTTTCTTGCCGTGACCGACGGCGGTGGTCATCGTGCGCGCGCCCCCGATCAGGTCGCCGCCCGCGAAGATCCCGGGATGGCCGGCGCTCATCGAACCGTCGACTTCGACCACGTCGCCGCGGCCGACGGCGACGCCGGGAATGTTCCTGAGGAAGGAGACGTCGGAGTGCTGGCCGACCGCGAGCACGAGGCTGTCGGCCTTTATCCGCTCGAACTTTCCGGCGCCCACGCACCCTTTGCCGTCCGGCGTCATCTCCATGCGCTCGACCATGACGTTGTCGCGGTCGAACTGTTTGACCGTCGAGAGCCACTTGATTTTCACACCCTCGGCGAAGGCTTCCTTCGCCTCGGACTGATAGGCCTCCATGTGCGGCTCATCGAAGCGGAAAATCAGCACCGCTTCCTCGGCGCCGAGGCGCTTGGCGGTGCGCGCGGCATCCATCGCGACGTTGCCGCCGCCGATGATGCCGACGACGCGCCCGAGCGTCGGGGGACGGCCCTTGTCGACCTCCTCGAGCAAGGAGACGGCGTCGATCATCTTGGCGCCGTCCATGGCCGGGATGCCGAGGTGGTTCGCGATTTGCGTACCGATCGCGACGAACACCGCGTCGAAGCCCCCCTGCTCCTTCTCGGCGAGGACGTCCTCGACCCGATGGTTTGGAACGATCTTCACGCCCATCGCCTCGATGCGCGCGATTTCCTTAGCGACCGGGTCGCGCGGCAGACGGTATTCCGGAATGCCGTAGCGCATCATGCCGCCCGGCTCTTCGCCCGCGTCGCGGATCTCGACCGCGTGCCCCAGGCGCCTCAGATGGTAGGCGCAGGAGAGCCCCGCCGGGCCGGCGCCGATGATGAGGACGCGCTTGCCGGTCGGCTGGCCCGGCTCGACCGTCCAACCCCTCTCGATCGCGAGATCGCCGAGGAAGCGATCGATGGAATGGATCGCGACCGGGGCATCGAGGAATTGGCGGTTGCAGGCGCTCTCGCACGGGTGGTAGCAGGCGCGGCCGTGGATCGCCGGCAGCGGGTTCTCCTCCATGTACTTGCGCCAGGCTTCGGCGTAGAGGCCCGCTTGCGCCAGGGCGAGCCACGCCTGGATGTTCTCGCCCGCGGGACAGGCGTTGTTGCAGGGCGGCAGGTGGTCGACATAGATGGCGCGCTGCCACCGCGCCGCGCTCGCGCCCTTGGCGATCGTCGCCTTGTAAACCGGGGTCATGTCGTGGGGGATCAAGCTCATGGAAAGCCTCGCTTGGCTCGTGCGGCTATGGGCTCAAGCCGCCTGCAAGACGGTTCGGGTCGCCTCGCGCAGCACGTCGGCGCTGCGCTTCAAGGCCGCCTCTTCCTCGGCGGTCAGAATGGATTTGAGGGTCGCCTCGATCCCGCCGGCGCCGAGAACGCGCAGGAGCGAGCAGCAGACGTCGCCGGTCGGCCCATTCCCGTCCCCAGGCGCGGACAGCGTCACGACCAGTTTCTCGTCGTTGCGGATCGCCTGGACGATGCGGGCGAGCGACGCGCCGACCCCGAAATTGGTCATGCGCTTCCCCTCGATGATGCTGTACGCCGCGCGGCGAACCCGCTGGTCGATTTGCGCCTTGACCTCGTCGGTGATCGGGCGCCCGACCTGGGCGGCGTAGGCCGCGAGCGGGAAAACGCCGACCTGGATGCTCGACCACACCAGGACTTCCGAGTCGCCGTGCTCGCCAAGGACGATCGCATGGACCGAAGGCGCCGCGACCCCGACGCACTCGGCGACGAGCGCGCGCAGACGCGCGCTGTCGAGAATGGTCCCGGAGCCGAAGACCCGGCCCGTCGGCAGCTTCGCGATTTTCGCTGTCAGATCGGTGATGACGTCGCAAGGATTGCTAGCGACGACGAGCACCGCGTCGGGCGCCGCGGCGATCACCTGCGGGACCACTTGGCGAAAGATGGCCGCGTTTCGTTGCAAGAGCTGCAGCCGGGTTTCGCCGGGGTGCTGGGCGACTCCGCAGCAGAGCAGGACGACGCCGGCTCCGTGCAATTGCTCATACTGTCCGGCCGAAACACGGGTTGGCGACAGGAATGGCCCCGCGTGCAGGATGTCTTCCGCTTGCGCTTCGGCCAATGTCTCGTTGACGTCAACGAGGACGACCTCGCTGGCCGCCTCGAGCAGCGCAACGGCATAGGCCGCAGTGCTGCCGACCATGCCTGCGCCGACCACTCCGACTTTCATGGCCTTCCTCCTTGAGTGCGCGTGGGTGTCAGTCGATCTTGTTGATGGTCCGCGCGCCGGCCAGACAGGCCACCTCATCCTGCGAGCCGGTCCCGCCCGAACATCCAATCGCGCCGATGAGCTTCCCATCCTCGATCAGCGGGATGCCGCCGCGAGAGGTAAAGATGTCGTCGAACGTAAAAAGGTATCGCAGGTCGTTCTCTTGCACCGCCTGCTCGAACACCTTGGTCGGCCGCCGAAACTTGACCGCGGCGCGGGCCTTGTGT
>JAFAHO010000423.1 GCA_019237205.1 Hyphomicrobiales bacterium
GAGAGCGACGCTGGTCTCGGCCGACGACTGTGCGAGACGTGCGGCGACGGCGCAGCCCGCCGGACCCGCGCCAATCACGATGTAGTCGTAGGTCGGGCGCTCGCCGCGACCGCCGCGGTCTGCAGTCTGTCTCGTCATGGTCTTTCCTCGTCCTTGCCGGAACGAGCGCGAGCTGAAGAGCGCGCTTGCCCCGCGCCCCTGTGCCCCATCGTTCCTCCTGTTGTGGCGGCGGATACGCCCTCCGGGAAGCACTTCAGCCAAAACCGATCCATCTCATTCTCGCTACGCCCTCACAGGTGCAACCCCCTGAGGAGTTGCGCGAAGGCGATCTGGTCGGCCGTCGGCGCAACCTCGCCTTCCTTAACGCCGCGGGCGGCTGCGCTCTCGGGAAACATGCGAAACGCCGTATTGAGAACAATCCGCCCCATGTTCGGCGCGAGCGCATGCACGGCTTGACCGAAGCGGCCGAGCCGGGTCGCCACCCGCGCCGGGCGACGGATGAGCGCATCGACAACAAGATCTGCAGCCTCTTCGGGATCAAGCGTCGGCACGTGTTCGTAGAACTTGGTCGGCGCGATCATCTCGGTGCGCACCAGTGGCATGTTGACGTTGGTGAAGGCGACGCCGTGATCGAGGAACTCACTCGCCGCGCAATCGGTCCACGCTTCCAACGCCGCTTTCGAAGCCACATAGGCGGAGAAGCGCGGCAGCGTCGTCAACACGCCGATTGACGAGATATTGACGATGTGCCCGCTTCGCCGCTCGGCCATGCCCGGCAAGAAGCCCATCGCAAGCTGAACGGCCGAAAGATAGTTCAGCCGGATGAGCCGCTCGAAGTCGTGCGGACGATCGTAGGAGTTCTCGACCGCGCGGCGGATCGACCGGCCCGCGTTGTTGACGAGAATGTCGATACCGCCATGTTCGCTGAGGATCCGCTCGACAATGGCCGCGCACTCCACGGGCTCCGAAATGTCGGCGCTGTAGGTTTCAACCTCGAGGCCCTGGACGGAAAATTCCCGGCGCGTGAGCTCGAGCTTGTCCGGGTCGCGCGCGACAATCAGCGTCTTCGCGCCGGCCTGCGCCAGTCTCATGGCGATCGACCTGCCTATCCCGGCCGATCCTCCGGTCACGAGAACGCGCTTTTCCGCCACCGCGCCGCGAAGCGACCGATCGACGAACAGCGACGGATCGAGATGCCGCTCCCAATAATCCCAAAGGCGCCAGGCGTAGTCCTCGAAGCTCGGGACCGTGATGCCTGCCGGCCGCAGAAGCTTCTGCGTCTCGCGGCTGTCGAAGCGCGTCGGATAGTTGACGAACATGAAAATATCATCCGGCAGGCCGAGCTCTTTCATCATCATCTTGCGCATGCGGCGCAAGGGTGTCAGCGCCATCAGCCCGCGGGTCAACGCGGGCGGCGCGAGGCCGAACAGACCCGCGTTGACTCGGACCGTAAAGGCTGGCGCATGGGCCGCGCGCGCCAGTGCGTTCAGCATGTCGCCAACCCGCAACGGATTAGGGTCGGTCAAGTGGAACGTGCGGCCGTCGAGGCCATCGAGATGGGCGAGATGGTCCATCGCGGCGACGACGAAGTCGACCGGCACGACGTTGATCCGGCCGCCCTCAAGGCCGATCATCGGGAACCAAGACGGAACGGCATCGCGGATCTTTTGGATGAGCTTGAAGAAGTAGTAGGGGCCGTCGATCTTGTCGATCTCGCCGGTCGTCGAGTCGCCGACGACGATGCCGGGCCGATAGATGCGCCACGGAATGCCGGCCTCGGCGCGCACGAGGCCCTCGCCCTTGTGCTTCGAGGAATAATACGGGTGCTCGAGCTCGCGCGCCTCCTCGAACATGTCCTCGCGGAATACGCCCTCGTAAAGCCCCGCGGCCGCAATCGAGCTGACATGATGGAAGCAGCCCGCCTTGATCGCCTTGGCGAAGGCGAGCGCATTGGCGACGCCCGCAACGTTCGCGGCGACGACTTGCGCGGGTTCCGCGGTCAAGTCGTAGACGGCGGCGAGATGGAAGAAATGGTCGATCTTGCCTTTGAGCTTGCGCGAGTCCTTGGCCGAGACCCCGAGATCGGGCCTCGAAATGTCGCCCTCGATGAGCGTCACGCGATCCGCGGCGGCCCCCCAGAACCCCTCGAGAGCCGCGATCAACTCGGGCGTCGGCTTGTACACGAGAATATAGACAGACCCATTCTCCCGCTGCAGCAGCCGCCGCACTAGACGCTTGCCGATGAAGCCGGTTCCGCCGGTGACGAACGCGCTCATGAAATTTCCCTTCGCCTTTTCTTGTCGTTTAGCCGAAATCTCTAGAATGAGCCGCCTAGAACTTTGGGCGGCGAATTCTAAATCTTCGTGCTTTGATGCGAACCGTAGAAAGGCGGGTTGGCCGCCCAGAAAAAAGCGAGGATGGTCATGCCAAAGAAACTCACAGAACTCGCCGCTGAGAACACCGAAACCCAGCTGGCTGCAAAAGTCAGAGAATCGGCCAATCAGATTTGGCTCGCTGGTCTTGGAGCATTCTCCAAAGCCCAGAAGGAGGGCGTCAAGATGTTCGAGGCCCTCATCGCCGAAGGCGAAAAGGTTCAGGAGCGGACCAAATCGGCCGCCGACGAACGCATCGCCGAAGTGAGAGCGAAAGCGACCGGGACTTGGGACAAACTCGAGCAGGTGTTTGAGGAGCGCGTAGCGCGCGCCCTGCACAGCCTGAGCGTCCCAAGCCGGAAGGACATCGACGTGCTGTCGAAGCGGGTCGCTGAACTGACCGAGATCGCCAGGAAGCTCTCGCATGAGGAAGAAGAGCACCGGACGACGCGTGGCCGCGCGCACAAGGTCAAGGCCGAGTAAGACGGCCAAAAGCTTTGAGCGACAGACAATCACGCGCCGGGCGGTTGCGGAGAGGGTGCGTGAATGAGCGGTCGTCGCCGCAAGAGCAAAGTGGGGATCGCCCTCGCAGGGGGCGGTCCCCTCGGCGCCATTTACGAGATTGGCGCGCTAGTCGCGCTGGAAGAGGCTCTTAAGGGCGTGAAGCTGACCGAGTGCGATGTCTATGTCGGCGTCAGTTCGGGCGCCTTTGTCGCGGCCGGTCTCGCCAACGGCATTTCGCCGCGCGAAATGCACGCGATGCTTATTCTCGATCGGTCCCATAGCGACCCATTCGATCCGGATTTGCTCCTGCGGCCGGCCTTCGGCGAGTTCGCACGGCGGCTGATGCGCATGCCGGAACTCATGCAGGCGGCCGCCTTCGCCTATTTCGGAACGACGCCAGCGCGCGGGCTTTTCGAATCGTTTGCTCGTCTTACGCGCGGCCTGCCGAACGGGCTCTTCGACAATAACGCCATCGCCTCCTATCTGTCGCGGCTCTTCAGCCAGCCGGGGCGAACCGATGACTTTCGCAAGCTCCGGCGCCAACTCTTCGTTGTGGCCACCGAACTCGACAGCGGCAAATCGGCGCCATTCGGCTCGCCCGGCCTCGACCACGTGCCGATTTCCGAGGCGGTCAAGGCGAGCGCCGCTCTGCCGGGCCTCTATCCCCCGGCGCGCATCGACGGACGCGACTATGTCGACGGCGCGATGAAGAAGACCTTGCATGCCTCGGTGGCGCTGAAGGCAGGCGCGAAGCTCCTCTTATGCATCAATCCGCTCGTGCCCTATGACGCCGATCTCGCGGCGCGCTCCGGCGCCAAGCCTGTGCATATCGCTGACCGGGGCCTCGTCACCGTGTTGTCGCAGACGTTCCGCGCCTTGATCCAGTCGCGCATGCAGGTCGGTATGGAGCGCTACTCCAAAGAGTTTCCAGACGCCGACGTCGTGCTGTTCGAACCGGCGCAGGACGACGCCGTGATGTTCTTCGCCAACATGTTCAGCTACGCCGACCGGCGCCGTCTCGCCGAGCACGCCTATCGTCACACGCTGGCGGAACTCCGACGCCGCGCCGGGGAGCTCGAGCCAGTGCTCGCCCGCCATCGTGTCGGACTCGACCGGGCCGTTCTCGAAGGCGCGACGCCGATGCCCGCGAAGGCTGGCCAGGCAGGCGGGTTGTGGGCTAGCGTGCAGCCGCTGGGCGAGACGCTCAGCGAACTCGAAAAGGCGCTGAGCCGGGAAAAACCCGGCCGCTCGCAGGGTGGGAACCGCAATGCCGCCAAAGCCGCCCCGTCGGACGCGTGAGCGGATTCTCGAAACTGCGCTCACGATGTTCAACCAGTTCGGAGAGCCCACCGTCGCGACGACGTCGATCGCCTTCGAGATGGGCATCAGCCCGGGCAATCTCTATTATCACTATCATTCCAAGGAGCAGATCGTCGCGGATCTGTTCGCCGAGTTCCGGCGCGAGATCGAGACGACTTTGGCGGCGCCAGAGAAGCGCCTGCCGAACGCCGAGGACTGCTGGCTCTACCTGCATCTCGTGTTCGAGGCGATCTGGAAATATCGGTTTATCTATCGCGACGTCAACGATCTCGTCGCCCGCTATCATGTGATCGAGGTGCAGTTTCGACGCATTCTCGCCCACAAGATCCGGGTCGCCGAACAGATTCTTGGTGGCCTGGTCAAAGGGGGACAGATGCGCGCCGAGCCCGCCGAAATCGCGACGCTGGCGCAGAACATCGTGCTGGTGGCGAGCTATTGGATGTCGTTCGAGTTCGCGCGCGATCCGAAGGCCATACAGGACGACCGGACGCTGGCGCGCGGCGCCTTTCACGTCATCGCGCTCGCCGCGCCCTATCTCGAGCCGCGCGAGCGCGAATTGTTCGATCACCTGGCGAAGCGCTACATCGCCTGAGGAGGACGCCATGACGGCGATCAAATGGAAGCCGTTCCCGCGCAGCGCGAAGGACTATGCCTACGAAGGCGCGGCGCTGAACTCGGCATGGCCCGAATTGCACCGGGGCGACTGCGAGCCGTTCCCCGACGCCGCATTCGTCAAGCAAGCCTTCGCCCGACATCCGCGCCTCAAGGGCGCGCTCGACGCAGAAAAGACGGCGGCGGCGCTGCAATCGGCCTGGCGCGCCTATCATCGCGGCGACTTTGGCGCAGCGGTCGCGGAAGGAACCGCGCTGGGGCCAATCGGCGCCAACGCGGCCAACAAGGCCGCCAACATCTATGCGACCTATTTGGAGACGGACAGCGAGCGCAAGCGCGAGATTCTGCTGCGCTCGGCCGAGCGCGCCGATGCCTTGCGGGCGGCTGCGCCCGATTTTCCGAACGCCTATTATTTTCATGCCCAGGCGCTCGGACGTTACGCGCAGGAGATTTCCGTCGCCAAGGCGCTGGCGCAGGGGATCGGCGGCAAGGTGAAAACAAGCCTCGACAAAACGATCAAGCTCGAGCCGAAGCACGCCGAAGCGCATATCGCGCTCGGCGCCT
This sequence comes from Hyphomicrobiales bacterium, assembly GCA_019237205.1. Lineage (GTDB taxonomy): Bacteria > Pseudomonadota > Alphaproteobacteria > Rhizobiales > Beijerinckiaceae > Roseiarcus. The sequence goes on from JAFAHO010000423.1 coordinate 5,373, forward strand.
ATCACGCCGAGATCGTGAGCAAAGTCGGCGGAATGCTGGCGGCCCTCACCTACGGAGCGAGTAAGGAAGAGGCGGTCAGACAGTTCGGGCTCGCGCGCAAGCTCCTGCCGGATTCTGCGATCGCCCGCATCGAGGAGGCGAACGGCCTCGTCATGCTATTCGGCAAGGCGAAGCTCGCGGAGGCGCAGAAGCTCTACAGGGAGGCCGCGCATTGCGCCCCAGCCGACGCGATGCAGAAGCTCGACGCGGAGCATGCGAAAGAGGAGGGGTAGGAGCGTATCCGCGCGTTACCCGACGAGCGAGGAGAAGCTTAGGGATTTCCGTCGGCCCGTCGCTCAGCCGCTCACTCCAGCCCTCTCTCGCTGGACGGAAAGCGAGGGCGCCTCGGGCGGATCGAGCAGCACGTAGTAGAGGTATTGCTCGAACTCTTCAGCGAAACGGCTCACGATCGCTTCCGGGTCGGGCGTCAGCGCGGTGTCGGTGATGAGGCCGAACTGCACCTTGCCGGCGTAGGAGAAAATCGACACGCCCATGCCAACGTCGCCCGTCTGCGGCACCCAGAACAGCGATTGTCTGAGCACGCTTCCGGCCACAGTGAGCGGCTCGGTCGGTCCCGGCACATTGGTCATCACCGCGGTCGCGCGGCTCAGGAGAAGGTTGAACAGCTGGTCCTGCACCACCTTCGGCAGATAGCCGAGCGCAGCGAAGAGGCCGAGCGTGACCGCGGGCTCGTAGGAACACTTCAAGGCTAGCGTGCGCTGGCGCACCATCATCAGCCGCTCGAGCGGGTGCTCGATGCCGACCGGCAGTTCGACGGCAATGATGCCGAAGCGGTTGCCGAGTTGGACATCGCGCGGCTCGCGCAGATTGATCGGGACCAGCGCGCGAACTTCGACGCCTTCGGTCTTGTCGCCGGCCTCGGCCAAATACCGCCTCAAGGACCCGGCGACGCAGGAGAGCAGCATGTCGTTGATTGAGCAGCCGAGGACGCGGCTCACCGCCTTCACCTCCGGGAGCTTCAGCGGCTCGCACCAGGCGACGCGCTTGGCGCCGTTGGGCTTGCCCTTGAACCGGGTCGCGCTGTCGCTCGACATGAAGAGCAGATAGCCGAGCTCTCCGGCTACGCCCGCTCCGTCGCGCAACAGGCCCGCAGCGCGCAGCGGGTGGCGCGCGAGGTCGAGCGCGCTGCGCAAGGTCGAGGTCGAGGCCTCCGTTCCGGCGTTGATCGCGGCGACGACCGGAGCCATGAGGGTCTGCAGCCAGCCTTCGTCGCCGTCCGGGGGCGCGGCGCGGCGCGACTTGTGCTCGGGACCGTCGACCAGCGCCATGGTGACGCCCATCAGCGCGATACCGTCGGCGATCGCGTGATGCATGCGGAACACCACGGCCGCGCCGCCCTCGTATTTCTCGACAATATGCACCGTCCATAGCGGATGGTTAGGGTCGAGCGGCTGGGACGCGAGGTCGCTGACGAAGCGCTCCAGCGCCCGCTTGCCGCCGCGTCCCGGCAGCCTCGCGCGCTTGACATGGTGGGCGAGGTCGAAACTCGAATCGACGCGCCAATAGACGCCGCCCGGGGTGAACTCGACCTTCTGGCGGTAGCGTCGATAGCTCATGAGCCCGGCGGCGATCTGGTCCTCGAGCTTCTTCAGCGCGACCGGGCCTTCCAGCATCCAGACGGCGACGATCATCATCGGATTGGCTGGCCGGTCCATGCGCAGCCATGTCGTGTCGACCGGCGACATGCGCTCGCTGTGGCTCATTGCCGACTCCCAAATTCCCGGCCAACATAACGCGTTCCGGCGACGGCAAAAAGAAGTTCCGGCGCGTTTAGTTAGGCGGCCAAACCCACGCTTCCGATATAGAAACATTCCACCATGTCGAAAGACGCCGTTCATGATTTGCTCCTCGCCGAGCTTGACCGCTCGGCCGCGTTGCGCGCCCGGTTTGCAGAAGACGCGAGCTTTGGCGAGCGGCGGGCATTCCTGCGCAACTGGCAGGCGGCGCGCCTTGCACGTTCGCATCAGGACTTGCTGGAGAGTCGTCGCTTTCACGACGCGGCGGAATTCTTTCTCGTTGATCTTTATGGACCGAAGGATCTTAGCCGGCACATCGAGGACGTGCGGCGCATCCTTCCCGTGATGACGAAGGTTCTGCCCGAATCAGGCCTGATGACCGTCGCGCACGCAATGGAACTCAACATTTTGTCGGAGAGCCTGGATGGGGCAATGGTCGAGGCGCTCGGCGCGGACGCCGCGGCGATAATCAGCGACGAGAGGTACGCCGCGGCCTATCGCATAGTCTGCCGCGCTGCGGATCGCGAGCGCCAGATTGATCTCATCGCGCTGCTTGGCGGCGCGCTGGACAAATTGACGCATCAGCGCTTCGTCGGCGCGGCCCTCAGGATGATGCGCAGGCCCGCCGAGCTCGCCGGGCTCGGCGAGTTGCAGGGATTCCTCGAGCGCGGCTACACGGCGTTCGGGGCCATGCGCGGCGGCGCGGGCGAGTTCGTCTCAATCGTCGTCACGCGCGAGCGTTCGATCCTCAAAAGACTGCTGGCCAGCGACGACAGCGTGCTGCGGCGGCCGCAAAGCTAGGCGTCGCGCGCAAGAGACGTTCGGGTGCGCTTCGACGAGCGCTGCCGCTGGGGTGGGCTGCGCCTTGCCCAAGCTCCTGTTATGTTTTGTGGCCAGTCGTGCGCTTCACGTCTAGTTTCAGTAGGGAGGATCTTTGCGATGGCGCCAAGCGCGCGGCAGAAGGCGGCGGAAGACTCGAAGTCTGCTGTCGCCCCCGGCTGGGTCCTGGTGACGGGCGCGTCCGCAGGAATCGGTCGCGAACTCGCCCGAGCCTTTGCTTCGAAAGGGCGCAATCTTGTTCTCCTAGCCCGGAGCCATGACACGACGACCGAGCTGGCGCGAGAACTCATCATGACGAAAGCGGTCAACGTCAAAACGATCCCTGCCGATCTCAGTGTAGCCGGAGCGGCGGAGGCTATATTCGAGGGCCTGACCAGCAAGGGCATTTCGGTCGATATCCTCGTCAATAACGCCGGCGTTCTGTTTGAGGGTGAATTCTCCAGCATTCCGCTTGAGGAGCATCTGCGACTGTTGCAAATTAACGTCGTTGCGCTGACAGCGTTGACGCGTCTGTTTCTTCCCTTGATGCTGCAGCGTCGCGGCGGCCGCATTTTGAACGTCGCCTCGACCAGCGCGTTCATGCCGGTCCCGCGGTTGGCGGCCTACGCGGCGGCCAAAGCCTATGTTCTGTCGCTGACCGAGTCGCTCTCGGAAGAATTGCGCGGCTCCGGCGTGACGGCGACGGCTTTGTGCCCAGGGTTCACCGACACCTCGATGATGCGCGGCTCCCGGCTTGGCAAAGCGGCGCCCTCGATCATGGTCATGTCCCCGGCGGCGGTCGCTGAGCAAGGGTGCGCCGCATGCCTCGCGGGCGAGACGATCTGCGTTCCCGGCGTCGCCAACAAGCTTATCGCGAGCGGAACGCCGCTCATGCCACGCGCGCTTGTGCGCGGAATTGGCGGAATGGTGATCAGCCGCGGCTGGGATCGGATCGGTAACGCCTGGCGCGCTGCCGCCTCACCATCGGACAAAGGTGGCGGTCGATGACCGCCGTCCGGGCGAACGGCATAACCGTCGAGTACGAAGAGTTCGGCCCGCTCGACGCGCCGGTCATTCTCCTGATCATGGGTCTCGGCATGCAGCTTGTCGCCTGGCCGAACTCATTTTGCGAGGGACTTGCGGCGCGCGGCTTCCGCATCATTCGCTTCGACAACCGTGACGCTGGCCTCTCGAGCCGCATTCCCTCGGCTGGCAGACTTGCGACAAGAGCGATGATGATGCGCGCCCTTTTTCGTCTGCCTGTCCGCCCGCCCTATACGCTCGACGACATGGCGGCCGACACGGTGGGTCTTCTCGACGGGCTCGGGATCGCCAAAGCGCACGTGGTCGGCGCGTCGATGGGCGGAATGATCGCACAGATCGCCGCTATCGAGCATCCAGAACGTGTCAAGAGCCTGACCTCGATCATGTCGACAAGCGGTGATCGTGCTTTGCCCGGACCGAAGGGCAACGTGCTGCTCGCTCTCATTCGGCCACGCCCGCGCAGCCAGTCGATGGCCATCCGGCGTATGATTGAGTTCTTCCATTTGGTCGGCGGCTCCGGCTATCCGCCGACCGAGGCGGAACTTCAGGCGAAGGTCGGACGCTCTGTACGCCGCAGCTATCGCCCCGATGGCCTAGCGCGCCA